>CAJXZG010000051.1 GCA_913063265.1 uncultured Prolixibacteraceae bacterium | reverse complement strand
TTCCGATCTCCGGCCATTGCCATTGAAACGGTAGCTGCCGGTGGGGGTTCGATTTGCGGTTTTGATGGCTACAAACTTTTTGTAGGTCCCGAAAGTGCGGGAGCATTTCCCGGCCCGGCATGTTATGGTGCTGGTGGACCACTGACAATTACCGATGTAAACCTTTTGCTCAACCGGCTCGAAACCAGTCAGTTTGGAATCCCCGTATTTAGAGACGATGCAAGTAAAAAGCTGAATAAACTGATTCAGGATATTAAAATTGGAACGGGCAAACTTTATTCAGCAGAAGAAATTTTGAAGGGATTTATTGATATTGCCAACGAAATTATGGCCGGAGCCATTCGTAAAATTTCCATATCAAGAGGTTACAATCCTAAAGAATTTGCATTGGTAGCTTTTGGAGGTGCCGGTGGTTTGCACGCATGCGAAATTGCTGAAATCCTCGGTATTGAAAATATCATTTTACCTGCCGATGCTGGCCTGCTAAGTGCTTATGGAATAGGAAATGCCACAGTAGAAAGATTTGCAGAAAAACAGGTGCTGCAAAACTATAAGGGTATAAAAAATAAAATTCGGGATTGGTTTGCTAAAATTGAAATTGAAGCACAAGAAAAACTGCTTTCCGAAGGATTTAAAAAGGAAGAAATCAGCATTCGTCAAAAAATGGTTTTCCTAAGATTTAAAGGACAGGATTCAAGTCTTGAAATTCCATTCATCGAAAACGGCAGTTTAATTTCAGATTTTTTTGAACAGTATGAAAAAGTGTTTGGACACAAAGTAACCAACCGTGAAATTGAAGTGGAGGCCATCCGAGTAATTGCTTCGGTTGAAAAACCGCAAAAAATAAAAAACGATGTCGTCACAGCTGAATATGTTCCCAAACCTTATTCTCAAAAGCCGGATAAAACAAAGGTCTATGTCAGAAAGAAATTACAGGCAGGTGCTTTAATTCATGGGCCGGCTTTGTTTGCCGACATTTTTTCGACTACTTTTTTAAAAATGGGATGGCAATTAATACTTGAATCAAACGGTACAGCCCTTTTGAAAAATAAATTACAAAATCATCAGGAATCAAAACCTCAGACCCGCGAAACAGAGCTCGAACTTTTTAGCAATCGTTTTATGGCCATTGCCGAAAATATGGGTGCGTTGCTGCAACGCACAGCGCTCTCAGTAAATATAAAAGAGCGTCTCGATTTTTCCTGTGCTTTGCTTGATGCCGATGGACGACTGGTTGCCAACGCTCCGCATATTCCGGTGCATTTGGGTGGTTTGGGAGTTTGTGTTCGTTCGCTGATAAATCAATATGATTTTGAAGAAGGAGACACGATTGTTACTAACCATCCCAAATACGGAGGTTCGCATTTACCGGATGTTACGGTAGTTAGTCCGGTTTTTTATCAAGGGCAAAGGGTTGCTTTTGTGGTGAACCGGTCACATCATTCTGAGATAGGAGGAATTAGCCCCGGCTCTATGCCACCCAATGCAAAAAACCTGGAAGAAGAAGGAGTAGTAATTTCACCGTTTTACCTGGTAAATAAGGGAAAGGTAAACTGGGACGGAATGAGAAAAATATTGCAGGAAAGCAAATATCCAACACGTTCTATCGAAGAAAACCTTGCTGATTTAAATGCTGCATTGGCCGCAAATAAAAATGGTTCAATTGCTTTTCTTGAATTGATAAAATCTCACTCTCTTTCAACGGTTCAAACTTACCTGAATTTATTGCGGGAACATGCTGCTTTAAAAATGAAGGAAACTTTAACAAAATTTGCAAATGGAATGTATTCTGCCACAGAGTTTCTTGATGATGGTTCTCCTTTAAAAGTTACAATCGAATTAAAAGATGGCAATGCCAAATTTGATTTTACAGGGAGTGCTCCGGTTCACAGCAGAAATATGAATGCCACGGAAGCCATTGTAAAAAGTGTTACCATTTATGTTTTGAGATTGTTGCTGAACGAGCCTATTCCTTTAAACGACGGACTTTTGGAGCCGGTAAAGTTTAAAATACCCACTGGCATCTTAAATCCTGATTTTGATGAAGATCCTCAAAAATGTCCGGCAGTTGTTGGGGGAAATGTGGAAATCAGCATGCGTTTAACTGATACCTTGTTAAAAGCCTTTGGGGTGGTTGCTGCCAGTCAGGGTACCATGAACAACACACTTTTTGGAAACTCAAAATTTGGATACTACGAAACTGTTTGTGGAGGTTGTGGAGCCGGAGATGGTTTTAATGGTGCCAGTGCGGTTCATCATCATATGACAAATACACGAATAACTGATCCTGAAATTTTGGAACATCGTTATCCTGTTCGTTTGGAGGAATTTAGTATACGAAAGAACTCAGGAGGCTTAGGGAAATTTAATGGAGGAGATGGTGTAAAACGTGTACTTACTTTTTTAGAACCGGTTAATCTTTCGGTGCTGACACAACGCAGAAAATCGGGTCCTTTTGGTTTGAATGAAGGAGAACCGGGCTTACCGGGAAAACAAAAAGTGATTCGGAAAAATGGCGGGGTGATTGTTTTAGAATCGATACAGAATATCAATCTCGAAGCAGGTGACAGTTTTGCAATTGAAACACCCGGAGGTGGTGGATATGGGGAAATTTCCGAATAAGGATTTCGCTTTCCTTATTAAGGGCTTCATTTCAAATGAAACCCTCAATATCATGAGGATTTTATAAATTGAAATAATTACATTTATTCAGCATTATTTACAAACCTTTATGAAATTCATTTTTACATTTTCACTAATAATTCTTTTTTCATTTCAGTTAATCGCTCAACAAAAAACTTTAATAAGCGCAGGAGCTGGTTTTTCTCTGTTTGATAATAATAAAGATCGATTCCTGCCTTCATTATTAGGATTTAATATTCAGGTAGAGAAACCTTTTAACTTTCTTGATGAAAAACCTGTTTTTATATCCGTTCGACCCGGATTAAATTATAACAGAATTAGTGAAATGTATAAGTCGGAGGCGTTGGGTGGTTGGTATGAATATAAAAGTATTCATAAGGCAATTTCAGTAAATTCCAAAATGTTGATCGGCACAAAAAATGTGGGCAACGAATTAATCTTGTATGGAGGATTGAACCTTGGAGTTTATTTATGGTCGGAAACTATAAAAACATTAAACAAAAAAAATATATCTATTTTAGACGGAAATATTTTCTTTAACTCATCTTACTACGGTTTTTTGTTTGGAATCGGTCCAAATATCTCAGATTCTTTTGTCATTCCTACTTTTGAATTTTCATTTTTCCCAAACTTTGCCAATACACAAGATTCTAAGCGAAATGCTTTTCAGTTTTCTGTAATAATAGGAATTAATAAAATAAACAATCCCTAAATAAGCTAAAGATATCATTCCTCCTTTTAGGGCTTCACTTAAAGTGAAATCCTCAATATGTAAAGCATGGTTATTTTTGTATCTTGTTTTCAAAATACCAAAAATGAAACTTTTAACCTTTCTCCTTTTTATTATTCTGATTCCAACTTTTCCAGTTTTTTCTCAAAGCAATGAAAAATTAACTGGAAACTGGAGTGGTTCACTTGATGTACAAGGAACAAAGCTTGAGATTATTTTCAAGATTTCGGAAGATAAAAACAATATTCTTTCTACCAAAATGGATGTTCCCATGCAGGGAGCAAAAGATTTACCTGTAAGTGAAACCCTGATAAAAAAAGACAGTCTGTTTCTTAACGTTGCCATGATTATGGGAAAATTTTCCGGGAAGATAATTTCAGATTCGCTTGTTGATGGCAATTGGAAACAAAGTGGCATGACTTTCCCTCTCACTCTTAATAAATCTGAAGCAACAACTGAAATAAAACGGCCACAAACTCCTAAACCGCCTTTCCCATATTTGGTTGAAGAAGTTGAATATGTCAACTCAAAATCAGGATTAAAACTGGCCGGAACATTAACCACACCTGAAAATGCTGTAAATTGCCCGGCAGTAATTCTCATCTCCGGCTCCGGAGCACAAGACCGGGATGAAACCATTTTTGAACACAAACCTTTTTTTGTAATTGCTGACCACCTCACAAGAAATGGAATTGCCGTATTACGTGTTGATGATCGCGGTGTAGGTGGTTCTGAAAATGGAACCACGGAAGCAACAAGTGAAGACTATGCAGGAGATGTACTTGCCGGAATTGAATTTCTTAAAAACAGAAAAGAGATTTCGAATAAAAACATCGGATTAATCGGTCACAGCGAAGGTGGATTGATTGCACCAATGGTTGCCAATCAAAAACAAGATGTTGCTTTTATTGTAATGCTTGCCGGCCCCGGAATAAGCGGAGAACAGATAATTGTTAAACAGGTAGAATTGCTAAACCAAGCAGCCGGAATGAATGAGGAGCAGGTAAATCAAAAAGTTAAGCTGCAAAAATCCATTTTTGAGATTCTCTTAAATGAAAACGATTCATTAAAACGAAATAAAAGATTACAGGAAACTTTTACCAATGGAAATTATCAATCAATGAATGCTGAGCAAAAGAAAGCAGTAGACTCAAATATCAAAGGACTAAATTCCTCATGGTTCCGATTTTTTATAACTTATGATCCATACCCGGCACTAACAAAATTAAAATGTCCGGTACTGGCGTTAATCGGAAGTAAAGATTTACAGGTACCTCCGAAAGAAAATCTGGCAGCCATTGAAAAAGCTCTTAAAGAAGGAGGAAACAATAATTTCAAAACAATGGAACTGGAAAACCTAAACCATCTTTTTCAAAGCTGCGAAACAGGAGCTGTTGCGGAATATGCTCAAATTGAAGAAACTATATCACCCAAAGTATTAAAGATTTTAAGCGACTGGATTGTAAATTATGGAATAAAAAACTAATTTTATATCGATTTACAAACCTATTCTCGTAAAAAAATGAAATATATTGCCTTCTTTATACTGCTTGTGGCGTTGTCATTTGCCGGCAAGGGGCAAATAAGTCCCGACCTTAAAACCGGTGTTGGTTATATGTATGTGCTTGACCAGGACAATAGCACCAATCCGAACTATCATACGATAAAAGGATACCCTACCGTATCTTTAGAGAAACCTTTCCCTATAGAAATCAGGTTAAAAAAGAGAATGAGTATTAATCCCGGTGTAGCTTATAACTTCTTTAAGGAAGAAAGATATACAGAGTATGAAAAAGCTACAAAAGATTTTAACTTAAATCATCAATCGCTAAATGCTTATGTTAAAGTATTATACCAGGCAAAACTTGCAGGTACAACTGAAGCTTTTTGGTGGGCCGGTGGAATTGCAGGTATTAATATGATAACCAAAACCAAGGGAACCAAAACTGTTTATGGATTAAACGAAAATATTCCTGAATATACCGATAATGTAAATCAAAACGGGAAAGAATTTTTTGACTTTTTCTATTATGGTGCACTAATTGGATTTCAGCCTAATGCCAGAAGATACAATACTATAAAACCGTCGTTCGAAATAGCTTATTTCCCAAGTTTTGTGCAAAAACCCCAGGAGACTGAACAGGTTTCGTACAAGGGCATAGGTACTATTCAATTTACGGTTTTTCTGGGTATTAGAATAAGATAAACTTTTAATTGAGAATTTAGGATCAAACTGAAAAGTAGGTGGAGTGGAATAATAATGAAATGTTTTCTCAATAGGGCATTTGGACGTTTTCATAAATATCAGTAAATCTGTTTCATTCTTTTGATTGGTTTTAAGATTAAGGTCATTCAGATTGGATTAAATATCTTCCCTACCAGGAATTTCCTAATGCCGGAAGGGCAGTTCCTTTTCCATTCGATGAAAAGGAACCAAAAATCTTGTCAAAAATAACCTTAGCGTTTTTTCATTGTTTCGGCGTGGCCCGATTGACGGATTTTTGACGTGCCCGCACAAGGGTTGGGTATTTCTTATTATTGTAAGAGTAGTTTTTCATCAATAAAAAAGTAAAAAAGCAATGGTAATTTGGAGCAAGTTTGTGGGGTAAATATAAACTTGACTTTACTGCGTGAGAAGGCCTATTTTTATCAATCCCGGAATCAAAGCGAAACCTTAGTAAAATGGAGAAGTTCCGAGTGAGCGAGGAAATCACTTCATTGAACTTAGGTTTTGTGAAGATTATGGGTGAAGATAAAAATCAGCCTTGAGTTTTTTGCTTCGTTTTTGGGTTAAGCCAAAAATGATGGCCTCCGGCGGGAAAAGTATGTGTGAATTATACAGTAAGTGTGGATTACAAATCCAGCAGACTTTCATGGAGTCTATACGCCTGCAATAATGCAAAAAAAAAAGCTACCTGAATTGGTAGCTTTTTTAATATCGTATTTCTTAATAATTACACATTCAAAGTATAACGCTCGAATGAAGTAACTGTAAGATCTTTATCATTTTGTGCAAGGAAATCTTTGATAGAGATTTTTCCGTCTTTTACGTAAGTTTGGTTCAAGAGTGTATTTTCTTTAAAGAATTTATTTAATGAACCCTGTGCAATTTTATCCAACATTGCTTCCGGTTTACCTTCCAAACGAAATTTTTCTTTAGCAACTTTTAATTCCTGATCAACTACTTCCTGTGGTACAGAATCTTTGTCAACAGCAACAGGAGCCATTGCAGCAACCTGCATTGCAACGTCTTTTGCTACTTCTGCATCAACCTCTTCTTTGTTAAAACCAACCAAAGTAGCCAGTTTATTTCCAGGGTGAATATAAGGAACAACCTTGTCTGCATCCACTTTAGAATAATGTGAAAGTTCAATTTTTTCACCGATAACACCGGTTTGCTCAGTAACCTGGGCTTCAATTGTTCTTCCGTCTAAATCCACAGCTTTCAGTGCATCCAAACTATCCACATTATTTTCTAATGCTTTATCAAGAATACTTTCAGCAAACGCTATAAAGTTTTCATTTTTAGCTACGAAGTCTGTTTCGCAATTCAATACAACCAAACCTCCCAATTTATTATCAGCAGTAACTTTTGCCAAAACCACACCTTCAGAAGCTTCTCTGTCGGCACGTTTACTGGCTACTAATTTTCCTTTTTCACGGATGATTTCCAAAGCTCTGTCAAAATCACCTTCTGCTTCAGCGAGGGCACCTTTACAATCCATCATCCCTGCGCCTGTTAATTTACGTAACTTAACTACATCTGCAGTTGTAAACGACATAATTCAATTTCTTTTTTAAGTTTAAAATATTCTAGTAGAAATGCTATTCTTTATCTGTTTTAGCCTCTTCCTCTTTTTCAGCTTTTTCTTCCGTTTTAGCTTTGGCTTTTTTCTTTGCTTTTTTCGGTGTTTCAGCTGATTCATCTCCCTCAGCGGCTTCTTTTTCGTGTTTACGCTCATTCAAACCTTCACGAATAGCGTCGGTCATTTCACCAACTATAAGCTTTATTGACTGTGAGGCATCATCATTTGCAGGAATTACAAAATCAACATCCTCTGGATTTGAGTTTGTATCAACCATTGCAAATACAGGAATTCCAAGGCGTTGCGCTTCGCGTACAGCAATTTTTTCTTTCATTACATCTACCACAAACAACGCTGCCGGCAAACGTGAAAGATCAGAGATACTTCCTAACATTTTTTCCAGTTTAGCATGTTGTCTGGTGATTTGTAATTTTTCTCTTTTCGAAAGGTTGTCCCATGCAGCATCTTTACCCATCTTTTCGATGGAATTCATTTTCTTAACAGCTTTCCTGATTGTAGGAAAGTTGGTAAGCATACCACCTGGCCAGCGCTCAGTTACGTACGGCATATTTACGTCTGAAACTAATTCTGCAACCAATTCTTTCGCTTGCTTTTTTGTAGCGACGAATAAAACTTTACGACCTGATTTTGCAATTTGTTTAATTGCATTTGCAGCTTCGTCGATTTTTACGATCGTTTTTTGCAGATCAATAATGTGGATTCCGTTTTTCTCCATAAAAATGTATGGTTCCATGTTCGGATTCCACTTTCTTTTCAGGTGACCAAAGTGAGCACCTGCATCCAATAATTCTTGAAAATTTGTTCTTGGCATCTTTTTACTTTTGTTATGTTCCTAAAAGCAACCGCTGAGTAGTCCCGCAAATCACGGAAGTCTCAACCGTTTTAGATCCATAATAATGAATAATTAATATTAACGTTTTGAGAATTGGAAACGTTTTCTTGCTTTTGGTTGTCCTGGTTTTTTACGCTCAACCTGACGAGGATCACGAGTAAGGAAACCTGCAGCTTTCAATTCTTTTCTTGATTCACCATCAATTTCGATTAAGGCACGTGAGATAGCTAAACGCAATGCTTCAGCCTGTCCTTTTGGACCTCCACCATCAAGATTTACTTTGATATCATATTTATCAGCTACTCCAATTACGTTCAAAGGTTGTTGAACGATGTACTGAAGAATACTTGATGGAAAATACTCTTTGTAATCTCTTTTATTAATAGTGATGTTGCCTTTACCTTCGCTGAGGTATATACGTGCAACTGCTGTTTTTCTTCGTCCTAATGTATTTACTACTTCCATCTTGACTATTTAATCGTGTTTAAATCAACAACTTTTGGTTGTTGAGCTTCATATTTGTGCTCAGCACCAATTACCACATGTAAATTTGAAAATAACTTTCTGCCTAATCTGTTTTTGGGCAACATTCCTTTTACGGCTTTTTCAACCAATCTTTCAGGATATTTTGCTAAAACTTCGGCAGGAGTTTGCGTACGTTGACCTCCGGGATAACCTGAGTGACGAACATAAACTTTATCACTCATTTTTTTACCGGTCAATACAACTTTTTCAGCGTTTATTACAATTACATTATCACCACAATCAACATGTGGAGTAAATGATGGTTTGTTTTTCCCTCTAAGAATTTTGGCAACCTTACTTGCCAAACGTCCTAATACCTGTCCTTCAGCATCAACAACTATCCACTCTTTGTTAACAGTCGCATTGTTTGCTGAAATCGTTTTATAACTAAGTGTGTCCACTTTTTTTATAATTTTTGTTATTAAAAACTTTTGATTCCTGAAAAGTATCGAATTTTATTGCAACGGAATTTTTATTAATAAAATCTTTACCTTAAAGAAAATCAACTATTTACACTCCTTATTTCTAAGGATAATAATCGGGACTGCAAAAGTATTCCCTTTTTTCTTATTTCCAAAAATTTACAACTATTTTTTATGCTTATTAAGTAGTTGTTAACGAAAAGATTGTAAGGCTTCTTTTTGTTTCGAATAAATTGAAAACGATCTGTAATTTTAAATTTGATTTATCTGTTGTTTTCCTTTTCACTGAGCTATCATTTTTTTACTTTTGCGTGGCACAGAAAGGCAATTCTGTTTTTGTAAAAAATAAATGAAAGAGTCGAAACCAAAGAAATTAAATAAACGAATATTTAATTCGTGGGCAACATCACTGATAAGTATTTCGCTGGTTCTTACCATGCTGGGATTATTGGGCATAATACTGGTCAATGGACGCCAACTGTCGGAATATGTAAGGGAGCAGATCGGCTTTACTCTGGTTTTGGAAGACAATACAAAACAAGCAGATGTAAAAAAACTGCTGGACAAACTTGAAAAAAGTACTTTTGTAAAATCAACACGTTATGTTGACAAGGAAACTGCCAGTAAGGAACTTACGGAACAACTGGGTGAGGATTTTACTGGATTTTTAGGTTATAATCCTTTATTCGAATCGGTTGAAGTAAAACTATTTGCACAATATACAAGCTCAGATACTTTGCAAATACTTGAAAAAAAGTTGTTGGCCTACCCACAGGTTTCAGAAGTTTTTTATCAAAAAGACCTGGTAGAAGTCATAAATCAGAACATCAGAAAAATAACTCTTTTTGTGCTTATAATCAGCATTTTGCTAACCATCATTTTTGTTGCTTTAATAAATAATACAATTCGTATCTCTGTTTATTCTCAAAGATTTACCATAAATACCATGCAAATGGTCGGGGCAAGCAATTCTTTTGTTCGAAAACCATTTCTGAAACAAAGTATGTTAGTAGGTTTTTACGGAGCAGTTATTGCAAATATTCTACTTATCGTTGGAATGTATCTCTACCGAAATGAATTGCAAGGTTTAATCTCGGCTGAAGTATTGTACCCAACAGGAATAGTTTTTCTGGGAGTTTTCATACTTGGATTATTGTTCTCTTATTTATCTACTTTTTTTGCTGTAAATAAATTCCTGAGTATGAAATTTGATGAAATGTTTTATTAATTATCTTTGTCCCGTCGAAAAAAGAATAAAATGGTAAAAAAAGAGTCAAAAGAAACTACCGGCTTTGCACTGGGAAAAGAAAACTACAAACTTATGGCAATCGGATTTGCAATAATAGTTGTTGGTTTTATTTTAATGGCAGGCGGAGGTAGCGATGATCCAAACGTTTTTAATCCCGAAATTTTTAGTTTCAGACGAATAACACTTGCTCCTCTAATTTTATTAATTGGTTTTGCTTTGGAGATATATGCCATCATGAAAAAACCAAAAAGTAAATAATTTATTAGCTGAAAATTAACAGATAAGCATAAAATTATATTTCCCCAATTATTGTTTGCGAAAGTTTGGTTTTTACTATCTTTGCAGCCTTACTTAAACAAACTACATCAAACCATTGTATTTTAGTTGATTATAAATGCAGGATTTCAAAAAGTCTTACGATTTTAAAAGTGGCGAGGTTTTATTGTTTAATAAAAACATCGGATGGACTTCGTTTGATCTGGTAGGAAGAATTAGAATTGCTATCTGCAGAAAACTGGAAATAAAAAAGCTTAAAGTTGGACATGCGGGAACACTGGATCCACTGGCATCCGGATTAATGATTTTATGCACCGGGAAAGCCACAAAAAAGATCGAGCACTACCAGGCTGGTGAAAAAGAATACATTGCCACTTTAAAACTAGGAGCAACAACACCATCTTTCGATATGGAAACGAAAGAAGACAGCCAAAAAGAGTATTCTTTTGTTACGGAAGAACTGGTAACCCGGGTCTTAGAAAAATTTAAAGGTGAAACCGAACAGGTTCCTCCTGTATTTTCGGCCGTCAAAGTTAAAGGGAAACGAGCATTTAATTACGCAAGAAAAGGGGAAGAGTTAAAACTTCAACCCCGAAAAATTGTTATACGAGAAATTGAATTACTTTCTATCAAATTACCTGAAGTTTCAATTCGGGTAGTTTGTGGCAAAGGCACTTACATCAGGTCACTTGCGCGAGATATTGGCGAAGAGTTGAAATGTGGTGCATATTTAACGGGTTTAAAACGAACCAGAATTGGAGAGTTTAAAATTGAAAATGCAATGACAGTTGACTATTTTTTAGAAAATTTAGTTCATTTTGAAACCAATTGAAGTATAAAGCGTTTACTTATTGTTAAAATATTAAACCAACTAATATTACAATTACAACAAAGCAAATAAACAATACATAAAAACAATCATATGAAGTTATCAAAGTTCAAATTTGAATTAGACCCGGAAAGAATTGCCTTGCACCCAGCATACAACAGAGACGAATCAAAACTGATGGTACTCAATCGTGCCAAACGAACAATTGAACACAGATTGTTTAAAGATGTACTTGATTATTTCGATGATAAAGATGTAATGGTATTTAACGATACCAAAGTATTTCCGGCACGTTTATACGGTAATAAAGAAAAAACCGGTGCCGAAATTGAAGTTTTTTTGTTACGTGAGTTAAACCGCGAACAAAGACTTTGGGATGTTTTGGTTGATCCGGCGAGAAAAATCAGAATTGGAAATAAACTCTATTTTGGAGAGGATGACTTGTTGGTTGCCGAGGTAATCGACAATACTACTTCAAGAGGTAGAACTCTGCGTTTTCTATTTGATGGCCCATACGATGAATTTAAACAAACTTTATACAGTTTGGGTGAAACTCCTCTTCCAAAATTTATTAATCGCCCTGTTCAACCAGAAGATAAAGACAGGTATCAAACTATTTTTGCAAAACATGAAGGAGCTGTGGCTGCACCAACAGCAGGATTACATTTTAGTCGTGAGCTTTTAAAACGACTTGAAATTAAAGGGATAGATTTTACCTATATTACACTTCATGTGGGGCTTGGAAATTTCAGAAGTGTTGATGTTGAAGATTTGACAAAACACAAAATGGATTCCGAGCAAATCTGGATAAAAGACGAAGCCTGTAAAATGGTGAACGAAGCCAAAGAAAACAAAAAGAATATTTGTGCAGTTGGAACCACAGTAATGCGGACTATGGAAAGTTCAGTCTCAACACAAGGTTATTTGAATCCCTTTGAAGGTTGGACCAACAAGTTCATTTTCCCTCCATATGAATTTAGTGTGGCGAATTCAATGATTACCAATTTGCACCTGCCCTATTCAACATTATTAATGATGGTTGCAGCTTTTGGTGGTTACGACTTTGTAATGGAAGCTTACCAAATGGCACTTAAAGAAGATTACCGCTTTGGTACTTACGGAGATGCAATGCTTATTGTTTAGGATAAATTTTATCAATTATATTGAACCACGGGAACAATAGTTTTCGTGGTTTTTTGTTTTAAATTGTGGCTTATTAAAATTTGAGGAAAATGAAAACAAAATCTTTCTTTTTAATTGGTTTTTTGATTTGTAATCTTTTTGTTTGGGGACAAAACAATATTTCAGAAAGAACCATTGAAGTCAATGGTAAATCAGGAATGGAAATCAAACCGGATGAAATTACTTTTCTGATTGGAATTGAAGAATACTGGCAAGAAGAGTTTGAGAAGAAAAAAGAATTTAAAGATTATAAAACCAAAGTTCCGCTTGTGGAGATTGAAGATGCCTTGATAAAAAAACTCAAAGAAGCCGGCATTAAAAAAGAAGATATAAAAGTTAAGAGTCTGGGGAATTATAACCGGCATCAGGGAAAAGAGTTTTTATTCAGTAAACAGTTTGAAATAAAAGTAGCTGACCTTGCCACCATTAACCAACTTGTGCAAACTGTTGATCCGAAAGGAATAAAGTACATGAGTATAGGCAAATTAAATCATTCTAAAATTGAAGAATTTCAAAACCAGGTAAGAACTGATGCTTTAAAAAATGCAATGGAGAAGGCAATATTAATGGTTGAAAGTATTGGCAGTGAACTTGGTGAAGTTATTTCAATTTCGGAGGTTTACGACAATTTTATAAGACCAATGAGAACAAATGCCATGATGGTTAAATCGGCTGATATGGCTCCTGAAAGTATTAATGAAGTGCAGAACATGCAACTGGAATACCAGGTAAGAGTTACTTTCAGAATAAAATAATGAACCGTATTTTCGTTCGAGATAATTAAATTTTATCTTGCGCCAAATTTTAAAAAACCATGTCAAAATTCAACGTTCCAATTTGCCCGGTTTGTGACAGTGAAAAATTTTCTGACTTTTTAAGCTGCACTGACTTTTTTGTTTCAGGAGAAGAATTTCAAATCAAACAATGTGATTCGTGTGGATTTAAAATCACAGAAAACATAGAAGATGAAGATAATATTGGAAGCTATTATCAATCGGAAGAATATATTTCACACTCTAACACTTCAAAAGGACTGGTAAATTCAGTATATCATTCGGTTAGAAATTACATGTTGGGAAGAAAAAGAAGACTGGTTGAAAAAGTAACAGGCATTCGAAACGGGCATATTCTGGATGTGGGAACCGGAACCGGTTTTTTTCTTAACAAAATGAAAGAATTTGGCTGGCATATAACCGGTACTGAAAAAAGTGAAAATGCCAGGGATTTTGCAAAAAAAGAATTTGGACTCGATAATCTTCCAACTGAAGATTTATTTAAGCTTGAAGTTAATAGATTTGACGTAATTACTCTCTGGCACGTCCTGGAACATATTCACGATTTGAAAAGTAACCTGGAAGCATTTCAACGTGTACTCAGAAAAGACGGGAAACTGATTATTGCCGTCCCTAATCACGAATCATATGATGCCAGACATTATAAACAATTCTGGGCTGCTTACGATGTACCCCGTCATATCTGGCATTTTGCTCCAAAACAGATGAAACAGTTTGGAGAAAAATATGGATTCAAATTAGCATCAATGCACACCATGCCATTTGATTCGTTTTATGTTTCAATGTTAAGCGAGAAATACAAAAAATCGAAAATGGCTTTGTTTAACGGTATTTTACACGGAAAAATTTCGTGGTTAAAAAGTATTGTGAATCCGGCTAAATGTAGTTCGGTGATTTATGTATTTGAGAAAAATTAATCAATCATCGAAAGCAATTCGCGAGCCGGTTTAGCTTTTATTTTTCCTTCTTTATGTAGATTTATATTGTCGGTTGCTTCTTTTATTTCTTCCAACAATTTTGCTTTTTCACCCGAAATAGGTTTGGTTTTTACAAATGATAAACTATTTAACAGCTCTAATACAAATTCAGCTTTATTATCTTTTATGTCTAAAATAACTTTCATAACGTTCCAATTCTAACACAAATATACAAACGTTTTGCAACTAAGTTATAAAAACAATTTTACTCCATAGAAAGGTTAAGTAGAAAGTTAGACTGATTTTTATATTTGGGAGGATTTTTATAAAAATATGATTTTAAACGATTGACATTACACACCATGCCATTTGATTCGTTTATGTTTCAATGTTAAGCGAGAAATACAAAAAATCGAAAATGGCATTATTTGCTGGAATCTTTCATGGAAAGATTTCGTGGCTTAAAAGCATAGTTAATCCGGCCAAATGCAGTTCTGTAATTTATGTTTTTGAGAAAAACTAATCTAAGCGGTAATTTGTAAGAACGCCATTTTTACTTCCAACAAGCAGATTTAATTTTTTCGAAGTTCGTTTTACTTTTCCAATACTAAACTCAGTTGCTCCATTCAGTGGAAATCCGGAATGATTTTGCCCGTTTATATCCAGCAAGAATATCTTTCCTGCTCTTGAGTCAGTTATTCCTATTTTCTTATTATTGGCTCCAAAATGGTAAATATTTGGTCGGTGCTTAATATTTCCTTTAAACCTTTTTGAAAACTTTTCATTCCCTTTTTCATAAACAACCGATAGCTTTTTACCATCAATAAAGATAAACT
Organism: uncultured Prolixibacteraceae bacterium; assembly: GCA_913063265.1. Taxonomy (GTDB): domain Bacteria; phylum Bacteroidota; class Bacteroidia; order Bacteroidales; family Prolixibacteraceae; genus Draconibacterium. The sequence goes on along the minus strand of CAJXZG010000051.1, from coordinate 23,619 downwards.
CCAGATTTTTATCTCCATTTAGATCGGCGACAGTAAACAAATGATCATCATCAAATTTACCTGCATTTATTTCTCTTGTTGAGCCATCAAAACCAATAATATGGATTTTGCCTTTTTCATCGGTGATAATGATTTCATTTTTTGTGATCGGATTCAAAACAATTGGATTTTCAGAATTCCCGTTTTCTATATTCACTTTTGCAAGGTCCTCTCCTCTCCGGTTTTGAATATAAACTGTTTGCTCATCTTTAAAAACAATATAATCTTTTCCCTTGATTCGATAATGTTCGACAGGGGTTGTTACTTCGGAACCTGTTCCACCGAAAGTCCAACCTGAAACTGGTTTTCCTTTGTAGTCGTAAACAGCTATTTTCTTATCCCTGCACGGCACAAAATATCGGTATTGACGCTTGTTATCGTAATCAAAAACATTTACACCAGCAGTTGCTTCAGAGGCAAAATTCACCGGAAATCCTTCAATATTTTTTCCGTTTCTATCTACCAAAAACAATTTACTTTTTGTATTAAACAGGTATTGCAACTTGCCATTGGCCAAATAATCCACCTGAAAAATTTCACTCAGAATTGGCTCTCCCACCTCAAAAGACCAATTGATCTTTCCTTCACTACTGATTTGATACAATTCGTTCGATTTATCCTGAACAACTATTTCCCGGTTATTTTTGTCTGAATGATTTGTTGTTAAAACCGGTTTAGTAATATAAGGTTTTCCAATATTCGTATGCCAACCCACATTTTGCGCCGTAGAATTGCCGCCCTTAACTGTAGAACCTGGATTTATCAAAAGTTCTTCTTCACTTTTCCCATCATCAAAAACCATGATGATTTCATTGGCAAATCCTGTTTTTGCCTCACTTACATTCCAGACCAATCCATGAATCCTCTGTAAAACATCTTGTTTCTTTTTCAGTTTTCTGTTTACCCTTAGATTCAACAGTTCATCGCTAAAATTTATGCCCGTTTCAAAATTGATAAATGTGCTGATATTTGCCCTGCTGTTTAAATTCCCTGTGGCTCTCTGATATCTATAATTTTCTGCCAACCTATTTTCATTCACCTTATTTGAAAGGTAACTCTTTAATCCATCCTGCGAATTACAAAAGACCAGATATCCCCCATAAAAAACAGCATATTCCGCACGAATAAAATTAAATGGTTTACCCAGCCATATTCCCGGGAAAGAAGGATAAGGGAATTTGATAATTTCAAAATTATTTAACTCATTAACCGCCAATTCTGATTTGAAATCCTGGGCTTGAATATCTTTTCTTTTTGCATAATTATTTAAAACCGAGTCCAGCAGATTTTCGGATTTAGATTTTCCTTCAACATCCAGAATAAAGTAGTTAGTTATTTCACCTTTATCCTTCGGTATTTTTCCTGTCGCCACAATAATTTCGCTTTTTACCAATCGCTGAAAAGTTTCTTTAAAATCAATTCTCAGACCTGATTCAATGTTTCTAATTCCGTCCTCCCTTTTGTAAAATGAACCACCATGTGCAAAATAGTTCTCCAGGTTTTTGAAGAATAATGATTTATTGGAAAATGAATAAGATGTATAAAATGATATGTCTGCCGTAAGAATTTCACCTGCCCCTGATTTTCTGGCTTCCTGTTTTTCAAATACTGCCAGGAAGTCGTTTGTTGTGTCGCTGGCAATTGTCAATCCTTCCATGATAATATCATGTTCATCAAATCTTGCTTCCAATTCACTCCATGACGCATATTTTTTAAAATCGCGAATATTCCGATAATGGTTTCTTTTTACACTTTCACCAAATTCATTGACCTCTGATAATGAACTACTGTTAATATTTTCGAGAAGTACATCAGGAAACAGTTTATGATTGATAAAGAATGCAATATCAGGTTCGGATGTAAATGTTTCGGTAAGCCTTTTAAAAGATGAATTGTTTATGATTCCCGGATCATTCAACTGCAAAATTGATTGTTGTACCAAAACCAAATTTGTACTTGCAATTAATAAACCTGAGGCAAAACAATAATTTATCGATTTTCGATTGTCAATAGTTTTCGCTGAAACGATTTTGTGCCCCGCATAATTAAATTCAGAATATTCAAACTCATTCGCAGGAAATAAAACTTTAACCAGATTAGCGATAGATTTTTTCCTGTTATTGCTTTCAGCCTTTTGAATAATCAAGGGTGTTAACTGATTATCTCCCATTAATCCCAAAGCAACAACCACCCTGTTTGAACGAATTGCATTTTGAATATCACTATTCTCCCGAATGATTGAATCCAAATTTGTCATCCAATAATTAAAGTCTGACAACTCTTTTACATCATCCCACCTTTCAAAAACAGGACTATCAAAAGGTATTGTTTTTATCGAATTCAATTCGACAAACAAGGGCACTGAAACAGGAATTGCCTGGTAAAGCGAGGTTTCCTTAAAAAAGGATTTATCAGATTTTGAAAAATAATATACAGTTGCTATAACTGTAAAAACAACAATAACTATAATTATCAGAATACGCCTCATATTTTTGTTTCCGGCTAATTACTTTGTTTTAACAATAACGTCAGAAAATCGCATAAATTTTCAGACACTTTTCAAAACTAGTTAATCAGGAAAAAAAATAAGTGTTTTTATTAAATTGTAATTAAAAGCTTACTGTTGATAAAATTGAGAGCAAAAAAAAGCCGGATAAACCGGCTTCTTTCAAAATGAATATTTTCTAAAGAGTTTTTGCAACTTCAACTTCGTGGTAGGCTTCAACAATATCGCCAACTTTTATGTCGTTGTATTTATCTATGTTCAATCCACATTCGTATCCGTTTTTCACTTCTTTTACATCTTCTTTAAATCGTTTTAACGAACCAAGCAATCCGGTGTAAATTACGATTCCATCGCGGATAACCCGAATTTTTGAGTTACGGTTAATTTTCCCGTCACGAACGATACATCCGGCAATTTTTCCCACTTTTGAGATATTAAAAACTTCAAGCACTTCAACAGTTCCAAGAATCTCTTCCTTAATATCTGGTGACAACATTCCTTCCATTGCTGCTTTGATTTCGTTAATGGCATCGTAAATAATCGAATACAAACGAATATCAATTTGTTCTTTTTCAGCCAGTTTACGTGCATTTAACGAAGGACGAACCTGGAATCCCACTACAATTGCTTCAGAAGCCGCTGCCAGAAGAATATCAGATTCTGAAATCTGACCGACAGCTTTATGTTTAATATTTACCTGAATTTCTTCTGTAGAAAGTTTTATTAACGAATCAGACAATGCTTCGATTGAACCATCAACGTCACCTTTTACAATAAGATTCAGTTCCTGGAAGTTACCAATGGCTATCCTACGACCAATTTCATCCAGTGTAATATGTTTTTGAGTTCGAAGTCCTTGCTCACGTGCAAGCTGTTCACGTTTATTCGTAATACTTCTGGCCTCGCGCTCATTCTCCATTATATTAAACTTGTCACCCGCCTGAGGAGCACCATTTAATCCAAGAATAATTGCTGGTTCTGCAGGACCAACTTCTTCAATACGTTGATTTCTTTCGTTAAACATTGCTTTTACGTGACCAAAATACTGACCAGCTATAATGATATCACCAACCCGCAAAGTACCGTTTTGTACCAACAGTGTTGAAACATATCCACGACCGCGGTCCAATTCTGATTCTATGATTGTACCGACAGCATTTTTCTCCGGGTTTGCTTTTAAATCCAGCAATTCCGCCTCAAGCAACACTTTTTCAAGTAATTCTTTAATTCCAATTCCGTTTTTTGCCGAGATATCATGCGACTGGTACTTTCCTCCCCATTCTTCAACCAAATAATTCATATTGGCCAAAGCCTCTTTTATTTTGTCAGGATTTGCTCCGTCTTTATCAATCTTATTTATTGCAAAAACTATTGGAACACCGGCAGCAGATGCATGGTTGATAGCCTCTACCGTTTGTGGCATCACACTGTCATCGGCAGCAACTATAATAATTGCAATATCGGTAACCTGGGCTCCACGTGCACGCATTGCTGTAAACGCTTCGTGCCCTGGTGTATCAAGGAAAGTTATTTCTTTCCCATCTTCCAATTCCACGTGGTATGCACCAATGTGCTGCGTAATTCCTCCTGCTTCCCCTGCAATTACATTAGTATCGCGAATATAGTCAAGCAACGATGTTTTACCATGGTCAACGTGACCCATCACTGTAACAATGGGCGAACGTGGTTTTAAATCTTCTGCCTTATCTTCTTCCGCCTCTATTGCTTCCTGAATTTCTACACTTACAAATTCAACTTTATATCCAAACTCATCCGCCACAACTGAAAGTGTTTCTGCATCCAGACGTTGGTTAATAGACACAAATAAACCAAGACTCATACATGATGAAATGATTTCAGTAACCGAAACATTCATCATGGTTGCAAACTCAGCTACAGACACAAACTCTGTAACTTTCAATATTTTTTGTTCCTGTAAGTCCTTTTCAATGCTGGCCTGAGCTTTTTCTGTATGAGCTGCCCTTTTTTCGCGTCGGTGTTTTGCACCCTTCGATTTTCCTTTTGAAGTTAAACGTGCAAGTGTATCTTTAATTTGCTTTTGTACATCCTCTTCGCTAACTTCTTTTTTAAGTTGTTTTTTCTTTTTACCTGTGGCTCCTTTATTTTGCTTGTTTACAACAAAGTTTCCTTTTGGTTTTTCTCCGGGTTTACGTTCAACAGATACTTTTCCTGTATCTTTTGCAATTCTTTTTCTGCGCTTTTTACGGCCTCCGGATTGTTCTGCCTGTTCTTTGTCTTTTGGCAGATCAATTTTACCCAAAACAGTAGGCCCACTCAGTTTACCCGCTTTTGCCTTAATTACGTCATCCTTATTTTTTGAATCCGCAGATTTTTCAGCGGCCTGTTTTGCAGCATTTTGTTTGTTGCGTTCCTGGCGTTCTTTCTCTTTTTCTTCTTTGGACTTTTTAGCCGGACGAGTTTTTTGATTGATATTACCCAAATCAATTTTTCCTACTACTTTCACCTCATCTACCTTCGATTTTCTTGGGCTATGCACATAAACCTGTTCTTCTGAGTCTTCTTCTTTCGAAGTATCTTTATCTGCATCAACAGATTCAACTTGTTCTGATTTCTTTTCTTCCGAAACCTCTTCAGCAGCCTCAACTTTTCTTTGCTCTTTTTCAGCCTGAGGTTTTTCTTCAACTTGCGGCTCTTCTTCTTTTTCCTCGGTTTTTTCTTCTACAGCTTTCTTTTTAGGTTTTGCTACGTTGTCTAAATCGATTTTACCAACAACCTTAAATTTATCGATTTTCTCAACCGGGATTACTGCTTCTTCAACCTTTTCCTCTTTGTCCGAACTACTTTTTGAAGCAGGTTTTTCATCAATCTCCTCATCGCTACTTTCATCAAGGTCGTCGATAGAAATAACCTCTTTTTTCGGACGATGACTTTTTAAGCTGATTTTTTCTGATTCTTTCTTAATCGAAATATCAGATTTGTACTCTTTTTCGATAAGTTGTACAGCTTCTGCAGAGACTTTTGTATTCGGGTTGGTACTTATATCCTTAAAACCCTTCTTGTGCAGGAATTCAACAATAGTATGTATACCTACATTGTATTCCCTTGCAAGTTTACTAAGTCTTTTTGTTGTGCCATCTACCATAAAAATTCTTTTTCTTTTCTATATAATCACCATCAAATTTTAACTGCAATATTAGTAAAAAGCTAATACGCAATAGCAATTTGACAGATTTATTCAAATTCAGCCTGTAATATTTTAATAACTTCGTCGATGGTTTCTTCTTCCAAATCGGTGCGTTTTATTAAGTCAGCCCTTGGAATATTCAACACATTTTTAGCTGAGTCGCATCCTATTGCTTTCAAGGCATCGATAACCCAACCTTCTATTTCATCTCCGAATTCATCGAGATTTACATCTTCCTCGTCTTCTTCCATTTCACGATAAACATCGATTTCGTAACCTGTTAACTGGCTTGCCAGACGGATATTTAAACCTCCTTTACCAATCGCTAGTGATACTTCTTCCGGTTTCAAATACACTTCAGCGCGTTTATCTTCCTCAAGAATTTTTATCGAATTGATTTTTGCAGGATTTAATGCTCGCTTGATATATAACTGAAGATTAGCAGAATAATTAATTACATCGATATTCTCGTTACGAAGTTCTCTAACAATACCATGAATTCTGGAACCTTTCATACCTACACAGGCACCAACAGGATCAATTCTTTCGTCGTATGATTCAACGGCTACTTTTGCTCTCTCACCCGGAACCCTTACAATATTTTTAATGGTAATCAATCCGTCAAAAATCTCAGGAATTTCAAGTTCAAATAATCTTTCAAGGAAAGCAGGTGCTGTACGAGAAAGAATAATAAGCGGATTGTTGTTACGCAATTCTACTTTGTAAACAATAGCTCTTACATTATCTCCTTTTCTGAAATAGTCTGAAGGAATTTGTTCACCCTTGGGTAATATCAATTCATTTCCTTCGTCATCTAAAATCAGAATTTCCTTTTTCCAAACCTGATAAACTTCACCGGTAACAATATCACCGATTTTGCCTTTATATTTACCGTAAATATGGTCTTTTTCCAATTCAAGAATTTTGCTGGCAAGATTTTGTCTCAGATTCAGGATTGCACGTCTGCCAAAATCCTGTAATTTTACTTCATCAGTTACCTCTTCACCAACCTCATAGTCCTCATCGATTTTTAATGCATCAGACAATGTAATCTCAGTATTGGGATCTTCCAGCTCGTCGTCTTCAACCACGGTTCTGTTTCTCCAAATCTCAAAATCGCCTTTGTCGATATTGATAATTACATCAAAATTTTCGTCTGTTTCATACTGACGCACCAAAACGCTGCGAAAAACTTCTTCGATAACGCTCATCATGGTTGCTCTGTCAATATTTTTCAGCTCTTTAAATTCCGAAAATGAATCAATCAGGTTTATATTATCCATTTCTATAACTTATTTAAATGAAATGACTGCTTTTGCACTGTCTATTTCTTCGTATTTTAAATCGTGTTGTTTTACAACCAACTGTTTCTTTTTGTGCCCTTCTACTTTTTCTCTTTTCGATGTTTCCAGTACTATGCCATCATTATTTGCTTTCTGGATTATTCCTTCAAGTTTTTCGCCTGACAAAGTCTTAACATCTATTGATTTTCCAACGTATTTAATGTACTGCTCTTTAACTTTGAACTTTTCAGTCAAACCCGGTGACGATACCTGTAATTCAAAATCCTCCTCATCTCTGTCAAGACTGTGCTCAACGTGCCTGCTGACCGAAATACATTTTTCAATTGATAATCCGTCAAAACTATCCAAATAAACATTGATGACATTTCGTTCGTTGACATTTATTTCTACAACAAACATATTATCATCTAATTTTTCGTTTACCAAACTTTCAACAGTTTCCTTTGCTATCATTACCTACCTGCAATAAAATAGGGAACCGGAGGCCCCCTAAAAACACGTTTTAGTAAAATCAGCGCAAAAATAGTAATTAATACTGTAAAAACAAATATCACCCTCAATATAACCTGTTGATTTTAAAGAATAAATAACAAGAGATTCAGCAAGATACGATGTTGATATTTTTCATCAATTTTTAGTTTAACAGTATAAAAACAATAAATATCTTTTCAACATGCTTATTTCTGAATTGATACTTAGGCATCTTGCTAATTTTCAACAGTTTTGACAATAGAATTGTTATGAAATAATTAATTACCAACAGAAATACGAAAACTCCAAAATTTAGTGTATGTTAAAGTTTTGTACTTTTGAGAATCTGACAAATAAAATTTGTGGTTCATCAACAGATAAATAAAAAAAAGATTATAAACGACCCAGTCCTTGGGTTTATAAATCTACAATCGGAAATCATTTATGATTTGATTGAACATCCTATCGTTCAGCGCCTTCGAAATATTAAACAACTGGGCTTATCATATTTGGTATTTCCAGGTGCCAACCATTCGAGGTTTGAACATGCTTTGGGAACAATTCATTTGATGCGACAGGCAATTGCAACATTAAGAATAAAAGGGCATGAAATTAACGAAGAAGAAGCTGATGCGGTCACCATTGCCATTTTATTGCACGATATTGGCCATGCGCCTTTTTCACATGTGCTTGAAAATACCCTTGTTGATATTTCCCATGAAGAAATTTCATTGTTGTTAATGAATCAATTGAATAAACATTTTGAGGGTAAACTTTCAATGGCCATTGAAATATTTACCAACCAGTATAAAAAACATTTTTTACACGAGCTGGTCTCCAGCCAGTTGGATATGGACAGACTGGACTACCTCAATCGTGACAGCTTTTTTACCGGAGTGGCAGAAGGAACCATTGGTGTTGAACGTATTATTAAAATGCTAAATGTTTGGAATGACAAATTGGTTGTTGATGAAAAAGGGATTTATTCAATTGAAAAGTTTTTAATATCACGGAGATTAATGTACTGGCAGGTTTATCTGCACAAGACGGTTGTGTCAGCCGAAAGTTTATTGATTAACGTTTTAAACAGGGCAAAGGAACTGGCACTTGAGGGTGTAAGTATTTATTCCACTCCAACCCTGAAAATTTTTTTGAATAACAAATTTACCTTTAACGACTTTGATAAAAATATTAAAATAGATGGCAAAAATATTTTAAACTGGTATTCGCAACTTGACGATAACGATATTTTTATTTCGATAAAAGAATGGCAAAACAGCAAAGATCCGGTTTTGTCAAAACTTGCACAAAGTTTAAACAATCGTAAATTGTTTAAAATTCAACTCTTATCAAATCCTGTTTCAAAAACCAACGAAGAAAAAATTCTTAAAAAGATAACTGAACAAATTACCGACGATAGCTCAATTTCAAGGTATTTTATGATGACCGGGGAAATAACAAATAATGCTTACGATAAACACAATGAAAAAATAATTGTTCTGAACAAAAATGGCAAAACTAAGGATATGCAACAGGCTTCAGATATTAACCTTACCGCTTTAACAAAAACGGTCAGAAAGTACTTTTTGTGTTTTCCGAAAGAATTGGACATTAACTAGTTTACTGTTATATTTGCAGCGCCAAAAAAACAAATAATGGAATTTACAGCAACAGACATTGCCAGTTTTTTAAAAGGCGAAATCATTGGAGATGAGAACATTAAAGTAACCAATGTTTCAAAAATAGAAGAAGGAAAACCAGGGACTCTGGCCTTTCTTGCCAATTTAAAGTATGAGAATTTTCTTTACTCTACGCAGGCATCAATAGTATTAATCAACAAAGATTTTACTCCGCGGGAAAAGGTTAATGCTACCTTAATAAAGGTTGAAAATGCGTACAAAGCATTTGCCTCGCTTTTAGACCTTTACATGCAGGCAAAAGAAGCATTAAAAACAGGTATTGAACAACCAAGTTTTATCGACCAGTCATCGGAAACAGGCAATAATATTTACGTAGGAGCATTTGCATATGTTGGAAAAAATTCCAAAATCGGAAATAATGTAAAGCTCTATCCGCATGCCTATGTTGGTGATAATGTTACTGTTGGTGATGACTGTGTTATATATTCAGGAGCAAAAATTTACAGCGACAGTGTTATTGGAAACCGTTGCATAATTCACTCGGGAGCTGTTATTGGCTCTGATGGATTTGGTTTTGCACCTACGGAAGACGGCAGTTATAAAAAAATAGCGCAGATTGGAAACGCAGTTTTAGAAGATGATGTGGAAATTGGAGCCAATACCACAATTGATTGTGGGACCATGGGTTCAACCATTGTAAGAAAAGGAACAAAACTGGATAACCTTGTACAGGTTGCACACAATTGTGAAATTGGGGAAAATACAGTAATTGCATCACAATCGGGAATGGCAGGAACTTCGAAGGTTGGCAAAAACTGTAAATTTGGTGGTCAGGTAGGTCTTGCCGGGCACTTAACAATTGGCGACAATGTATATATCGGTGCTCAATCGGGCGTAGCAAAATCGGTAAAAGGAAACCAAACAATTTTTGGCAGCCCTGCAATTGAAATCAAACAGGCAATAAGAGCAATCACCGTTTATAAAAACTTACCAAAGTTAAGAGATGAGGTTAATCAACTTCAACGAGATATAAAAACAATCAAAGAACAGAAATAAATTCCGAAAATTAAGGTATGGCAGTAAAACAAAAAACGCTGGCAAATTCATTTACAATAGAAGGAAAAGGATTACACACTGGTGTAGATGTTACAATGAATTTTTTGCCGGCACCGGAAAACCATGGCTTTAAATTTAAAAGAGTCGATCTTGAAAATCAACCCATCATCGATGCGGATGTAAACCTGGTAATAGACACCTCTCGTGGAACATTACTTGAAAAAGATGGTGCCAGAATTGGAACCATAGAGCATACTTTGGCTGCATTAATTGGTATGGACCTAGACAATGTGCTGATTGAAGTTAACAACGAAGAAGCTCCGATTATAGACGGAAGTTCGATTCATTTCGTAAATGCAATTGAAAAAGCCGGTGTGCTTGAACAGGAAGCTGAGCGTGATTATTTTGTAGTAAAAGAAAAAATTGAAATCAAAGACGAAAAATCAGGTTCTGTAATTACAGCACTTCCCGATAATGATTATCGTCTTAACATTACTATATCTTTTAAATCAAAAGTGTTAAACAACCAATATGCAACACTTGATTCGATTAAAGATTTTAAAACTGAAATTGCCAATTGCCGCACTTTTGTGTTTTTACATGAGTTGGAATTCCTGCTCAACCACAATTTGGTAAAAGGTGGCGACCTGGATAATGCAATTGTAATTATTGATAAGGATATTTCTCAGGAAGAACTGAACAGACTGGCAGATTTATTTCACCACGAACATGTTGAAGTAAAACCACAGGGGATTCTAAACAATCTCGAACTGCATCACGATAACGAATGTGCCCGCCATAAATTACTGGATGTAATAGGAGATTTGGCACTTTGTGGTAAACATATAAAAGGAAGAATTATTGCCTCAAAACCGGGACACGGACCAAATACTCTTTTTGCAAGAGAATTAAAAAAGGCCATTACCAAAGCCGAAGTAAGTGTTCCTGATTATAATCCTAACAAGGAACCTTTGTTGGATATCAATAAAATTAAAAAATTACTTCCGCATCGTTACCCGTTTTTGCTGGTCGACAAAATTATTTCTAAAACCGACATGCAAATTGTTGGTGTCAAAAATGTGACCTTAAACGAACCTTTTTTTAAGGGTCATTTCCCGGGAGAGCCTGTTATGCCGGGAGTATTATTGGTTGAGGCAATGGCACAAACAGGAGGAATATTGGTACTAAGCCAGTTAACCGGCAAGTTTTCGACCTACTTTATTCGGATTGACAATGTTCGGTTCAGAAAAAAAGTTGTGCCGGGAGACACGTTAATTTTTAAATTAATATTAGTTTCACCAATCAGAAGAGGTATTGCTTTGATGAAAGGTGTTACATTTGTCGGCGATAAAGTTGTAGCGGAAGGTGAATTTATGGCACAAGTAGTTAAAAAAAGCGAAACAAACTAACAAATAGATTAGATCATCCTGACTGAACAGGATATGATAGTAGCCAATAAACAGGCTGCTAATTACAAATTAATAGACAACTTAATATATGAAACAACCATTAGCATACGTTCATCCAGATGCAAAAGTTGCTGACAATGTGGTAATTGAACCATTTGTAACCATTGACCAGGATGTAGTTATTGGAGAAGGCACAAGAATTGGTTCAGGAGTAACCATTTTACCGGGAACACGAATTGGTAAGAACTGTAATATTTTTCCGGGAGCTGTAATTGGAGCTATCCCACAGGATTTAAAATTCCGTGGTGAATACACCACCGTAGAAATTGGTGATAATAACACGATTCGGGAATTTGTTACCATTAACCGCGGAACTGCTGCAAAAGGTAAAACCAAAATTGGGAATAACAACCTGATAATGGCATATGTACACATTGCTCACGATTGTATTGTGGGTAACAATGTAATACTGGTGAACAATACCCAACTTGCAGGTGAAGTTATTATCGAAGATTACGTGATTTTAGCCGGAATGGTAGCTGTACACCAGTTTTGTCATATAGGCTCGCATGTAATGATAGCTGGGGGTTGTTTGGTGCGAAAAGATGTTCCTCCGTTTATTAAAGCAGCGCGTGAACCGCTTTCTTATGTTGGAATCAACTCGATTGGATTACGCAGGCGACAGTTTAACAACGAAAAAATTCGTGAAATCCAGGATATTTACAGATACATTTATCAAAAAGGATTAAATACATCCCAGGCTGTTGAGATTATCGAAGCAGAAATGCCGGCGACCCAGGAAAGAGATGAGATCCTGTTGTTTGTAAAAGACTCAAAACGTGGAATAATCCGTGGGTATTTCCCCGATTAAATTGTGATAAAATCAGATATAAAAAAAGTAATCTTTCTGTTGAAGGATTGCTTTTTTTTGTGACGTTATTCTTTTTTAAAAGTCTAGGCAAGATTAGAATCGTGTAGCTTTCCTAAACGTTTAAGAATTTACTTTTAATCAAATTCTTAAATTGAAAATTACAAATACTTTAAGAACAAAGTATAATAATTTAGAATGGTTCTTGCTTGATATTTCCCAATTATTATTTAACTTAAACTCCTTATTTTAAACATTGTAACCAACAGACCAATTATTAAATCACAAAGTTTTTTGAATTATTTGGTTAACCCATTTTAATCGAATCCAAATATAATAAACCATGTTAGTTTCGCTTGAAGGGTTTTTAACTTTGAATCGTTTTTGTAGCCTTAATGCCAACATATTATATATTGAAAAAGATATTGGGGTTAAATAATTGGTTGTTTAGTTTTTAATAACCACCCCTTTAAATATTAATATTATCACCCAAAACCAAAATGAAAATGAAAAATTTATTCAATTACCAAACACGAAAGTCTTCATTTTACAAAAGATTATTTCAATTTTTTCTTGTATGTATATTTTCAATTTTTTGTACTGTTGATACAATTGGAAAAATTTCAACTACAGATCAAATAATTGAAATCGATACTGTAGTGATTAATGTAGGAGATGGTCCCATTAGCTACACTCTTACAGATGGTGAAGATTTATATAAATTTAAAACTTCAGGTGAAGATAATTATGAAATTAGGTTTTATCAATTGTACGGAGGATCAGAACCAGTAAAAATATATGTTTTTAACAGCAGTGGAGACACAATTATTGAACGTCAAATTGTAAGTTCTAATTTGAGTATAACTTTAAATGCAAATTCATGGTACACCTACAAAATTAAGTCGAACATTAGTTTTGTATATGATTTATTTGTAATTAAAGGAACAATAATTGACATTCAGAATGGTACAAAATTAAATACTTCTCTGGAATTTGATGGAGAAGGAGACTGGTATCATATAACAAATATAAATTATTGTGAGAATGAATATTCTATGCATTTTACAGTTCAAACTTTAGGTAATACGGATACTTATATGACATTGTATTATTATGAAACTGAAGAAAATAGTTTTCATGAAAATGTTTCAGATGACAATAGTGGGATTGATAATAATGCATTGATTTCAGCAAGTAATAATTTTAAATGGGGCTCAAATTGCTATATAAGAGTAGGTGGAGCAAATAATGAAATCACAGGACCATATACGTTAGATTGTAAGTATGAAAGGTTACCTGTAATACCAGTGTCAGACACGGTCATCACAATCGGACCTGACATTGAAAATGAAGGAACATTCAGCGTTCCAGATTATTGCAGAGCCTGGAATATCTCTAATAATGCCGATTGGTTGGAAGTAACTGTTGCAAATCAGGATGTGACTGTACAAGCAAAATCATTAAATTTAGGGGATAATCCCAGGACAGCTATATTGACAATTTCAAATGGTTTATCCGAAGAAAGAGCAGTAAAGGTAATACAAGAGAATATTGATGCCACAACGTTAGTTGTAGATGCTGGTCCAATTGGGAAAAACATGGCAGACGATGAAGAAGATTGGTACAAATTTAAAACAACAACTGCTGATAATTACTCTCTTAAATTTTATCCCAAAGCTTTAGGTGAAGATTCCAATGTATTGCTTGATATTTATGAAAGTGACACTTTGATACCTGTTAGTTTAATTCAAAAACCTGAAACATGGTATTATATCAAAATAACCCATCCTTATTCAGAAATCGCCAGCTACAATTTGATGGTAATCAGTGAAGGGATACAAGCATTAAGTCATAATGAATCTATTGAAGAAGCAATAGATTATGAGGGTGAAGCAGATTGGTATTCCATTTCTGATTGGAATCGATATAATGATGATGATGGTGCGTTTGAAAGTTTTATCATTGAAACTTTTGGTAATACCGATACCTATTTAACTATTTTCGTAATAGACCAGGATGAAGGAGGTATATCTATATGGTCATCAGACAATAATAGTGGTATTGACAATAATGCAAAATTTTCGGGTAGTTTATATTTCAAATATGCCAGTTACTTAATAAAAATAGGAGGGGCAGATGCAAACATATCTGGTTTGTATTCTATTAATGCTAAATTAAACGACGGATTAAATGTTGATCCTTCAAATTTATCGCTTGAATCAACAAATGGAGCAAGTGAATCATTTGAAGTGTTTGCTGAGTCAGAATGGGAAATAATAACTGATGTTGATTGGTTAAATATTTCTCCTACCTCAGGATTATGGTTTGGAACTATTGACATTACTGCTGTCTCAGAAAATACAGAAAACAAAGCAAGAACAGCAACATTATTAGTCAATAGTGTATTTTCAAGTAAAACTGTTACAGTTATTCAAGAGGCTCCCAATAATATAATTGGCATTACTGACATATTCAGTTCCATTTCTACAAAGGCAAACAGAAGGGCTGTTCCTGTTACTTTTAGCGAAAACGGGGAAATCAACAGTATTTCGATTTACCACAACGGAGGCTCGGGAGATGTCCTGCTGGCAGTATATGAGGATGCTTCCGGGGAACCTTCTTCAAGACTGGCAACAACAGCTTCTACACCTGTCAGTTCTTCCGAAGGATGGCAAACCGTCGAGCTTTCAAACCCACTGCCTGTAAACTCTGGTGAAACGGTTTGGCTCGCATGGGTGTTTCAAAATAATCCGGGAATAAGATATACTACCGGAACTCCGGCAAGGGCACAGTCCACTGAAACATGGACAAGAGGAATGCCAACATCTTTTGGTTCGGCCAGCTTTGCAAATTACCAGTATTCTATCTATTGTTCTTATACTTCAGGGTTTGATTCATCTCCTGCTTTCTCAGAATATTTATTTGACGAATCCTCCGGCACATCAGTTTTCGACTCGAACGGTTCAAACGACGGGATAATTGTCAACTCGGCATCCCGGGTTAACGGGGTTCGGGGAAATGGGCTCGAATTTACAGGCTCAGAACATGTTTTTATTGGAGATGCTTTTGGAGATAACGTAAAAAATGAAGTAACATTAAGTGCATGGATTAAACCCAACAGTTCGTCTGATGGATACCAGGGAATAATTATGCATGGAGGACCGGATACCGACTCTTATGGACTCTATATCAGTCCTGGTTCAAATGGTATTGGATTTAAAACAAGTGGCACAACCAATAATTGGATTTCAACAAACAACTCTGATTTATGGGATGGAAAATGGCATTTGTTAACTGTCACCTATAATGGTACCGAGAAGATATTCTACCTTGACGACAAGGAAATATTCAGAGTTGATGCAACGGGCTCAATAGATTCCGGAATTGGATACAATTTGCTTATTGGTGCCGGAAGAGATGAAATTTCTCCCACCATGCTTTACTCAGGGCTAATGGATGAAGTAAGAATTTACAATTATGCCCTTAGTGCTATGGATATCCAAAGCTTACATAATAATGTAGCACCTGAATTTTCAGAATTTCTATTTGAAGAAATATCAGGTGCAACTGTATTTGACAATCAAGGTTCAAACAACGGCACAATAGTAAATAGTGTTTCAAGAGTTGATGGAATAAGAGGTAAAGGATTAGATTTTTCAGGCTCAGGTTATATTACACTTGGTGATGTATTTTCAGAAAATGTATCCAATGAAGTAACACTAAGTACATGGCTTAAACCTGCAAATACAGGAAGCTATCAGGGTGTAATTATGCATGGTGGACCCGATACAGACTCATATGGATTATATATTAGCCCTAATTCAAAAGGAATTGGATTTAAAACTGCAGGGACATCAAACGACTGGGTATCAACAAACAGCACCAAACTATGGGATGGAGAATGGCATTTATTAACAGTAACTTATAACGGAGCCACCAAAAAATTCTATTTGGACGATGAACTAATTTATACCGTCGATGCTTCAGGAAATATCGATTCAGGCATTGGTTATAATCTTTTAATTGGTGCAGGAAGGGATGAATCAACACCAACAATGCTCTACCAGGGTTTGATGGATGAAGTCAGGATATATAATCATGCCTTAACCATTGACCAGATCAAGGAACTCTATGATCTGGTAGATATACCAATAAGCTGCAACAATACTCTTGGTAATACCGATGTATTGGAAAATACAAGCACCAAAGCTAACCGCAGAGCCGTGCAGGTTACTGCAACTGAACCGGCGGAAATTGAAAGTATTTCTATATACCACAATGGTGGAAGTGGCAATATGTTGCTTGCTGTTTATGAGGATAATTCAGGTACGCCCGGCACAAGAATTGGAGTAACGGCAAACTCAACGGTGAATGGTGCAGAAGGATGGCAAACAATTGACCTGATTAACCCCGTAAATGTTAATTCAGGGCAGACTGTATGGCTGGCCTGGGTATTCGAAAACAACCCCGGAATAAGATACGAAGCGGGCACTCCGGCAAGGGCGCAGTCAGACCAAACATGGAGTGGAGGAATGCCAGCCAGCTTTGGAAGCGCTTCAATGGCCGGGTATAAATATTCTGTCTATTGTTGTTATTCTCCATTGATACCAAAATCAGGAGAAAAATCATTCACAGATATTTCTGAGCCAAAAACATATGGAACACTTAAAGTTTACCCTAATCCATTCTCCGACAAGCTAAGGTTTGAGTTAATGGCAAAAGAAAGTGTTAATGCACAAATTGACATTTACGATATTACAGGTAGACTCATAAAAACTATATTTGAACAACCTATTCAGGCAGATTATAAATATGAAGCCATTTTTGAACCGGATGTTGAAATCACTGGATTTTATATTTACAGAGTAATAATTGGAGATAACATTACAAATGGAAAAGTAATATTTAAGGGAGACTAATTTGGTAAAAATATTATAATAAAAAAATCCAACTACTTAAAGCAACTGGATTTTTTTATTCCCCATGATTCCACCCCTGCGCCACCAAAGGTATTGCAGAACCAGCGCCTGTTACCAGGTTAATTCCTTCTGACGCTTCCGTCATATGTCCGATTACCGAAAAATCAGGATCATTTTTAATTTTTTCGTAATCGCTTAAAGGAAGGGTAAAAAGCAATTCGTAATCCTCTCCTCCGTTTAAGGCAGCTACCAGTGGATTGATATTCAATTCTTCTGCCATTTTTTTTGTCTGGAAATCCATTGGAATTTTATCCTCAAACACACTGCAACCCAAATTTGAGTTTTTACATAAATGATGGATTTCTGAAGACAATCCATCCGAGATATCAATCATCGAAGTAGGTTTGATTCCTAATTTATACAATGCAGAAACAATATCAATCCTGGCTTCAGGTTTTAATTGGCGTTCCAAAATATAATCGTAACCTTCCAGTTGCGGTTGCATTTTTTCATTTACTTTAAACACCTCGTTTTCCCTTTCCAGCAGTTGCAAACCCATGTATGCTCCACCCAAATCACCTGTAACACATAGTAAATCATTGGCTTTTGCTCCACCTCTTAAGATGATATCTTTTTTATCAGCTTCACCAATTACAGTAACACTTATGGTTAATCCTGTCATTGAGCTGGTTGTGTCTCCTCCAACCAAATCAACACCGTATTTTTCGCAGGCCAGATGAATTCCCGAGTACAACTCTTCAACTGCTTCAACAGAAAATTTTCCGGATAAAGCAATGTTTACCACAATTTGTTTTGGGGTAGCATTCATGGCACAAACATCCGATAAATTTACTACCACAGATTTATAACCTAAATGTTTTAAAGGAACATACATCAGGTTAAAATGAACACCTTCAGTTAACAAATCTGAAGAAACCACAATTTGCTTTTCTCCAAAATGCAGAATTGCAGCATCATCGCCAACGCCTTTTACCGTGCTTTCATTTTTGATTTTGATATTTTTTGTCAGGCGATCAATCAGGCCAAATTCTCCCAATTCTTTTATCTCGGTTTGTTTTATTTCTTTCTTCATTGTTAATTTCAGACTAAAAGGTATTATTTACTTTCCATACAGGACAAAAATACCCATACTTTTATATCTTTGCAATTTAATTTTAAACAGGATTTAAACACTGTTGTTATTAGATAGAAAACAAGATTAAATGGCAGATCAGGAAAAGATATTAAACGATGTTACCCAAGGTGAATACAAATACGGATTTGTCACCGATATTGAAACAGACATTATTGAAGTTGGTTTAAATGAGGAGGTTATCAAAACGATCTGGGCCAAGAAAAAAGAGCCTGATTTTATGCTCGATTTTCGGCTGGATGCTTTTAGAAAATGGCAAAAAATGAAAAT
The DNA here is from genome assembly GCA_913063265.1 of uncultured Prolixibacteraceae bacterium. Taxonomy (GTDB): domain Bacteria; phylum Bacteroidota; class Bacteroidia; order Bacteroidales; family Prolixibacteraceae; genus Draconibacterium. The sequence goes on along the minus strand of CAJXZG010000051.1, from coordinate 4,818 downwards.
GCCAAACTGGGCGTATTTAAAAATACCACCTATCGATTTTCAGGCAATAAGTTATTATGCTGCTCCCAGTACAAAGCCAAAATATAACAGTCTCGACGAAGTTGATCCGGAATTAATAGATACTTTCAATAAACTCGGAATTCCGTTGGAAGAGCAAAAACAACTTGCCGGAGTCGCCGTAGACGTTGTCATGGACAGTGTTTCTGTAAAAACCACTTTTAAAGAAACGCTGGCTGAACAGGGAATTATTTTCTGTTCTATCAGCGATGCTTTGCAGAAGCATCCCGATTTGGTGAAAAAATATATTGGACAGGCTGTACCGGTTGCCGATAACTTTTTTGCGGCTTTAAACTCTGCTGTGTTTAGCGATGGTTCGTTTTGTTATATTCCAAAAGGCGTTAAATGCCCAATGGAATTATCAACTTACTTCAGAATTAATGCAGCAAATACAGGTCAATTTGAGCGTACCTTAATTGTTGCAGACGACGATAGCTATGTGAGTTATCTGGAAGGATGTACTGCACCCATGCGTGATGAAAATCAATTACATGCAGCAGTTGTGGAAATAATCACTCTCGATCGTGCAGAAGTAAAATACTCAACCGTTCAAAACTGGTATCCAGGAGATAAGGAAGGGAAAGGCGGAATCTATAATTTTGTAACAAAACGTGGAATTTGCCGCGGTGAATCTTCAAAGATTAGCTGGACACAGGTAGAAACCGGTTCAGCAATTACATGGAAATACCCAAGTTGTGTTTTGCTCGGGAATAATTCAATCGGAGAATTTAACTCAGTTGCCGTAACCAATAATCACCAGCAGGCAGATACCGGTTCAAAAATGGTACATATTGGTAAAAACACCAAAAGTACAATTGTATCCAAAGGTATTTCAGCCGGTAAAAGCGAAAACTCTTATCGTGGACTGGTAAAAGTTATGCCCGGAGCTGTAAATTCAAGAAACTTCTCGCAGTGTGATTCTTTACTGCTGAACGATACCTGCGGTGCACATACATTCCCTTATATCGAAGTAGGAAATAAATCTTCGATTGTGGAACATGAAGCAACAACTTCGAAAATTGGAGAAGATCAGATATTTTATTGCAACCAACGCGGAATTGATACTGAAAAAGCAATCGGTATGATTATAAATGGTTATGCCAAGGAGGTTTTAAATAAACTTCCGATGGAGTTTGCTGTTGAAGCGCAAAAATTACTTCAAATCAGTCTGGAAGGAAGTGTTGGTTAAAAATTTTATAAAAAACCAGAGTACAATTGTGATACTCTAAATTTCAATTAATAACATGTTATCAATTAAAAACTTATACGTTTCTGTCGAGGGACAGGAGATTTTAAAAGGAATAAACCTTGAAATAAAACCTGGTGAGGTACATGCGATTATGGGCCCAAACGGTTCGGGAAAAAGTACGCTTGCCAATGTACTTGCCGGTAAAGAAGAATACGAAGTAACTGCCGGTGAAATATCTTATCAAAGCGAAGATTTGCTGGAGAAATCACCTGAGGACAGGGCCAAAGAAGGTATCTTTTTAAGCTTTCAGTATCCTGTGGAAATTCCGGGTGTTCCCATGGTGAATTTTCTGAAAGCATCAGTAAACGAACATCGTAAGTATCGCGGAGAAAAGGAACTTACTGCAGGTGAATTTTTAAAACTAATGCGTGAAAAAATGGAGTTGGTTGATATGCACACGCAACTAACCAACCGTTCGGTTAATGAAGGTTTTTCAGGTGGTGAAAAGAAAAAGAATGAGATTTTTCAGATGGCTCTTTTAGAACCCAAACTGGCCATTTTGGACGAAACAGATTCAGGACTTGATATTGATGCATTAAAAACTGTTGCACACGGTGTAAATGCACTAAAATCACCCGAAAACTCAACGATAGTTGTAACCCACTATCAAAGGTTGCTGGATTATATCGTGCCTGATTATGTTCACGTTTTACACCAGGGGAAAATAGTAAAATCGGCAGGAAAAGAACTTGCTCTGGAATTGGAAGAAAAAGGTTACGACTGGATTAAAAAAGAAAACTAGAATTGAGATGAGTGTTATCACTGAAAATACAGATTTGTCGTTAAAATACACCGCTCATTATAATGAAGTGAAAGAACTTCTTTTTGATGGTTCTTCGGAAATTTTAAACGCGAAAAGAAACAAAGCTTTCAGGGATTTTGTTGCAAAAGGAATCCCGAACAGGAAAGTTGAAGATTATAAATACACCAATCTGCATCCTAAATTCACTCCCGATTATCAGTTTAGTCACACTCCTGATGAATCAGATGCTGATGTTAAAGAAATTTACAGTTGTGATGTACCACAGCTAAATACTCATTTGACACTGCTTTTTAACGGATGGTATTACAAAAAGAATGACAATTTAGGGAAGCTTCCCAAAGGAGTGATTATAGATGGTTTGGAAAGTGCCGCGAATCAATATCCTGAATTGGTTGAAAAACATTACGCAAGTGTTGCCAACACAGAATCAGATTCGATGGTAGCGTTAAATACTGCTTTTGCTAAAGATGGGTACTTTTTGTATGTCCCAAAAAATGCGGTTGTCGAAATGCCCATACAAATCCTGAATCTTTTAAAGAAAGACGAAGATGCATATTCAACCCAAAGAAATTTGGTGATTGTTGAACCCGGTGCACAAGTTAAACTGGTGGTATGCGACCATACACTTAATTTAAATCAGTATTTAAGTAACTCGGTTACTGAGGTATTTGTTGGAGAAAATGCACACTTTGAATATTATACAGTTCAAAATCAGCATAATAAATCTACAAGTATCAATTCGGTTTTTGTAAAACAGGAACAAAATTCAAATGCCACTACACATACTGTTTCAATGCATGGAGGTTTAATCCGTAATAATTTAAAATTTATTATCGATGGTGAAAATGCCGAGGCAAATATGTATGGAATGGCATTTTTAGACAGACAACAACATGTCGATAATTTTACACAGGTAATTCACGGAAAGTCTCATTGCCAGAGTAATCAGATTTATAAATATGTTCTGGATGAAAAAGCCACTGGAGCATTTTCGGGTAGAATTCATGTTGCAAGGGATGCTCAAAAAACCAATGCATTTCAACGAAACAATAATATTCTTTTGACCGATCAGGCAACCATGCAAACCAAGCCTCAGTTGATTATTGATGCTGATGATGTAAAATGTAGTCATGGTGCAACAGTTGGTCAAATTGACGAAGAGGCATTGTTTTACCTGCGTGCCAGAGGAATCGATAAGGACAAAGCACGAATGATAATGATGAATGCTTTTGCGCATGAAGTAGTTCAGGAAATTAACATCGAAGCGCTTCGCGAAAGAATAGATGATTTGATTGAAAAGCGTTTAAAAGGTGAAGTTGCACAATGCCATGATTGTGCTTACAATTGCGATTGCTAATTAACATATATATATTCGTAAGGGCTTCTTATATTTGAAGCCCTTATTTTTATCTCTTTATGAACTACGATATTCACAAAATACGAAGTTATTTTCCGATTCTTGAAAACAAGGTATATGATAAACCTTTTGTTTATTTCGACAGTGGTGCTTCGGCACAAAAACCTGTACAGGTGCTGGAAGCAGAAGAAGAGCTCCATAACAAGTATTACGGGAATATACATCGTGGTGCTCATTTTATGGCTGATAAAGCCACTGAGCAATTTGAAAATGTCAGAAATAAAGTAAAAGATCTTATTAATGCAAAAAACAGAGAAGAGATAATTTTTACCAAAGGAACAACAGAAAGTATCAACCTTGTGGCATTTTCGTTTTGCGAACAATTTGTAAAAGAGGGGGATGAAATAATTGTTTCAGAAATGGAACATCATGCCAATATTGTTCCATGGCAATTGGCAGCAATTAGAAAAAAGGCCAGGATTGTAAAACTTCCCTTTTCCGATAAGGGTGAAATTCTGTTGGATAAACTACCGGAATTAATCAATAACAAAACAAAGCTGATTGCCATTGCTCACGTTTCCAATGTTTTGGGAACAATTAATCCGATTTCGGAAATAACCAAAATTGCCAGGCAAAATAATGTGGTTGTGCTTGTTGATGGAGCCCAGGCTGTTCAACATCTTAACGTTGATGTTCAGGAAACTGATGTTGATTTTTACACCTTTTCAGCGCATAAAATGTACGGGCCAAACGGCGTTGGAGTGCTTTACGGAAAAAGAAAATGGCTTGAGCAAATGCCTCCTTACCAGGGCGGTGGTGAAATGATTTCTGAAGTTTCATTTGAAGGAACAACTTTTAATGAGATACCATACAAATTTGAAGCCGGCACACCCAATATTACAAGTGTAATTGCTTTTGGTGCAGCTATCGATTTTTTAAATAAAATTGGCCTGCCAAATATTAAAGAATGGGAAAATGATCTGCTGCACTATGCAACAAAAAAACTAAAAGAAATTCCCGGATTAAAGATTTATGGTGAATCAAATTCAAAATCAAGTGTAATTTCATTTAATATTGAAAATGTACATGCCTACGATTTGGGAATGTTACTTGACAAAATGGGAATTGCTGTACGTACAGGTCATCTATGTGCAGATACAGTAATGCAACATTACAATATGCAAGGCTGTCTTCGAATTTCGTTTGGGGCTTATAATACAAAAGAAGAAATAGATATTTTTTTGAAAGCGCTCAAAAAAGTCTTATTGATGCTTTAAAAAAAAACTCAGATTCTTTTCTCAATTTAAATTTCTTTATCAGTAGTATACGGGTAATAAATAAATTATGAAAAAGATTCTTTCACTCCATTTCATTTCGTTCAGAATGACAACG
>CAJXZG010000050.1 GCA_913063265.1 uncultured Prolixibacteraceae bacterium | reverse complement strand
GTTATCAAGCGAATAATCTATTATTTCTTCAAATTCATTTAACGGAACATTGTAAACCTCATCCCAGGACCAGTTATCCGGAACTTCAAGTTTAAACCTGGAATAAAAAGGGTGATGTGTATAAGAAGTTATTTCAATATAATCGTCTATGTTCAATCCAACATATTCTTTTGCAAATGTTTCCGGTGTATAATTTTTGCCATCAAAATCAAATGATTCAGGAATTTGTCCAAGGTAGGAATCAAGGGTTGTATTGATGGTCTCGGACCAGTTAGCACAAACTTTTTTGTTCTTATTCTGAACAATGGAATCAACCTGGTGACGCAAAAGATTATCCATTTCACCATGAATATGTCTTGATTTTCCATCCTCCAGTCCGTTATACACAGATTCCGGAACAATTCCATATTTTTTAATCACGTTGGTTACATCATGAAATGCTCCACCCGCAGAAAAAGTATTTTCTCCATGCAAACGTACATATCTGTCAGCTTTTTCAGAATACGTATGCCATACAACGAACATTTCGGAAAGGTCAACTTCAGTTTTTCCGAGTCTCAATAATTCCGACTCTAAAAATGAAAGTCCGGAGAACGACCAACAAGTACCTGTCCGGTATTGATCTTTTACAGACGTAGCCGGCAAAATATTCTCGTCTTCAAAAATATAGGCAGGAGCTGCTTTGTCTCCTTTGTCTGAATTCCCCGAATAAACTAAAAAAACTAACGCCACTAAGACAGTGGACAATAAAACGCGCAATTTCATATAATTAAATAGTTAAACCCCTTTTTTGATAGTCGCCAAAATTAATAAAAAATTTTCACAAGCGTCTATTTTTCAATTTTTTAACAACTGTATAAAGAAAAAAGTTTACAATAATTTTAGTAAAAAAGAAATATGTTCTGAGTTATTAAATGTATTTAACGGTTAGAGGCTTTTCCACCTCCGCCAAATAGTATTCCGGCCCCAATAACAAAACCAAAATCGTACCAACCTCCATTATTGTTAACCGCATACATTGCAATATCATCAATAAATAAACTTCCCACAAAACTTATTGGAGCGATAATACCATGCCAAAGCCCCCAGAGAAAGCCCGCCGGTTTAGCGGTAACACAATCTTCAATTGGAGTAACATCAGCACACCCTGTTAATACTATCATTGTCAATAACACAAACACTAAAATCATTGTTTTTCCAGGTTTTGATTTTTTCATATTTTAATTATTTTGTTACCTATTATAATCGGTTCATTTCATTAATTTCTGTGTAGCGAAAACATTTCACCAAATGGTCGTTAACCATACCCGTTGCCTGCATGTGTGCATAAATTACTGTTGAGCCTACAAATTTGAATCCTCTTGTTTTTAGGTCTTTGGATATTTCATCAGAAAGGGATGTTTTTGCAGGCAATTCCGCTAAGCTTTCAAAAGCATTTACAATGGGCTTAAAATTAACAAATTGCCAAATATATTTATCAAAACTTCCATACTCTTTTTGAATTTCAAGAAATCGCAGGGCATTGTTTACGCAAGCTGAAATCTTTTGCCGATTACGGATTATTGATTTATCCTGAATTAAAGTTTCGATCTTTTTTTCATCGTAATTCGCAATAATTTCAGGATCAAAATTATCAAATGCATTTCTGAATCCCTCTCTTTTGTTTAATACAATTTGCCAGCTTAATCCTGCCTGAAAACCTTCTAAAACAAAAAACTCAAATAGCTTTTTATCATCATGTAGCGGTACCCCCCACTCCTCATCGTGATATTTAATCATGAGAGAATTACTGGTTCCCCAGTCGCATCTTTTGCACATATTAATGGAAATTAGACTTAAAAGTTAAATAAAATTAATCAAAACCAATGCATAGAATGTAAAATGCTATTTTTGTCAGCTCAAATTAAAACAATGAAAAGAATTTTTTCTGTAATTTTCTTTGCTTCAATATTCATAAGCGCCGGTGCACAAATGAATATCGACCATTATATGAGGGTAGGTCAAACCCGCACTCAAATTGGAAATTACACAGGGGCAATTGAATATTTCAATATTGTGTTACGTTTTAAACCTCATTTGGCTGAAGCATATTTTTACAGGGGAATTGCCAAACATCAACTTGAAGATTACAGAGGGGCTATTGAAGATTATAACACAGCAATCGAAATTAAACCATTTTATCCTCAGGCTTATACATATCGTGGAATGGCATACCATAATTTGAGAGACTTTAAAAAAGCAATTGCTGATTATGATAAAGCACTGGAATTTGACCCTGATAATGACAACATTTACAATAACCGTGGAATTGCCAAATTATCACAGAAAAACATAGATGGTGCAATTGAAGATTACAATCTGGCATTAAAAGTTAACTCAAAATCAACTTATGCGTTGATGAACAGAAGTAATGCAAAAATTGTAAAAGGAGATATAAAGGGGGCAATAAAAGATTTAAACGAGGTTATTATTATTCGTCCACATTATGCCGGGGCATACTTAAATAGGGGAATTGCCCGATTCGAACTGGAGGATTATGCGTCTGCCTTGCGTGATTACGACCAATGCATCAAACTCGATCCCAAAAGTGCTTTAGCATTTAATAACCGTGGAATCGTCAAACACAAGCTTGAAGATTATTCGGGTGCTATCATCGATTACAATATGGCTATACAACTGAATCCTGAAATGGCAAGCGCATACTTTAACAGGGCAATGGCAAAAGAAATAATGAAATTACCCGGTTATGAAAACGATTATAAAATAGCCGCACAGTTAAATCCAAAATTCGATCTGCAAAGTAGAATAATCGATGCTGAACAATTGGCTCAAAATCAACAAAAACAGCAAAGTAGCAGCAGTCAATCAGGACAACAAAACCAGAATACGAACGCAGGTGCAGGTTCTTCAAATCAGAACCAACCAAATTCAAATACAAGCAATCAATCTCAAAATTCATCAAATACAACTAATCAGAATAATCAGGCATCTGCACAAACAAATGATACTGAGAATAAAGAAGAGGAAAAGGATATTTTTGCTGAACAACCAAAAAATCATAGAGATAAAAGACGAACAAATCTTATGATTGAAGACTCTCGTGAATTACCTAGCTATGAGGAGGAAGAGATTGAGGATGGAAGAATTCAGAATAAAAATATAGTAATTGATTTACAACCTATTTTTATAATTTCTGCTTTTGAGAAAAATGCAGTGGATTATGATCGATTTCAGTATTACAATGCAGCAATTAATGATATAAACGAAAAAAACAATTACGATCCGCTTCTTACTATTTCCAATAAATCAAATGCAGGTTACCAAAAAGTTTTTGAGAATTTCATTTTGTTTTTTAACGAAAAAATAGAAATTCAGGAAAACAGTCATAACTATCTGAACCGCGGCATATTTTATAGTCTTACAAGAAATTATAACAAGTCAATTGAGGATTTAAACCGCAGCATCGAACTTGACGAAAGACAAGGTATTGCATATTTTTCAAGGGCCAATTGCCGCTATAAAATGTTAGAAGAAATTGAAATTCTGGCTGGCAGCAATCAGGATTTTACAGTAAAGCTTGGTGAAATAAATTATGAATCACAAGGGAATAATTTTGAACCTGCAGCACTTGATTATCAGCAGATACTTGAAGATTACGAAGCAGCTATGTTTTTAAATCCCGGATTTTTCTTTGGTCTTTTTAATCGTTCCTACATTAAAATCAGGCTGGGCGAATATAAAAGTGCAATAGAAGATTTAAACAGGGCCATTGAATTGGAACCTGAATTTGCTGAGGCCTATTTTAACAGAGGTTTAACAAGAATATTTATGGATGATGTTGAAGGTGGTGCTTTGGATTTAAGCCGGGCAGGTGAACTTGGAATTTATGGTGCGTATAATATTATTAAAAGATACTGTAATTAAATCAGTTTGATTATCTCTGTTAACAAAATTCAGAATTTACGTTCAATTTCCCATTTTCTTTTTACTGATTGTCGTATAAATTTCCTTCCACTCTTTTTCATAACCGTATTCCGGCATGGGTTTACCTGCACGGGAATACCAGTAATACGCATTTGAAAGGTCAGGCTCTTTTCGGTGCAAATAGGCATGTATCCAATACGCATATTCATGTTCCAAAACCTGCACAATTTCGTGTGCTTTATCCCAATCACCCTCTTTTTCAATGTGAAGTGCTTGCAATAGTTTTTCTTTCATGTCATATTTGATTTGCGATAAGTCGTATCAACTTAAAAGCCAAAGTTATAAAGATAAACGTTGAATTACATAATTACCTTTCAAATCTGAATTCAAATTTTGATTACATCTAAAAATATATATATTTAATTTTTATATTCAATCCATTTATTAAACACAACCATAAACTATATCCGTAATGATAAAAAAGATTATAATGATCCTAATATCAATAATTATTGTTGTTATAGCTTTATTTACTCTTAAATATGGAGAAAGAATATACAAATCTTTAAAAAGTCAAAATCGACAAAATTCAATTCAAGTTAATTACTCAGAGCCAGTTCTTGCGGTATTTTCGTTTAATGAAGAATCTGAAAATAGATTTATAAAAAATTTTCATCATTTAAACATTAAATTGTTCAATACAAAAAATTGGAATTTCAGTCAAGACTTCCTAAATCAAATTCCCGAAAATACTCCAATATTAATCACAATAGAAACATGGAATGGAAGTGATCCTTTTTCATTAAAATATGATCCACTTTATAAATTAATTAAAGGGGATTATGACCAAATAGTTAGAAAAATTTGTAAAAATTGGATTGGTAAAAGAAAAAATGTGTACATCCGATTTAATCCTGAAATGGAAGTTCCTACTCATCGATACCCCTGGCAATTTAATTCCAAATCGACTTATATTAAAGCTTTTAGGCATTTTACAGAATTAAGTCGAAAATGGGCTCCACAAGTAAAAATAGTATGGGGTTCGGCCGGATATCCAGGAAATCTGATTTATTACCCTGGAGATGAATGGGTTGATGCATCGACAGTTACCATAAAAAGCAATTCTGAAATGGAATTAGATGTTTATCCAAATAATTATCCTGTTTGTTATGACATTAAAAGGAGAATACATCGACTTAGATTTATTGGCAAACCTATTTTTGTACTTGGCTCTGAAAACGCATCAAATGATTCAGTTAATGAAGAATTAGTTATTAAAATTGCAAATTACATTGCGGAGAATAAAGAAGTTGTTTATTCCAAAGAAAATTATACTCGTTCAAAAAAGAGGAAAAACCAGGAAAAAAATGAAAATTTTGAAATTGGTTTTCATGATCCGCACTTACTTTTAGCTAAGGAAGAGCCGGTTACAGTAGAACATATTTTTGCTGATTTTGCAACAATTACTGATAGTTCTTTTCTAAAAGATTTTGAAGAGGTAGTAAAAAGAGGGCATAATGTTATTGTTACGGTTGAACCATCGCAAAATTCTTTAGGTATTAATGACAGAAAGGTTTTAAAACAAGTTATTAATGGCGATTTCAACAAAGAATTAGATATGCTATTTTCTATACTTTCTTCTACCAATCAAACTGTTTACCTGCGTTTTGCTCATGAAATGGAAATTCCAATTACACGGTATCCATGGCAAAGTCAGGATCCGGTTGAATATATCAAGTCGTTTAGGTATTTTATGACCTATTCCAAACCATGGCCTGAAAACATAAAAAAAGTCTGGGGTCCGGCCGGAGACAGAGGTTCAATAGAATGGTATCCTGGCGATGATGTTGTTGATTTTGTGAGTATTGCAATTTATGGCCTTCCTGATAAAAACATAACTGATCCTGAAAAACAAGAATCCTTTGAAACTATTTTTAAGCGAAAAAACTGGAGGATGAGATTTATCGATAAGCCTCTTTTTATAACTGAATTTGGAGTTAAGGGCCCTGAAGAATATCAAACACAATGGTTAATTAAAGCAGCCGGGGTTGTTCGCAAAAACACACAAATCGTTGGTATAAATTATTTTAACATGACAGATACTCCAAAAGCATGGGGTGATATCAAACCTCCTGACTGGAGTATATCAAAAAATACTTTTTATACTTTTTGGGAGGAACTTAACAAGTAAGTGAGAATTTAAGTTTTAAATTTTATCACTTTCAGGCAATCCCCATTCTTCTACCATCCCAATTCCCATATTCTCCAGTTTGGTTAAAACCGGTTCGTAAATTGATTTGGCAATTGGAATGTGAACCCCGGTGTCCTTAATCCTGCCATCCAGAATCATTATTACAGCAATAGCTGCAGGCAAAGCAACTGTTCTGGCAATTGAAGTATCTTCATCGTTTGCAAAGTCTAACAAACGCGATTTAATTACTTCATTTTTACCATCTGCTGTTTCAATTAAAAAAGAATGCAACATAATAACCATATCCCGAGCACCTTCAGGTAACATCATTTTCTTTAACATCAAATCGCATATTAAATCAAAATTAGAACCTTTATCAAATGCGATCAAATTATCGTCAAACAAACCAAGCCAATCCATTGCCTCTATTGCTGGACTATCAAGTTTTATTCCCAGAAATTCTGCAGTTTTTTCTTTAATATTGGCCGGATACAATTGTAATTGACGAGCCATAATTTTTCTGTACGTTTTTTTCTCAAAACTTTTTTCATCGTAGCTGGTCAATCCAAGTGCTTTCATGGCGTCCATTATTTCGCACCAATCAGGATATCTGAAAGTTCCACGATACATTGTTTCAATATCCTTTAGTTTATAAATATTTATATAAGCCAATGAGTCGCGATTTGGGTAGACCTCCATTTTTCCTACTTCAGGAAATTCAATTTGCAAAGGATATTTGAATAATTCTTTAGTTGGTATTTCAACAGTTTTACCATTTTTTTTGAATTTGGCTCCGTTGTTTCCGGCCATGATTACACCCTTGGGCGACCAGGAGAATTTATATTTAAACGGATTATCTATCTCTTCAGGTGCTGCCAAAGCTCCACATAAGGAATAGAATTCTTTTATCTTTCCTCCGGAAGCTTGAACCTTATCAATAATCCTCATCGCAGTCATGTGATCAAATCCTGGGTCCACTCCTATTTCATTCAATAAAATAATACCTGCTTCTTTGGCTTCCTTATCCAATGATTTCATTTCTTCCGACACGTAAGACGTTGTTACCATATTTTTGCCATATTTAATGCAAAACCGGGCAACCGTAACATGATATTTATATGGAAGCAAACTTACAGTTAAGTCATGTTCCAAAATCATATTCTCAAGCAAATCCAGGTTGTCTGTTGTCCATTGAACCGAATTGCCGTTTTTTCTTTGCTTAAGCAATTTTTCTGCTTTTGCTACTGTTCTGCTGGCTATCGTAAGTTTAATATTATTTTTAAGCAGGAAATCTACTAAAGGTTTGGCTACCATACCGGCACCCAGTAAAAGTACTTTCTTCATATCACAATTGTTTTCATGTATATAACGGTGAATACCCTGATGAGTATTTTTCTTTTTTTCATTATTTGAAAGGCGTAAAGGTGGCTATTTTTTTAAGATTAAATGCTGATAAATGTTGAATAAATTTAACCATCTGGTGTTCATTTCTTTGAAAAATCCTAAGTTTTTTTCAAGTGTCATAATTAAATAACAAAAGTTTTTATAAATTGCTACATGATTCAATCGTATCAATGTCCAATTTTCTTTTACATTGGGATGCCCGAATGTCTCGATGAAGATACGGTTTCCCATTAGCTGAATTACAAGCAATTTTTATTCCATTCTTTTATTGGCAAATGCCAGGTTACTTAATTCAAATTTCTTTTTGATGGTTTGTCAATGAGAGAGTTCTGCATTGGAAAACAAACGAGCCGGTTTTGATATGGCGTGTATTTGATTGCGAAACAAACTTAAACAATTTGACATGGTAAAAAGAGAAAAAATACCCTCAGAAATCAATAAGATTCTGGATGCCTATGATTTTTTAGATGAAACTAAAGAGACAATTACTGAAGAGCAATTGCTGTCAACCGGATTAATCCATCGCTTAAAAAACTGTTACCCGGAGTATTCCGGACTTTCAAAAGTAAAGGCAATGTTTTCTGGGAAAATACATTACACCGGGTTAAAAGGTTTTCGTGAAATTGTAGATATTTTAAAGCAGAACGGTATTGTTATTGACAACATTAAAGAACGTGAATTTTTCCTTGAGGTCTACCGTTTTATGGCCACCAAGCATATATTAAACAGCATTAACTGGGAAAATTTCGAAAACGATCCAATTTATCATCTTGTTATTCCACAAGCCGGAATGATTAACAGGGCAGACGTACAAAAATATTTGGACGCGAAAACTGATGTGAATCGGCTAAAGGTAGTGGAGGCATATCAGTTAAAAACAAATCCTCACGATGGTAAACAAATGCTAAACAAACCTTATTTTATTAATTCAGAAAGCCAGATTGAAATTCTCGCCGGATGTCAACATAAATATCCCCCAATAAAACTGGTTTTGGATAAAGGAACACAAAACTGCTTTGCTTATTGCACCTATTGTTTCAGGCATGCACAGGTTCGGGGTGATGAAGACATGTTTGTTCAGGAAGATATTAGCCAGGTTCATGAATATCTAAAAAGACATCCTGAAGTAAGTGACATTTTAATCACAGGTGGCGATGGCGGTTATATTTCTTACGAAAGATTAAAAGCTTATGTAACCCCTCTGATGGAAGATAAATACCTGGAACATATTCGCACACTTCGAATTGGTTCTCGTGTCTTAACTTTTCATCCCGAATTTCTCCTTAATGATAAATTTGAATCAATTCTGAAACTTTTAAAAACTGTTATTGATTGTGGAATTCAGGTAGTTTGGATGTCACATTTTTCATCTCCCCGTGAATTGCTAAATCCGGGAACACTTGCAGCTGTTAAACGTTTAAAAAATTATGGATTAATACTAAAAAGTCAAAGCCCGATAATGAATCATATCAGCCTGTTTCTTAAAAAAGACGGCAAAGTTGATATTGACCGTTCTGCCCAAAACTGGATTGATTTAGGTAACGTACTTGCTATGCTTGGAATAGGATTTCATTCTATGTATTGTGCCCGTCCAACAGGCGAACATCACTATTTTACCGCACCTTTGGCAGATATTTCAAAGATATTTAACAAAGTGTACAGGAGTCTGGCATCAATCAACCGACCCTCAAGATACATTACCATGACTTCATCAGCAGGGAAAACATCTTTATTGGGAACTACAGAAATTTATGGAGAGAAGGTGTTTGTGCTAAAATTCAATGAAGCACGCAATATGAAGTGGATGGATACCACCTACTTTGCCGAATTTGATGAAAAGGAAAATACCATTGAAAGGTTAAAGCCATTTAAGGCGGATAAATATTTTTATGAAGATGAGTTGGTAATGATTGAAAACCAACTCGGTGAAGCTTTAAAAACGAACAAACTCAAAATCCGGTAAAATGATTGACAAGGTTGTTAAATCAGCGAAAGAAGCGCTTGCCGGAATATTTGACGGTGCAACAGTAATGATTAGTGGTTTTGGTGAAGCCGGCAGTCCGGTAGAACTTATACACGCTTTGGTTGACAGAGATGTAAAAAATCTTACCGTAGTAAGCAATAATGCAGGAAGCGGACACGTAGGACTTGCAGCTTTAATCGAAAACAGGCAGGTAAAAAAAATAATCTGCTCCTTTCCCCGCACTGCAATTTCGGTCGTCTTTCCAGAACTGTACCGAAATGGAGAAATAGATCTGGAACTGGTTCCTCAAGGTACTTTGGCTGAAAGAATCAGGGCAGGTGGTGCCGGAATACCGGCATTTTATACCCGGACTTCCGTTAATACTTCGCTTTCTGAAAAAAAGGAAAAGCGAATTTTCGACAAGAAAGAGTTTGTTTTGGAACATGCCATTAAATCCGACTTCTCCCTGGTGAAATGTGCTGTTGCCGATAAGTACGGGAATCTGCTGTACAATAAAACCGCCCGAAATTTCGGGCCAATTATGTGCATGGCTGCTAAAACAACCATAGTTCAAACTAAAAAAGTAGTCAAAGCGGGAGAGATAAATCCGGAACACGTTGTTACACCGGGAATTTTTGTGAGTCGTATCCTTGAAGTAAGTCATCCTGCTGATGAATCAAAATTAGTTGCAGAAAATTTAAAATATGATGGGATTAAATTCTGACAATATTGGATGGAACATGAATGAAGTGGCACAAAAAGTTGCCCTGGACATTCATGATGGTGCATATGTAAATCTTGGCATTGGTATTCCGGAATTGGTAGCAGATTATATTCCCAGAGGTCGGGAGGTTATTTATCATACAGAGAATGGTTTATTGGGTATGGGAAAAATTGCATCCAGGGGAAAGGAAGATCCTGAACTTGTAAATGCCGGGAAAAAATACATAACCGCCATTCCCGGTGCTGCTTACTTTCATCATGCCGACAGTTTTTCCATGATTCGCGGGGGTCATATTGATATATGTGTTTTAGGAGCCTATCAGGTTTCCGAAGCAGGAGATCTTGCTAACTGGTCTACCGGTGATCCGGATGCCATTCCAGCCGTAGGAGGAGCCATGGATTTAGTAGTTGGGGTTAAAACCATTTATGTGATTACAAAACATAATACCAAATCAGGCACTTCAAAAATTGTAAAAAAATGCTCCTACCCTCTTACAGGTAAAAATGTGGTTAGTAGAATCTATACAAATTATGCAATAATTGATGTAAAAGATAAAAAACTATTTATACGGGAATTGGCTCCCGGAATTAGTTTCGACTTTTTACAGAAAAATACTGAAGCCAAATTAAATCAATGAATTCAAAATCATAACAGATGAATCCCAAAAGTAAAAAGCTATTTGAACATGCTCGCAGGATAATTATTGGTGGAGTTAGCCGAAACACTGTTTTTCGTTTGCCGTACCCCGATTATGCTGCTAAAGCAAAAGGGTGTTACATTACCGATATTGATGGAAAAAAATACATTGATTTTGCCAATAATATGGCGTCACTCATACATGGGCATGCATTTCCTCCTGTGATTGAAGCGGTTACCAAACAAATACAAAAGGGCACAGCCTTTACTCTTGCTTCAGAGATTGAACTTGAATTTGCTTCGCATCTAAAAGACAGAGTAGACAGTTTTGAAAGGGTAAAATTTATGAATTCCGGCACTGAAGCGGTGATGGCAATGATAAAAGCTTCCCGGGCATATACAGGGCGTTCAAAAATTGCAAAAGCAGAAGGGGCTTACCATGGCACTTACGACTTTGCGGAAGTCAGCCAAACAGCAAATCCTAAAAATTGGGGCGATATTGAAAATCCCAATAGCGTGCCTGTAGCCCATGGAACACCAAAAAGCGTATTGGATGAAGTGGTTGTTTATCCATACAACGATATTGAAAGAACACTGGCCATATTGGAAAAGAATGAAAGTGATATAGCATGTGTAATTGTAGATCCAGTACCACATCGGGTTGGACTGATGGAAGGAGATGAAGATTTTATTGAAGCCATATATAATTGGACACGTAAAAAAGGTGTGTTGATGGTTTTTGATGAAGTTGTAACCCTGCGTGTAAACTATGGAGGAGCACAGGAAAAATATTCCGTTCCACCGGATTTAACTGCTATGGGAAAAATTATTGGTGGTGGATTTCCGGTAGGAGCATTGGCTGGCAGAGCTGAAGTAATGAGTGTTTTTGATAATCACCGAAATACGATTTTATACCCACACGCCGGAACATTTTCAGCTAACCCTGTTACTATGACAGCAGGCTATACAGCCATGGAATATTTCGATGAGCTCTCTGTTATGAAACTAAATGAGTTTACCGAAAATGCAAAAAATCAGATTGAACAGGTTCTCAAAGTGGCAGATGTACCGGTCTCTTTAACAGGAGCTGGTTCAATGTTTCGTATTCATCTAAAAGCACAACTACCAAATACCTACAGAGAAACATATCAGCAGGATATGGAAAAAGCAGTAATTAAAGAACTGCTCGATTATTTGTATTATGAAGAAAATATTTTGATGATAAATACGTGTTCCTGCATGCTTTCAACCGTTACCGGTCAGAAAGAAATAGACCGCTTAAGTGAAGGTTTGGAACGGGGTTTAAAACTTTTAAAACCGAAAATAGAAAATCTTAAAAACTTAGTATATGATTAATGAAGTTTTTATATGCGATGCCATCCGCACACCAGTCGGTAAATATGGCGGTGTATTGTCTTCAATCCGAGCTGATGATCTTGCAGCTATTCCACTAAAAAGATTAGCTGAACGAAATCCTCATCTGGATTTGGAAGCACTTGACGATGTTATTATTGGAAATGCAAATCAAGCCGGTGAAGACAACCGGAATGTTGCCAGAATGGCTTTGTTATTAGCCGGTTATCCTGAAACTGTTCCCGGGGTGACTGTAAACCGGCTGTGCTCATCGGGAATGGAGGCCATTGGATTAGCAGCAAGAAGTATTAAGGCCGGAGAAGCTGATCTGATAATAGCAGGGGGAGCGGAAAGTATGTCCCGGGCTCCATATGTTGTTGCCAAAGCTACACAAGCATTTTCGCGTAACGCCGAAATGTATGATTCTACCATTGGATGGCGATTTGTTAACGCTGATTTTAAAAAACAATTTGGAACAGATCCTCTGATTTGTACAGCTGAAAATTTAGCTCATGAGTACAAAATAAGCAGAGAAGATCAGGATACTTTTGCTCATAACAGCCAGCTAAAAACTAATATTGCTCAGCAGAATGGAAATCTTGCCAGAGAAATTATACCGGTTTCAGTTCCACAAAAAAAAGGAGACCCGGTATTGATAGAAAAAGACGAACATCCCAGGTTAACTTCATTGGAAAAACTGGCATCATTAAAACCGGTATATGGAAATGACACTACTGTAACCGCCGGGAATGCTTCAGGTATAAATGATGGTGCAGCAGCAGTAATCGTTGCTTCAGAAAAAGCTGTCAAAAAGTATAAGCTGATTCCAAAGTCAAAAATTTTGGGAATTCAGGCTGCCGGAGTTCCACCAAGAATTATGGGAATTGGCCCGGTTCCGGCTACAAATAAATTATTGAAGCGCTTAAATATGAGTTTGGACCAATTTGATATTATTGAGTTAAACGAAGCTTTTGCCGCGCAATCCTTAGCCTGTATTCGTGAATTTGGATTAAAAGATGATGATCCAAGAATTAATCCCCTCGGAGGAGCTATTGCACTGGGTCATCCACTGGGAATGTCAGGGGCCAGATTAATAACTACAGCATTTTATCAATTACAAAATACAAATTCAAAATACGCCCTGTGTACAATGTGTGTTGGAGTTGGACAGGGAGTTTCCATGGTTTTAGAGAAAATATAAAATACATTAACCAATAACAACAAAATGAAAATCAATATCAATAAAGAATTAAAACAATTACAAATAAACAATGTAAATAATGGTGCTTGTACCGGGACTGTTTGGAAAAATACCAAAGGAGCAAAAATAGATTTATATTCTCCTTCGGACGGAGATTTAATTGCTTCAGTAAAACAGGCAACTGCCGGTGATTACCGTGAAGTGATTGAAAAAGCAAAAGAAGCTTTTAAGAAATGGAGAATGGTTCCGGCTCCCAAAAGAGGTGAAATTGTTCGTCAAATTGGTAACGAACTTCGAAAATACAAAGAACCGCTGGGCAAACTTGTTTCCTTTGAAATGGGGAAAATTTACCAGGAAGGATTAGGTGAAGTTCAGGAAATGATTGACATCTGTGATTTTGCAGTTGGGCAATCCCGTCAGCTTTATGGATTTACCATGCATTCTGAACGCGAAAAACACCGGATGTACGATCAATACCACCCTTTAGGAATTGTTGGAGTTGTATCTGCTTTTAACTTTCCTGTTGCCGTATGGGCATGGAATGCCATGATTGCTTTGGTTTGTGGCGATGTTGTGGTATGGAAACCTTCTTCAAAAGTTTTGCTTTGTGCGATTGCTGTGCACAACATAATTGCAAAAGTTTTAAAGGAAAACAATGTACCGGAAGGAGTATTAAATCTGGTTGCTGCAGGTTCAAAAGAATTAGGAGACGAATTTTTTACAGATAAGAATATTGCTCTGGTTTCATTTACCGGTTCCACAAAAATAGGCAAAAAAGTAGGCGCTTTGGTTGGTGCACGGTTAGGTAAAACAATTCTTGAACTTGGTGGCAACAATGCCATCATTATAACTCCTGATGCTAATCTCGAAATGGCCTTACGTGCAGTTGTATTTGGTGCGGTGGGAACCTGTGGACAGCGTTGTACCTCAACCAGAAGAATCATTGTTCATGATTCAATTTATGAAGATTTCAAAAATCGTTTAATCGAAATTTATGGAAAGTTACCCATTGGCCACGCGCTGGATCAAAAAACACTTGTTGGTCCTTTGGTTGATAAATGGGCAGTTGAAACATTTCTTTCTGCTATTGAAAAAGTAAAAAAAGAAGGAGGAAAAATCCTGGTTGGAGGAGAAAAGCTAACTGGCGACAATTATGAATCCGAATGTTTTGTAAGCCCATGTATTGCTGAAGTAGAGAATCATTATAAAATTGTTCAGGATGAAACTTTTGCTCCTTTACTATACTTGATTCGTTACGATAGAATGGAAGAAGCCATTGAAATTCATAATGATGTTCCGCAAGGATTATCCTCTGCAATATTTTCAACCAATATACTTGAAACAGAAAGTTTCCTTTCTCATTCAGGCTCCGATTGTGGAATTGCCAATGTTAATATTGGAACATCGGGAGCTGAAATAGGGGGAGCTTTTGGAGGAGAAAAAGAAACCGGAGGCGGTCGTGAATCGGGTTCAGATGCATGGAAAGCTTATATGAGAAGGCAAACCAATACTATAAATTACAGCACAGAATTACCTCTTGCTCAGGGGATTGAGTTTAATGTTTAACATTAGTAAATAAAACAAATTTTATAGTTAATGAAAAACATCTTAATCTTTGGAGCTGGTAGATCGAGTTATTTTATGCTTTCATACCTGGCAGAGAATGCAAAAAAATACAATTGGAAAATCAAAGTTGTTGACAAACAGAAAAGCGATTTTCTGGACCTATTTAAAATTGAATTTGAAGAATTAAATGTAAAAGATGAATTTGCAAGAGAGGAAGAAATAAAAAAGTCTGATCTTGTAATCTCCATGCTACCCGCAAGGTTTCATATGTTAGTGGCCCAAAGTTGTTTGAAGTTCTCAAAGAACCTTATAACAGCATCATACGAAAATAAAGACTTATACGATTTCAAAAATGAAATTGAGAACAAGGGACTATTATTTTTAAACGAGTGCGGACTGGATCCAGGACTGGATCACATGTCGGCGATGAGTGTTATCAATGAGATAAAAGATAAGGGAAATAAACTTCTGGCATTTGAATCTTTTACGGGTGGCCTGGTTGCACCTGAATCTGACAATAATCCATGGGGCTACAAATTTAGCTGGAATCCACGCAATGTTGTATTAGCGGGTCAGGATGGACCGGCAAAATTTATTCAGGAGGGAAAAATAAAATACATATCCTACAATAGACTTTTCAGACGTACCGAACTCATAAATATTGATGAATTTGGAAGGTTTGAGGGTTATGCAAATCGTGATTCGCTGAGCTATGTTGAGAAATATGGATTGCAAGGTGTACCAACGGTATACAGAGGAACATTAAGGCGCCCGGGTTTTTGCAAGGCATGGAATGTATTTGTACAAATAGGTGCAACAAGCGATGAATATTATATGGAAAACACTGAAGATATGACCTATCGGGAATTTATTAATTCGTTTCTGTATTATCATCCGTCCGATTCTATAGATTTGAAACTTTACCATTCCTTGCAAATTCCAATGGATTCTGATACGATACCAAAACTTGAATGGTTGGGTATTTTTGAAAAGAAAAAAATTGGATTAAAACGTGCAACCCCGGCTCAGGTACTCGAAAAACTTCTGGAAGAAAAATGGCGGTTGCTTCCGCATGAAAAAGACATGATAGTTATGTGGCACAAGTTTGAATATATCGATAATTCAACAAAAACTAAAAAAGAAAAACACAGTTCATTGGTCGTATTGGGTGAATCGGGAAAAAGAACAGCGATGGCAAAAACGGTTGGACTTCCACTTACTGTAGCTGCAAAACTAATTCTTTTGGAAAAAATCAAATTGAAAGGCTTATACATTCCAACGGTTAAAGAAATTTACGAACCTGTTTTAGACGAACTCAAAAATTATCAGATAAAATTTACAGATAAGGAAATAAAATAAAAATAAGTTGCAGAAAAGGAATGGATAGTTTTTACAATAAATACCTGAATTAAAAGAATTAAAATGCTTTTTATATATTTGACAAACGTCGAACTAAAGCCAACAAAAATGTATAAACCGGGTATATTACTTATTGTCATTATTCTTGCGCTAAATTCATGTTCAAAAACTAAAAATCATCAGAACTGGACAATGTTTCGGGGTTCTGAAATGAATGGACATGCACAGGTTGAAAATGCTCCGACTACGTGGAGTAAGACTAATAATATTGTTTGGAAAGCGCCGGTAAAAGGATTGGGATATTCTTCCCCGGTTGTTTATGATGAACAGGTTTGGTTAACTTCTGCTGCAAAGGATGGAAAAGAGTTTTATGTTTTATGTTTTGACCTGAATTCAGGTGAATTAATACATGAGCAAACTATTTTTACATCAGAAAATCCACAAAGAATACATTCCACAAATTCTTACGCAACTCCTACCCCATGTATTGAAAAAGACCGGTTATATGTGCATTTTGGACATTTTGGAACTGCATGTATTAATACAAATAACTTTGAAGTTATCTGGAAACGGGAAGATATGCCATGCGAACATATGCAGGGGCCTGCTTCATCTCCAATTTTGTACAAAGACAAATTAATAGTTCATTTGGAAGGAACAGAAGATCCATATGTTGCTGCCCTCGATAAAGAAACAGGTGAAACCCTGTGGAAAAGTATTCGACCTTCAGAAGTTTACGACAAACTGGAACCCGTTTACCGCAAATCTTATCAAACTCCAATTGTAATTCAAACCGGTGATAAAGAACTATTAATAAGTAATGCTTCGTATTTCTGTTTTGCACATGATGTTAATACAGGAGAAGTGATATGGACAGTTGAATATGGTGATGATTCAACGGTAAGTCAACCGCTTTACTGGAATGGATTGGTTTATGTAAACTCAGGTTGGTTATTTGAAGACAATAAACCATTTTGGACCCGGCAATATGCAGTTGATCCAACAGGAAAGGGAGATGTTACCAATTCACATGTAAAATGGACTTTTGAAGAAGATGTTCCTCAAATTCCTACACCTGTAATTGTAGATGGGAAGATGTACATGGTACACGACCGGGGAATGGTTACTTGTCTGGACGCATTAACAGGAGAAGTAATCTGGACTGAAAAACTGAAGGGCAATTTTAACTCATCACCTGTATATGCCGGCGGAAATATATATTTTATTAACGTAAAAGGAGTTTGTACCATAATACAACCTGGAGATTCATTTCAAAAAGTAGCCGAAAATGATATTGGTGAAACAGTAAAAGCTGTACCGGTATTTGTCAATGATAAAATGATTTTACGAACGGATAAAAATCTTTATTCAATAAGGTAAATAATAAACTCCCAAAAATTTTCTGTGAGTATTGGTAAATTAATTTAACCCAAATCAGAAAATCAATTGCCTGGATTCAGACTCTTCAGAATATAAATCCTGTAATATATTCCTCATTTTCATGTTATAGAGCACAATATTGTATTCGAATTAGGTAACACTAAAATACAACTGTTGAATATCTATACATGTGTTGAATTTATAAACACACTCCTAACGCACTTATATTCAAGCATCAAAAGATTTTCTTTCAAATTGTGTTTATTTTTTCAACACTTCGTCTGTTGAGAAATCAAACACAATCTCACATAAAACACTCACATTCTGAACGTTAAGCATTTGGCACTGGAATTGGAATACCTTTTCACGTGGAATAAAAAACAATGAATTCCATTATTAGCAATAATAACTTTAAATATATGCAAAATGAAAAACAAGATTCTATTTACCATTTGCCTGCTGATATTTTTTACAAATAGCTACAGCAGCCGGGATACTAAAAATGTAGTATCTGAAAAAAAGACTGTAACAATTTATTACACGCCTGAATTGCAAATTCTTGCAAAAACTTTTGTACAAGAATATCCAAATGCAGATGAAAATACAAACTTTGAAATTCAACAAGTTTCTTCAAAGCAAATTTCAGAAAAATTACAACTTGAAAATAGTCTTGGATTCTTATCTGCAATGGACAAGGCTCCACAATCAAAAGACATTTGGAGAATGCTTATTGCACGACAAATTATTGTTCCGATAACAAATGCAGAAAATCCTAATCTCTTAAAACTGGAAGAAAAAGGAATTTCTCCCAACGAATTACAGGAAACTGTAATTAAAAAATTTAAGAACCTGAGTATTTATACAGTGGAAGACAATTATGCAGAACATGGTCTCGCACAATTTCTGAATATAGAATCTTCTGCAATGGATCACATTAAATTAAGCTCCGAGGATGAATTATTTCAGAAACTCCAGAAAGATAAAAGTGCTATTGGCTTTTGTTCCATCCTGAGTTTAACCGGTCAAGATGAATTTACCTCAAATTTTAAAATTCTACCTATCGATAAAAATGAAAACGGTCACACTGATTATCATGAATTAGTTTATCGCCCGATTTCTGAAACCGAAAAAAATTCAGGAAATCTCAGCGCACATGAAAATGCCTATGGAAGCCTTGATGCTTTTAAACGAGGAGTGTGGATTGGCAAATATCCGCATTCACTTGTCAATGAGATATATCTTTCTTCAGCCAATTTCCCTGAAAAAACAGAGATTTCAGAATTTATTGCATGGGCAATAACTGAAGGACAGCAATATATTGAAGGTTCAGATTTTAACCAGTTAGTTTACAGCGAAAGGCAATCGAAACTAAATGTTTTACTACCCAAAGAAATTATTTCCGGTACTGCAAAACCAAACAGGGCCGCATCCAGGTTAATTATTTACTTTTTATCTGGTTTGCTTGCCATTACCCTAATTATCGGAATAGTGGTAAACCGGAGACAAAGAAAAACAAAAGGATTAATAAATGTTTTTCATGGACAAACAAAGGTTCTTAATGAAGAAAATCTGGAAATCCCCAATGGTGTTTATTTCGATAAAACCCATACATGGAGTTTCATGGAAAAGGACGGTTCGGTAAAAGTAGGCATTGACGATTTTATGCAACAGGTTACGGGCGAATATACCAATGTAAAACTGAAAAATCCAGGTGACCAGATTTTAAAAAACGAGCCATTAATAACATTGGTACAAGATGGAAAACAGATTGAAATCTACGCCCCAATCTCAGGAAAAATAAAAGAAATCAATGAAGATTTAATTACGGATCCATCTGAAATCAATAAATCACCATACACCAAAGGTTGGTTATATTCAATTGAACCCTCTAACTGGCTTCGTGAGGTCAGTTTTATGAAAATGGCCGATTCTTATAAAACATGGTTGAAGAAGGAGATTGAACGCTTAAAAGATTTTCTGGCTGTATCCGTAAATTCTGAAAACTCTGCGCAAGTAGCTTTTCAGGAAGGAGGTGAGTTAACCGGTAATACCATAAAAGAATACGGCCCGAGAGTATGGGAAGATTTTCAGAAAAAATTTATTGACACTTCAGATCTAAACTAAAATTTATAAATCTCAAATTAAGTTATTATGGGAATAAATAGAAGAAGCTTTTTTAAAGCAGTAGGTGCCACAGGTGCAGCTGTTGCTCTTGGAAGAGAAGGAAAAGCAAAAGACATCAATACAAACGATGTAGAATTCAAAGCAGTTTTATATGATTCAACACGTTGTGTGGGATGTCAAACCTGCGAGTTTTCATGTGCTGAAGCCAATAATTTACCGGAACCCGAAGATTATCCGGAAGAAGGAATAGTACGTAAGACAAATGAAAATTGCAGGACTGTCATAAACATGTATGAAACAACAAAAGGACCAGTTTATGTAAAACGCCAGTGTATGCATTGCAACGAACCTGCTTGTGCCGCAGCTTGCCTGACACAGGCAATGAAAAAAACGGAAAGCGGACCTGTTATTTGGCGCGATGACAAATGTATGGGGTGTCGCTATTGTATGATTTCATGTCCGTTTGATATGCCACGATTTGAATATAACAGTGCCAATCCGAATGTTACAAAATGTACAATGTGCTTTGACCGTCAGAAAGAAGGAAAAATTCCGGCTTGTGTTGAAAACTGCCCGGCCGAAGCGCTTATGTTTGGTACACGACGTGAATTAATTGCAGAAGCAAAAAAAAGAATTGTGGAAAATCCGGATTTGTACTATAATCACATTTATGGCGAAACCGAAGCAGGAGGAACCAGTTTTTTATACCTTTCTCCGGTGCCATTTGAAGAAATCGGATTCAAAACAAATATTCAGCATTCTTCATATCCGGCCCTGACAAAAAGTTTCTTGTATAGCGTACCATCTGTATTTGTGCTGGTTCCTTCTTTATTGCTTGGAATTAACGAAGCCGCTAAATCTAACCTTAAAAAAAATGAAAATCATGACTAGTCCCGCATATTCTGTACAAAAAGAAAAAGAAAACCAATTTTCATTGCGTTTTATAATTAATGAACTCAAACCTAAAGGAAAGTGGCTAACACCTTTTAATATAATATCATTACCAATTATGCTTTTGGGGGCTGTTTTGGTTGTCATTCGTTTTATCAACGGTATCGGTGCCGTTTCAAACGTAAACCAGGAGATACCATGGGGATTGTGGAAAGGTTTTAACGTAGTAACCGGTGTTGCTTTTGCCGGTGGTGCTTATGTTTTGACTTTCATTGTTTATGTGATGAAAGTGGATAAATTTAAATCTATTATCAGGGTAACTGTTTTAAACGGATTTTTGGCTTATATTTTTTATGCAGGTGCACTGGTACTCGATTTGGGAAAACCATGGAACATTTTCAACCCAATCATTGGAAATAATTTTGGTGCCAACTCAGTACTGTTTTTGGTTTCCTGGCATTTTTTACTTTACATCATTGCCCAGCTTATTGAATTTTCTCCTGCGGTTGCAGAATGGCTCGGAACCCGTCGCGCGCACAGGATTTTATCGGGTATGACTTTGGGAGCAGTAATTTTTGGAATTACACTTTCTACCCTGCACCAATCCGGATTAGGAGCACTCTTTTTAATGGCAAAAGAAAAAATTCATCCACTTTGGTATTCTGAATTTATCCCCTTATTATTTCTTGTATCCAGTGTTTTTGCCGGATTGTCAATGGTAATTTTTGAAGGCTCCATTAGCGATAGGGTTTTTGCAGACCAAATAAGTTCAGATGACAAGAAAGTCAGAAAAAGTATTTTGCCTATTCTCTCCAAAATCTGTGCATTTGCCATGTTTACTTACCTCTTTCTGCATGTTTTGGTATTTGTTCACGGACATCGCTGGAGCTATATTAACACGCCAATGGGCTACTGGTTTCTAACCGAAATATTAGGATTTATATTATTGCCAATGATTTTGTTTATCATCAGTTTCCGAAGAAACAGCATTATTCTAACCAGAATTGCTGCGATTCTTACCATTATCGGAATAATCATTAATCGTCTGAATGTTTCAATTATTGCTTTTCGCTGGGATGCAGCTGTACATTACACTCCATCCTGGATGGAAATAGTTGTATCATTAGCCATTATTTTTACTGAAATATGGATTTTCAGATGGGTAATTAACCGTATGCCGGTGTTACGTGATTCGCCATCCTGGGCAAAAAATGCACATTAAACTCAATTCACTATTAAAAATTATTACAATGGAAGGATTTACATATCACAATATATTTGACACAAAAGGAATTGAATATATAATTATTCTCCTGTTCCTTACAGTTTTAGTTCCTTTTTGGCTGTTTATCAGCAGAGAAATAAAAGGATTAAAAAACATTCGTAAAGCAGTTAACATTTTAAGCACCGGCATTCTGAGAATACCTCAGGGTTTATTCTTTAGTAAAAACCATACCTGGGTTCATCTCGATAAAGCCGGTGACGCTAAAATTGGTCTTGATGACTTTATTACTCATGTTGTTGGTAGTATTAAAATCGAACAGTTTAAAAAAACCGGAGAGCAAATAAAAAAAGGAGAACTTCTTTTGGAGATTGTTCAGGATAAAAAGCGGCTTAAAGTTTTTTCACCAATTTCGGGAAAGATAAAACAAGCTAATTCCAACACACTGGAAAACAGCAATATGATAAAAGACGATCCCTATGAACACGGATGGCTATTCTCCGTAGAACCCGAAAACTGGAAATCTGAAACATCGGGCTATTACCTTGCCCGGGAAGCATCAGAATGGATTAAAAACGAGCTGTTACGGTTGAAAGATTTTTTGAATACCTCTTACGCGCGTTATTCTGCCGAACCGGAATTGCTTACTTTGCAGGAAGGAGGTGAGTTAAAATCCAATCCACTTGACGATCTTCAGCCCGAAATATGGGATGATTTTCAAAATGAGTTTCTGGATTTATAAAGGCTGCTAAATAACATGTTAATCCCCATATTCTTTTTATTATTTTGTTAGTTCAACTACACTAAAACCATTGTTAATTCTGAATATATTTCAGATCAATCTCTGATAGAATAATGTTATTTTATATTGTAAATCTTTTAAAGTTCATCATTATCCAAATAAATTTCAGCAGTATTTATCTT
This sequence comes from uncultured Prolixibacteraceae bacterium, assembly GCA_913063265.1. Lineage (GTDB taxonomy): Bacteria > Bacteroidota > Bacteroidia > Bacteroidales > Prolixibacteraceae > Draconibacterium. Next base: position 15,875 of record CAJXZG010000050.1, on the reverse strand, counting down.
AAAATATTTGGTTAAAAAAATCAGGAATTTTAAAAGTTTTCAAAAAACAACAAAAGACAAAAAATATATGAAATTATTCCAAAAGACGAACAAGGAAAAATCAAATGATAATGGTTTTTTTAGCAAGTATTTCAGGATTCGATCCTCAATATATGCCCGCGTAATTTACATTATCGCTGTTTTATCTGTTTTTCTTTTTGCTTCTTACGGAATTATTTTTCAATCTGTTAACGAAAATTATTTGAATAAAGTCATTCGTCGTTGCGGCGATAACACAAGTACAATCATAGAAGGAGCATTATACCATTCTATGTTAATGAATGATAAAAGTTCTTTGATGAATACGCTGGACATAATTAATACATTGCCAAATGTGGATGAGGTAAACCTTTACGACCAAAACGACAATGTTGTATATTCATCCTTCCTCGCTGATTCAGTGCCACATTTCGATTCCAATTGTATTAACTGCCATGATAATTTTGGCGAAATGTTCCCTAAAAAGGAAAAGGCATACCGAATTATCGATTTTGAAAGTGCCTGTAACATGAATAAAAGTGAGGAAGGGCATCGTCAATTACTGGTCCGTACACCAATTTTAAATGAAAGGTCCTGTTATACAAGTGCGTGTCACGCACACAGCCCTGACGATCAGGTACTTGGATCATTGATAGTAAAATTGCCTCTAACAGCCTTGGATGCTGCAGTTACAACATCATCCACACAGTATTTTTTCCTGGCAACCTTGATTACATTAATAATATTTATGTTGCTGTTTATATTTACCCGCAATAAAATTCGAAAACCTTTAAGTTCGATTATTTCAGCAAGTGAAGCGGTCGCACAGGGTGACAAAAGCCGGCGGCTGGAGATAACGCCCAATTTGTTGGGCGATATGAAAATGGTATCGATGGCATTTAACAATATGCTCGATAATCTGGATGCAGCAAATAAGGAACTCGAAAACTGGTCGCATCAACTGGAGTACAAAGTTCAGAAGAAATCAGAAGAATTGGCTGAAATTCAAAACGAACTGGTCCATATTGAAAGAATCACTTCGTTGGGAAAATTATCATCCTCTGTGGCACATGAAATCAATAATCCACTATCCGGAATATTAACCTACACAAAGCTGATTTGCAAACAATTGAGCAAAGCTGAAATTCCCGATGAATCCAAAAAATCAATGTTAAAATATTTGAATGTGGTTGAAAAAGAAACCAAACGATGTGGCGATATTGTAAAGGGATTGCTTGATTTTTCAAGAAAAGACCAGGAGAATTTTGCGAACCGCCAATTGCATCGTATTTTAAAAGATGCATACAGTTTAATGGCTCACCAAATGAAAATGGCAGATATTCATTTTTATACTGATTTTCAAGCTAATAACGACTTGGTTTATTGTAACGACAATCAGGTTAAACAAGTATGCGTGGCATTGCTGGTAAATGCATTGGAAGCAATAACCGAAAATGGTGAAATTTTGATTAAAACCTTCAATCCTGATGAGAATCATATTACTTTTGAAGTAAATGACAATGGTGTTGGAATTCCAAAGGAAGATCTGACCAGAATATTTCAGCCATTTTTCTCGGCTAAACAAAAATCAAGCGGTATTGGTTTAGGACTGGCTATTGTGCATGGAATTGTTCAAAATCATAATGGAAAAGTTGATGTTGTTTCCGAACCGGGAAATGGGACAACAATGTCGATCACATTTAATCTGGCAAAACATAAGGAGTAAAAACTAAACGAGCATGAGAAATTTTTTCACATAAGCGCGATTATAATCATGGGAGTTCTCCCTATAATTATCGGGATTACTGTAAAAAATAAACAATTATAAACAGATGAAAACAAATATTTCACTATTGATAGTTGATGATGAAGAATCGGTGCGTGATTCATTGTACAACTGGTTTATGGAAGATGGTTATGAGGTTTCTTGTGCTGCGGATGCAAAAGAAGCACTTACTAAAATTGAAAAACAAAAATTTGATATTATTCTGGCTGATATTAAAATGCCGGGGATGGATGGAATGGAGATGCACCGCAGGATTAGGGCATTAAACAGTGAAGCTATCGTAATAATAATGACTGCATTTGCTTCAGTAGATACCGCAGTGCAAGCGCTTAGAGATGGCGCTTTCGATTATGTAACCAAACCTTTCGATCCAGATGACCTGTCGCATCTGATTCGTAATGCTGCCAATCAAATTTCATTAAAAAGTGAAAACGAAGCACTCAAAAACAAAGTTGTTTCTCTGGAAAATATAGAAAATATTGTTGGAAACAGTGAAGTAATGATGAAAGTACTGAAGGAGGTGGAAAATGTGTCATCGAGCGATTCTTCAGTAATTATCACAGGTGAAAGCGGAACCGGTAAAGAGTTGATTGCCCGCGCTATTCACTCCAATTCATTACGAAAATTTTTCCCCCTTGTAACCGTACATTGTGGTGCTTTATCGGAAGGTTTACTGGAAAGCGAATTATTTGGTCATGAAAAGGGTGCATTTACCGGAGCTATGTTCACTCGTAAAGGTCGCTTTGAGATGGCAGATGGCGGGACAATCTTCCTTGACGAAATTGCAACAATATCAATGAAAATGCAAGTCGAACTATTACGTGTGCTTGAGTCGAAAACGTTTGTACGTGTTGGAGGTAATAAGGAAATAAAATCCGATTTCAGGTTAATTTGTGCTACAAACAGAGACCTCAAAAAGATGGTTGATGAAGGTTCCTTTAGGGAAGATCTATATTACCGGCTAAATGTTGTCAATATAAAAGCACCTTCATTACGTGATAGAAAAGAGGATATTCCTGCACTGGTAGATCATTTTATAAAAAAATACTGTACTTCAATGAGCCGTGACCTTTTACACATTGATAAATCGGCTTTGGCAAGGTTAAAAGAATATGATTTCCCCGGAAATGTGAGAGAATTGGAAAACATGGTAGAACGTGCAATTGTAGTGGGAAATGGAACTGAAATACGTTTAAAAGATCTTCCCCTGGATAAAGATTCAATTACTGATTCCAATGACAGCCTGCAGGATGTTGAGAAAAAATATGTGCTACAAACTCTGAACAAATATAATTGGAACATCAGCCGCACTGCCAAAGCGCTAAAAGTAGACCGCGTGACTCTGTACAACAAAATCAGAAAATACAAGCTAAAGAATCCTGGAGAATAATAAATTAGGGCAATTCTTTATTCAACCAATCTTTTAAAATAACAATTAGTAAAGAGATTGAAAAAGAAAAAGATATTACTGGTATCACATGGACAATTCAGGAAGGAATTTCTTGAAAAAATTATAAAAGATGTTCAGCTGAATTTTAATGTTCCTGTTCACCATGTTGTAGACCGTACAGACATGAGTCCCTTTTTTGATGCCTCGAGAAGACAATATGACGCCAACAAACTGCTAAAATCTCTTGATTCAGTTTCAACAGCAGCTAATATAAAAACTATTGGACTCTACCGGGTCGATCTTTTTATTCCGATCCTCACATTCATTTTTGGTCAGGCAATTTTTAAGGGTAAAACAGGTGTTGTATCCACTTATCGGTTACGAAATGAACAATACGGCATGATTGGCAATGAAGATCTAATTTATGAGCGTTTCAGAAAAGTAGTTTTTCATGAACTGGGGCATTCTTACGGATTGATACATTGCCATATTCCTGTTTGTGTGATGCGCTCTTCAACTTATGTTGAAGACATAGACCAAAAAAAACATTTGTTTTGCCCCAAATGTAAAGAGGAGCTTGATAATTTAATGGCAAAATAAAAACACTCTTACCTGATTTAACAGAAGTGGTGCAGAATTATAATCTACTTCAGTACTGCGTAGATATTAATTTTCAAACAAGATTCCCAGAATTAATCATCCTTCATATATTCAGATCAAAAACTTTCTTACATTTGCGCGCCAATTAAACATTTTGTGGTTTTAATTGATTTAGTATTTGACTTATAGAAAGTTATAAAATGACAGAAATTAGAAATATCGCTATAATTGCTCACGTCGATCACGGTAAAACTACTTTAGTCGATCGTATTTTACATCAGGTAAAACTTTTCCGTGAAAACCAGGAGGTTAAGGAATTGCTGCTTGATAACAATGATCTTGAACGTGAACGTGGAATTACCATCCTTTCAAAAAATGTTTCGGTAAGATATAAGGATACTAAAATAAACGTTATTGACACCCCCGGGCACAGCGATTTTGGTGGTGAAGTGGAACGGGTACTAAATATGGCCGATGGCGTACTACTAATTGTTGATGCATTTGAGGGACCAATGCCACAAACAAGATTTGTTCTTCAAAAAGCCATAGAACTTGGATTAAAACCTATGGTGGTTGTAAACAAAGTGGATAAAGAAAACTGTACACCTGATATTGCTCAGGAGAAAGTTTTTGATCTGATGTTTAGTCTCGATGCAAGCGAAGATCAGCTTGATTTTCCTACCATTTACGGTTCGGCTAAAGCAGGATGGATGGGTCCCGACTGGCAAAATCCCACCTCGGATGTGGTTTATCTTTTAGATCAAATTTTAGAGCATATTCCACCGGCAACCCACAAAGAGGGTACGGTACAAATGAGAATAACTTCATTGGATTATTCTTCGTATACGGGCCGAATTGCTGTAGGTAAAGTTACCCGTGGAGAATTGGTACCAGGCTCTCAGGTTTCGCTAGTAAAAAGAGATGGAACAATAATTAAATCGGTCGCAAAAGAATGTTATCTTTTTGAAGGATTAGGAAAAGAAAAAACAAAAGAACCTGTTCCGTCAGGAGAAATTTGTGCTGTTCTTGGTCTTGAAGGATTTGATATAGGTGATACAATTGCTGATATAGAAAAACCTGAAGGATTAACTCCTATTCAGGTGGATGAACCAACTATGAGTATGCTTTTTGTTGCCAACAATTCACCTTTTTTTGGCAAAGATGGAAAATATGTTACTTCTCGTCAGGTTCGCGACAGGCTGTTTAAGGAAACAGAAAAAAACCTTGCACTTAGAGTTGAGGAAACCGATTCGGCTGATTCATTTCTGGTTTATGGACGCGGAATTCTTCACCTTTCAATTTTGGTAGAAACCATGCGTCGGGAAGGATATGAAATCCAGTTAGGACAACCACAGGTAATTATCAAACATATTAATGGTGTTAAATGTGAACCAATTGAGGCTTTAACAGTTCAGGTACCTGATGAGTTTTCAGGTAAAGTTATTGAACTGGTTACAGCCCGAAAAGGAGAAATAGCCAATATAGAAGTAAAAAACGAAAGGGCTCATTTAGAGTTTTTTGTCCCGGCAAGAGGATTAATTGGTCTGCGTAACCAAATGCTAACGGCCACAGAGGGTGAAGCAATTATGGCTCATCGTTTTAAAGGTTATGAACCATGGAAAGGTGAGTTGGGAGTAAAAAGAAATGGTGCTTTGATCTCACTCGAAACAGGCACTGCCATTACCTATTCAATTGATAAAATGCAGGATAGGGGTAAATTCTTTGTTGATCCGGGAGAAGAAGTTTATGCGGGTCAGGTTATTGGAGAATATACCCGACAAGATGATTTAACTATAAATATTATCAGAACAAAGAAATTAACCAATATGCGTGCCTCAGGTTCTGATGAAAAAGCAGGTATTGCACCTGCAATTAAATTCTCACTTGAAGAAGCAATGGAATACATCAGAAATGACGAATATATTGAAGTAACTCCTAGACATATGCGAATCAGAAAAATTTATCTTGACGAGCATGAAAGAAAACGTCGTGCAAAAGTAATATCAGAATAAAAAAATCATCATAATGATAACTAAAGAAATCCCGTAGGTTAAATAACTTACGGGATTTCTTGTTTAAACGAATTTAAAAATCCAGCAAACATATTCTCCATATAAATGTTTAACTTATCAAATTGTATTCATAAACAAAAAATTATAACTTAAAGAAATTAATACCTTTAAAAATGGGCTTCTACCAGTTTAAAACAAAACAATTAATTCCGGCATCAATAGATGAAGTATGGGATTTTATATCGACACCAAAAAATCTGAAGAAAATTACTCCCAAAGAAATGGGATTTGATATTACTTCAGAATTGCCGGAAGAAAAAATGTACCCGGGTATGATTATAAGTTACAAGGTAAGTCCGTTGTTAGGCATAAAAACAACATGGGTAACCGAAATTACACATATTAAAGAGAAAGAATATTTTGTGGATGAACAAAGAGTTGGCCCCTACTCTATGTGGCATCACGAACATTTTATTGAACCTGTTGAAAAGGGTGTATTGATGTCTGATATCGTATCTTACCAGCCTCCCTTTGGATTCTTTGGATCAATTGCAAACTCAATTCTTATTAAAAGAAAATTGAATAACATTTTTGGTTTCAGGCGCAAGGCACTTAAAAAAATATTTGGCTAAATTTATCAAGAATTACAAAGATTATTTTTAAGTTATCTAAATCAAAACCAACCAGAAGTGCCTGGCTTACTTTTCACCATTCCGCACATTTTCTAAATTCAAATGAAATCTTAATAAAATGTAAAGAATTATTATTATTTAGAGTAGTAATAAATTGTCTCAATTCATTGTAGATATTAGTTTTTGCAGCTATTTTTAAGGGCAAATTAATTCAATTTAAAACCATGATTAAAAAGGCAATTATCTTCGTTTTCGCGATAACAATATCAATAAATACAATTCAGGCTCAAACACCAACTAAATGGCGCGGGCCAAATGGTAACGGAATTTATTCTGAAACAGGTTTGTTAACCAAATGGCCGGCTAATGGACCTGAAATTCTTTGGGCTTTTGATAAACTGGGAAAAGGTTATTCTTCTCCGGTTGTGGCAAACGAACAAATTTATGTTTCATCAATGATTGAAAATAAAGGATTTGTTCATGCCATAACATTCGACGGAAAAGAGAAGTGGAAAGCCTCTTATGGCGAAGAATTTTATGAAAGTTATCCGGGAGCACGCTCTACACCTACAATTGTGGATGATTTAATGTATATGTACACAGGGCATGGTGTATTGGTGTGTATGAGTTCAATTGATGGAGAAATTAAATGGAAAAAAGATGGCTTTAACGATTTTGATGGAGAAAATATTCGTTGGGGAGTTACCGAAACTGTTGTAGTTGATGGTGATTTGGTATTTATGACTCCCGGTGGAAAAAAACACAATATAGTTGCATTAAATCGTTTTACCGGAGAATTGGTATGGTCTTCTCCGGGAAAAGGGGAACTTTCGGCTTATTGTACACCATTATTGGTAAAATTGCAAGCCCGTAATTTACTGGTAACTCATACAGCAGATCATATTTTGGGATTGGATTCAAAAACCGGTAAAATGCTTTGGTCATATCCTCAGACAAATCGTTGGCAGGTGCATGCCAATACTCCAATTTTTTATGACGGAGATTTATTCTGTTTTAGTGGCTACGGTCAGGGAGGTGTAAAACTTGATTTAAGTGCAGATGGAACTTCCGTTGAGAAGGCATGGTTTAGCAGCAACCTCGACAGCAGAATGGGAGGAATGGTTGTATTGGATGGTTATTTGTATGGTTCCGGAGATAACAATCGTGAGTGGCGCTGTGTTGATTGGAATACCGGAGATGAAAAATATGCTGATAAATCTGTTGGGAAAGGAGTGGTGATATCTGCGGACGGAATGCTTTATTGCTATAGTGACAGGGGTGAATTAGCAATGGTTGAAGCAAATCCAAAAAGTTTTAAAGTAATTGGAAATACTAAAGTTGAACTGGGTTCTGAACAACACTGGGCACATCCGATTATTCATAACGGTGTTCTTTATTTGCGCCACGGAGATACCCTGATTGCCTATAAAGTAAAGTAATTATTTTTTCAACTTTTATACAAATCTCAAAACATCTTTTATGAAATCAGTAATCTTGATTTTTATACTAACAATCATTGTTTGGTCATCAAATGCTCAAATAACTCAATGGAGAGGACCTAATCGGGATGGAATATTTACAGACACACTCCTACTAAAATCATGGCCAGAGGATGGCCCTGAACGTTTACTTTTGGTGGAAGGAATTGGGAAAGGCTATTCCTCTCCAATCATCGAAAATGGAATAATTTTTACATCAGGAATGATAGATACGCTGGATTACCTAACAGCTATAAATCCTGATGGAACTATTAAATATCAGATTCCATATGGACGTTCATGGTACAAGTCTTTTCCTGATACCCGCAGCACCCCGGTAATTGAAGGCAATCTAATTTATGTACAAAGCGGTATGGGAGAAGTTTCCTGTATCAACAAGGAAAATGGCGAATTTATCTGGACTGTTGAAGTAGATAAGGATTTTGAAACCGAATACCACCGCTGGGGAAATTCTGAAACTGTTTTGATAGTTGATGATTTGGTGATTGCTTCACCCGGTGGTGAGCAAACCAGTATTGTAGCATTAAATAAAATGACAGGTGAGGAAGTATGGCAGACCAAATCTTTGGGCGGACCGCGGTCTTACGCATCTGCTGCTATATATGAGTGGAATGGATTTCGATTTATTCTGGCTGTAATTGGAACTCATCTTATGGCGCTAAAACCGGAAAATGGCGAAATAGTTTGGTCGTATCGCTGGCACGATCCTGATAAATGGCAACAGCCCGGATTAATATGGACCAACACTCCCACATTTCAGGATAACAGGATTTTTCTTTCGATGGGATATGATTATCCGGCTGTAATGCTGGAAATGGATTCTTTGGCCACAGGAGTTTCTGAGGTTTTCAGAGACCAGACCTTCGACAATCACCACCACGGGATAATTCTTCATGATGGTTTTATATATGGTTCAAACTGGCAAAACAACCGAAAAGGAAACTGGGTATGTATGAACTGGAAAAGTGGAGAAATAATGTATGTTCATCAATGGGACTCCAAAGGGGCAATGGTAATGGCCGATGGACTTTTATATGCATACAACGAAAAAGGAAATGTGGGAATTATAAAACCCGATCCTGAAAATTTTGAAATTATCAGCGAATTTAAAATTGATAAAGGAGCAGGTCCGCACTGGGCGCATCCTTATATAGGCGAAGGAAAACTGTTGATTCGTCACGGCGATGTATTAATGGTTTATGATATTGAAGAAAAGTAGATTTATGAGAATCTTATTGGCGATTTTATTAGTAACTCTTTCCTCTAAAATTATTGCACAAAATCTGGTAGAATTTCGTGGAAACGAAAGAAGTGGATTTTATAATGAAACCGGGCTGTTAAAACAATGGCCCGACAACGGACCACCACTTGTTCTTCAAATTGAAGGAATAGGCAAAGGTTATTCCACACCTATTTTGGTTAACGAAAAGATTTTCATTACCGGTATAAAAGAAGACACAATTGATATACTTTCGGCTTATAACCTCAAAGGAGAACTATTATGGGATACACCCTATGGCCGGTCCTGGACTCGTTCGTATATAGATAGCAGAAGTACTCCCACATATTACAATGGCAAACTTTATGTTTCCAGCGGAACCGGTCAGTTATCGTGTATCGATTCGGAAAATGGCAAAACAATGTGGAGTGTTGACGCGGTAAATAAATATTCTGGACAGATTCACCGGCATGGAGATGCTGAAGCACCATTAATAGTGGATAACAAAGTTGTTTATCTCACAGGTGGAGAAGAAAATACAATGGTGGCCTTCGATAAGGATTCAGGAAAAGAAATATGGCTTACCAAAAGTTTGGGAGGAGCAAAATCGTATGCCTCTCCTACCCTTATCAATCATAACGGAACAAAAATTATTCTTGCTCAAACTACCGATAATTTAATAGGTATTAATCCTGAAAATGGAAATATTTTTTGGAGCTATGATTTAATACAATACCATATTAATCGGCAGGGTAAGGGTGGACAAACTAATCCACCTGTCTATTACAAGGGAGAAATATTTGTAACCAGTGGTTATGATCATCCGGGATTGCTGTTTTCTCTTTCGGAAGATGGAAAAGACATTAAATTAAAATGGAGAAACAATGATTTGGATAATCACCATGGTGGAGTGGTTTTGGTAAATAATACCATTTACGGGGCAAACTGGGAAAACAATGCCAATGGAAAATGGGTAGCAGTAGATTGGGTTACGGGTGAAACCCTTTGGGAAAACGAGTGGGAAAACAAAGGCTCGATTATTACTGCTGACGGGATGCTTTATTTGTATGAAGAAAAGCGCGGAAATGTAGCGCTGGTGCAACCATCTAAAGACAGTTTAAAAATTATAAGTACTTTTAAAATAGAACAGGGAGTTGGCCCACATTGGGCACATCCGGCAATTTACGATGGAAAATTATTTATTCGTCATGGAGATTTTTTAATGTTATATGATATAAAATAAAGATGTTTTTTAACCGCAGAGACAGGGCATGCCCTGTCTCAACCGCGTAAATTAATGACCATTGTCAAATGACAAAACGTACCATAAATATCATTCTAATAATTACCGGAACAATTGGATTTCTGGCCATTTTTTGGTGGTTAAATGCCAATCCGACAAAAGATTTCAGGGTTCATCTTGAGGGCGAAGATAACCGTGGAGAAGGGAATGCCTTTGTTCAGGAAGTAAACATTGGAGAACACTTCGAAGAATTTTCAAACGAATATTTGCAACTTAACGAAACCTGGACTAATTTCAGAGGTGCTGATTTTGATAACATCTCAAAATCCCCTGTGAAACTGATTGAGAAATTTGGAAATGAAGGCCCGAAGATTCTGTGGTCGATGGAACTGGGAGAAGGACATTCAGGAGCAGCAATATGGAAAGGACTCGCTTATATTCTTGATTATGATGAAGAGGAACGTGCTGATGTTTTACGTTGTGTTTCACTGGTCGATGGCAAGGAACTCTGGACACGGGGTTATGATGTTGCCATCAAAAGAAATCATGGGATGTCTCGAACAATTCCGGCAGTAACAGAGGATTATATAGTGACCATAGGTCCTAAATGCCATGTAATGTGCCTTGACCGTGAAACAGGAAATCTGCGTTGGGGACTTGATATTGTTAAAGAATACAACAACGAAATACCATTTTGGTATACAGGTCAATGCCCTTTAATTGATAACGAAGTGGCAATTCTAGCTACGGGTGGAAGTGCACTTATGATTGCCGTTGATTGCGAAACGGGAGAAAAATTATGGGAAACTCCAAATTCAAATGCTTATAAAATGTCACATTCATCTATCATGCCTTTTACTTTTGAAGGAAGAAAGATGTACGTATACAGCAGTATTGGAGCATTAACAGGAGTTGCTGCAGATGGTCCTGATGCTGGAAAAATTCTATGGGAAACCAATAACTGGAACCATTCTGTTGTTGCACCCTCACCAGTATGCATGCCAGACGGAAAAATATTTATGACTGCCGGTTATGGAGCAGGAAGCCGAGTTTTACAACTCACGGAAAACAATGGCCAGTTTTCAATTGAAACGCTTTACGATTATAAACCCAAAGAAGGATTGGCCTGTGAACAACAAACACCAATTTTATGGAATGGACATTTATTTGGTATCGTACCCAAAGACGGGGGACAATACCGGAATCAGATGGTTTGCGTACATCCTTCAGATACCAGAAAAGTGGTTTGGAGTAGTGGAAAGGAAATCCGGTTTGGTTTGGGGCCATATTTTATTGCCGACAATAAAATGTTTATTTTAAATGATGACGGAACACTGACCATTGCACGTCCGAGCACTGAAAAATATTTACAGCTTGAGCAGGTAAATATTATTGAAAACGGACATGATGCCTGGGCACCTTTCGCCCTTGCTGATGGATATTTGTTAATGAGAGATTCAAAAACAATGGTTTGTATAGATATGAATTTATAAATTGTCAAATTGAAATGAAGAAGTTTCTAACTAAATGAAAGTGGATAGAGCAATTCCCCCTTGGAAAAGGGGGAATTAAAGGGGGATTGATAAAGACGAAAATTATAAAAAAAAGTTTTCCAGGACGCAATGATGAAAAGTAAAATGAAAGAAACAAAGCAAATTTAGGTGAGTATCAATACTCAAATCTCAAAATCTATAAGTCTAAAAGATGAAAAACAAAGGCATAGTAATATTTCTGATTGTTCTGGCGATTGTAATTGTAGCGGTTATGGTTGGCGACTGGTATTCTAAACGACCTGACAATATGGAAGCCAACAAATTTGAATGGAGCATTGACGAATTTAAAAATGTGCCGGAAGATTTGATTCATTATAAGGAAACTAAAATCTTCAAAATTGGTTTTGAAGAACCTACAGGAATTACCATCGCCAATGAAAATATATACCTTGTAGGGGACCAAAAAATTAAAATAATTGACACATCAGGTAATTTACTGGATGAGTTCCAGCTGAATGACAAACCGAGAACTGTGGAAGTTGCAAACGACAAAATATACATTGCTTACGAAAAACAAATACAAGTCTTTTCATTAAACCTGGAATTAGAGAATACCTGGACTATAAATAATGAAAATACTTTAATTACCTCTCTTGCAGTTTCGCCAAACGAGGTGTTTGTTGCCGATGCTGGAACAAGGAAAATACATCGGTTTACTTTTGATGGTGAAAAAATCAATGAGTTTGAAGGAAAAGCAAGTGAAGATGTAGTTCACGGTTTTATTATTCCAAGTCCGTATTTCGATATGGATATCAATGAATATGGAGATTTGTGGGTGGTAAATCCGGGCTTACACACCTTAGAGAATTATACTCCTGAAGGTCGGTTAAGAGAACATTGGAAAGCCAGTGGAAATCAGACCGAGAATTTTAGTGGTTGCTGTAATCCGGCGCATTTTTGTTTATTACCCGATGGTAGTTTTGTTACAAGCGAAAAAGGATTGGTAAGAATTAAGGTGTACAAACCCTCGGGCGAATTTTTATGTGTGGTTGCACCTCCAACAAAATTTGAAGATAAAATAGAAGCCGAGGCACCGGATATCGCGGTTGATAGTGAAGAAAAAATTTATGCTCTCGACTTTGACAGAAATGTATTAAGAGTATTTGAAAAAAAATAAGTCCCAAAGGGGAGACAGCTATAAGCACAGGGCAACGCCCAGTGAAACGAACGAAGTGAGTAAATGGAGCATCCATTCCTGTAATTTGAAAAACAAAGGCAACGTGCTCCGCAAAATATAAAATTGATTAAAGAGAGGGCTTCCGTCTTCGGACTTCGGTCTTCCAACCTTTTTTAAAGATGAAACGAAAAGATTTTTTAAAAACAGCAGGCCGACTTTTAATACTTGGAGGAATTACAAGTTCAGCAGGTTATTTACTAGTTAATAAAAAAGTCTCTGCCACTTGTTCGGTTTCACCAACATGCGAGAATTGTGGCAAATTTACAAAATGTGAACTTCCACAGGCTGAAGAAGAAAAAAGAAAAATTGAATAATGGGAAACTGACTTCCGACTTCGGACTTCGGTCTTCCGACTTAATGACAGATGGAAAAGAAAGATAAAACACAAAGCAGACGTAAATTTATCCAGAACGGAGCGCGTGGATTTCTTCTGCTTTCTCTGGGGTCTGTAAGTGCTGCTGCTTTAACAAAAGTAACTGGTAAAGAGTATGTTTGGCAAATCGATCCCTTTAAGTGTACACAATGTGGACGTTGTGCAACCGATTGTGTATTGACTCCTTCAGCAGTAAAATGTGTTCATGCTTTTGACTTGTGTGGTTATTGCGACCTTTGTGGTGGGTACCTAAAACCCGATGCAAATGCCCAAAGTACAGCATCAGAGAATCAACTCTGCCCTACTGCTGCAATTGAACGTCGTTTCATAGAAGAACCTTATTTCGAATATCATATTATTGAAGATTTATGTATTGGCTGTGCAAAATGTGTAGCAGGCTGCACTTCCTTTGGAAATGGCTCAATGCATCTGCAGATTATGCATCATATTTGTTTGAACTGTAACGAGTGTTCGATTGCACGTGTTTGTCCATCAGATGCCATAAGCAGAGTTCCGGCCAATGAAGCCTATAAAGTGAAAGGGGATTTTACCAACAAAAAGGACGCTTAATTTAACGAATGAAAAATCAACCAAATCAAAATAAAAACCAAGTGGGCTTAGGGCAAAGAACAAAAAGCATTTTAACGCCAGTTACGAGGCTTCGGGATTCGGGCTTCGGGCTTCGAGCTAAATACATGCTTTTTACTTTTTACTTTTTACTTTTCACTTTTTCCTTGTCCGCCCAGCAACAGCGTTTCCCAAAACCTGAATTTGATACCGGTTACGAGCAACCCACTCCCGAAACTCCGGAACCTCGGGCATTGGCAATGGAGTATTTTGATGTATTTGTTTTGCTACTGGTGCTCTCTGCAGCAAGTTATTTTGTATTAAAAAGTCGCTCAAGACAAAGTATGTTATGGCTTTCGGTTTTTACACTTATCTATTTCGGTTTTTACAGAAATGGATGTATATGTAGTATTGGGGCTATCCAGAATGTAACGCTCACATTCTTTGACTCCGCCTATGCCATATCCCTAACCGCACTTTTGTTTTTTGTTCTTCCACTTCTGTTTACTCTGTTTTTTGGAAGAACTTTTTGTGCCGGAGCCTGTCCGCTGGGTGCAATACAAGATCTGATTATTTTGAAACCCATAAGTTTACCAAAATGGCTTAATAAAACGCTTGGATTAATTCCATACATTTATCTGGCTTTGGCGGTTCTATTTGCAGCTACAGGAACTGATTTTATCATTTGCCGTTATGATCCGTTTATTGGAATATTCAGAATGGATGCCAAGTTTCACATGGTTGTTCTTGGAATCGCATTTTTACTAATGGGAATGTTTGTAGCCCGGCCATATTGCAGGTTTTTATGTCCATATGGTGTTTTATTAAGTTGGATGTCCAGGTTCTCCAAATGGCATTTAACAATCACTCCATCAAAATGTATACAGTGTAAATTATGCACCAACTCCTGCCCTTTTGATGCTATTGATTTTCCAACAAACGAAAAAGAAGTTGTAAAGTCGGGATTAGGCCCAAAACGATTTTTAACTTATGTTTTAATAATTCCTATTTGGATTGCATTGGGAGTTTTTGTAGGGGCAAAATCGCATACTTTCCTTTCGAAAGCAAACCAGGATGTTTATTTGGCGGAGTTATTAATTGCTCAGCCTGAGTTAAAAAACGATCCGGATAATATAGATATTCAAACATTCCTGGCCTCTGGAAAATCTATGGAACAATTGGTGGCTGATTCAGAAGTAATAAGAGACAAATTTTATATTGGGAGTATGATTGCCGGGGGATTTCTGGGATTGGTTATTGGAATGACTTTATTAAATACAGTAGTTTTCAGAAAACGACAAGACTATGAACCACATAAAGGAAATTGTTTAAGTTGTGTACGATGTGTGGATTATTGCCCGGTGGAGAAATAAAAAATAGGCATTAGGCAAACTATTAATAGACAAAAAGCTCTGAAGGGGCGAAATATTTCAGCCCAGGGCAACGCCCTGGGAGTATAAAACGAAAAAAGAAAGGGCGCATTCACGCACGAAGATTGAAAAGTGAATGCCACAATGCGCCACAAAATAAAAGCTAGTTTGAAAAGCAAAAAAAATATGACCAATAACGATAAAATAAAACTCTCGCAAAACATTGCCCTAATAACAGGGATATTCTGTACCGCAGTAGCGCTTTTGTTATTGCTAAACTTTTGGCAAATTTCTAAAACCGATCCCATAGAAAGCAAAGCACTCGAGGCTCTGGTTGAAAGATTAAAACAAGAACCGAGAAATGAGGAATTAAAAGAGGAAATCCGCAATTTTGATTTGTTGGCACGAAAAGCATATTTTAACAGTCAGTGGCAGG
>CAJXZG010000049.1 GCA_913063265.1 uncultured Prolixibacteraceae bacterium | reverse complement strand
AAATAATGTTTCTATTTTAGGATCCATAACGTCAGTTTGCATATAAGGACAAAAAACAGAACGCATCACTTACAGCAAAGCATAGTTTTTTTTATGTTGCAAAACACATTTCAGGGGATTAATCCAAATATTTTTTCAATTTTTCTCTCAAAAAAGAAAGTGAACGGTAAATTTGAGTTTCAACAGTTTTTGGTGAGATTTTTAGTTTTTCAGCAATTTCTTTATGTTTAAGATCCTGAAAACGACTCATCCTAAATATCATTTGTCGTTGTTCAGGCAGCTCACATATTGCTTTTTCAATGTCTTTTTGCAAATCGACATACGAAATAACATCAAATGCATCGGGCTGGTTCGAAATTCCTGGCTTCGGGTTAAACTTGTCAAATAATTCTTCGAGGCTGGAATGTTTGTTTTCTTTCTTTTTAAAATTTAACGCTCTGTTTCGTACAGATTTAAACAGATATGGTTTAACAAGGTTCTTATTCCTAAGTTTTTCATTCTCTTCCCAAAAAACGATGAATGTTTCTTGTACAATATCTCGTGCTATATTAATATCATGAAAAAATTTAGAGGCATAAATGACGAGGGAAGGATAATATTCAGAAAAGATTTGATTAAACTCTTTAATATCGATTTTTTTACTATCCTTTTTGAAGAAAATTCCTGTTAACCACATTGGTTTCGACAAAAATGTTATAACATACTAATATACTAATAATTCGTTACCATAAAATTTAATGTCCATTTATTGACCAAAAGTGTTAAAAATCCCTGATTTAAAATACATTAGCAGAAAGTGGAACACAAAAAAACGGACAAAAGTCTCCAGTCGCTTTGGTATAGAGAGAAAGAACTGATATATCTTACAAACAAACATTAGTAAACAGAGCCAGGCGAAAGCTAATAATCCATAAGATGGTTTTAGCTTTTTATTGATGTTGCAAAAGAAAAGGGGGAGCATGAAAGCGTGCAAGCCTGCCGGAACTCATATCACTGTCTGAATAATGTTATCGATGCCGATGGAGAAATGTACGGCAAATACTGTAAAAACAGATTCTGCATAATTTGCTATGCCATACGAAAAACAACAATTTAATCCAGTACACGAAATACACAAAGATAGTTATGCCATTGCGCCTTATTGGTTTACACCACAATAAACAATCCAAAATTACATTTACATAATGCGATATTATAGAAGAGCGGTGTGCTTCTGAGCTATAAACCAAAGCTATCCAATAATGTCCCTAATCAGAATTATACATCGTATTGGATTGTTCATATTTCTATGAAATAATTAACTGACAGCAATTGGGTATCAAGAAATACCTAAATATGCAAATAAAAAAGAGTCGCAATTTCCTGTTGTGAAATAAAGATTTTTACGGAGCAGAAATGCAATACTATAAGCAAAGTAAATATAATTATACCTAATCTATGATTAATGAAAATAGATGATAAATTCAGTAATGGAACAGAGCAATGACCGAATTTTGAAAAAGGAACATCATTATTCAGATTCAGAATTCAACTGCCCTGGGAATAAGGAAACGTGACCAGAGCTTGTATTATTGAAGCCATTGCAATCACAACCATGTGCTGTCGCCTGTGCTGGATCGCAGCAGTACGGAGGTGTAACATTAACAATCTTGCGAATCCCCTGCTTGTTTGAGCTCTTATCTTCGGGCACCAAAGTAATGACAGCCTCGCTACGACAACTCTTGTGTGTTAACCAGAACTCAAAGTCCTCTTTGAACGCACCAGATTTTTTCGGATACATTGTAAATGTCTTACCGTCCTCACCAGCAACAGTGACCTGAGATAGACCAGAATCATCCTGATACCAGTACGCATCTTCTTCGATAGTCACCCTCACTTTAACGATGGTCTCCTTACATCTCACAATTTCTTGCACAACTGTCAAGTTGCTAACAATAGGCGCATCATCATCTTCAGTTATTTTAGAAACTCCCCAGCCGAGTACAATCCCAGCTCCCAAAATTATTGCGTCATCAACTCCTACTGGCATGATATTACCTCCTTTATTTTAGTTAATAATCGTCTTTATAATGTATGTGTTCTAAAATGTGAAAGAGACTCCACCCATATTGCGGTTATTTTTGGAGACGTTTTCCATTTCCCATGCACCGAAAATATGTTGTAATACAAATCTTAAATGAATACACAAAATTTAAAAACCATTTTTAGAAAAATATATTCAAATTATAATAGGTGTATAAAATTAATTTCATGTGTACCATGGTCAAATAACAAACCGTAATACGATATAATAGTTTCTTCAATAAGTAACTAATATACAAATTAAAATACGTATAAAATATTAAAAGGTTAATAAATCTTATTAATTGCAATTTAAGTAATGGAAGTGAAACATAAAATTTGTGAAAAGTTGAGCTTCCTTTGAAATTCGCAATTCATTATAGGTCAGTTATTTAATGAATTAGGAGAAATGATATAATTAAGGGAATTATATAAAATGGATTTTTCTATACTATCAGAGGGTAATTTATAACAAGAGGGATTATAGCATGACTTGTTACAAAAAATATTGAATAAGAGATATAATTTTGTATATTAAAATTGAAAAAGACCTGCAAATAAAATTCTGCAAGTCTCTGTAAATCAGGTGGAGAATAGCGGAACGGAAACCAACAATTTTATACAATTCTGAATAGTTGATAAATACTACATAAAAAGCAATAGAATAAAGCATTATAGGGATTCGTTAATTGTGTTGGTTATTGAATAGAATAGAATATGGTTGACTAAAATAGCAATTTGGTTGACTAGATGTTGTCAAAGTTTTGTATATTTGTATTAGTTCAAATGTTCAAATCTTCATAAAATGGCAACTATCAAATTCTTACTTCAAAGTAAAAAAGACCTTGCACCTATTTATTTACGTTTATCCATCGACCGTAACAACGTTTACAAACGAAAAACAGGTTTTCATGTTAGGCAGGAAGATTGGAGTGACAAAAATTCAATGCCTGTTAACGGAGGTAATGATGAGGAACAGAAAAAGAGAAGAAATAACCTGAAAAGTAATTTAGAAAAACTTAGTACAAAGATTGACGACAAACTAAATGAGGCAAATAAATCAGGTATTGAAATTAATGGTAACTGGTTACAAGAACAGATTGATATTATCAATGGAAAGCAACAAAAAACAGATGTTGACCGCCTTGTAAATTACATTCAAGTTTATATAGATAATTTACCTTTTAAAGAATTTCCGAATGGGAAACGTGGAGTTTCACACGGTACGATCCAAAAGTACACCACATTAAAACATAAAATTGAAGATTACCAGAAATTCAAAAAGAAAACATTTTACGTTAAAGATGTTAATGTGAAGTTCAGAAACGACCTTTTAAAATATTTTACAGAGGTTGACAAACTAAATTCTAACTCAGCAGGGCGTTATATCAGATTTTTAAAAACCGTTTGTTTAGATGCAAATTTAAACGGTTACGAAGTGCACCCACAGTTAAAGCAAATAAAAGGTTTTACTGAAAAAGCATCAAAAATATATTTGTCTTTTGATGAACTGGAAATAATAGAAAAAAAGACCTTTGAACGCGAAGCATTGGAAAACGCGAGAGATTGGTTAATTATTGGTTGTTATATCGGGCAACGTGTTTCAGACCTTTTAACATTAACAAAAACAAACATTGTTAAACGCGATAACTTAGAATTAATTGAATTAACTCAGGTTAAAACCGGCAAACCTGTTTCAATCCCAATGGCATGGAAAGTGCGTGAAATATTGGATAAAAGAAACGGTGAATTTCCGACAAAATTATCAGCGCAAAAGTTTAATAAACACATTAAAGACCTTTGCGAAATAGCAGGAATTAATGAACACACAGAGGGCGCAAAACTGGATGAAGAATCGGGGAGAAAGTTAAAAGGAGTTTACCCCAAACATGAATTAGTTACTTCGCACGTTTGCAGACGTTCGTTTGCTACTAACTTTTATGGCGAAATGCCAACCGCCCTGTTAATAAGCATAACCGCCCACAGTACAGAAAAACAATTTTTAGAGTATATTGGCAAATCTCAAAACGACTATGCAACCCAAATTGCAGAATACTTTGAGATACTTAAACAAAAACTAAAAAAAGAGCCTCGAATGAATATTTTAAGGGAGGCAAACTAAACTTTCTTTAATCCTCTAAAATTGTGTTCAAATGGCAAATGAAGATTATCTAAACCTTAGATTAAATCAATTTTTAGATTCAATTACCAACAAGAAAAAACAATTTGAATTGACCGTAGACAATCAAAAGATATTTGGAACTTTAACGGAGATTCAGTCATTTATTTCTACCTGTAGCAATGAATTAAGAAAAAAATTAGAACCACTATTTAAAGATGCAACAGAATATGAAGTAGAATATGAACTATCTGATATTGAGATTTACAATTATCTTGAAAATGTAACTTCGAATTTTGATGAATTAAAAACAAAAATTGTATTGCGAGATGTTGAAGTTTATTATACTATGGATTTTTTGGAAAGAATTCACTCGGAGAGTATAAAAATTTACAGACAGGAAGGTTGGGAAATTCCAGTTATAAAATATGAACCAACGGGGAAATTTAAAGGGATAACAATGCCCGACTATGATAAAATGGGGAAAAAAACGCACCCATTTGAAGACTTCAATATTTTGAGAGTCAAATCAATATTAAATAAAAAACTCGAAAAAGTTAAAGATGAATCTGTCGAATTAGAACAAATAAATGAGAATCTTTTTCCTGAAATATTTAAAGAAAAAGGTTATGATTTATTTTGCTTTTTGAATGAGAAATATACAAAAGATGATAATTCAAGGAAAGCCAAATATTCAAATCTATTTTGGTTTTTGGAATACGAAGACCTTTTGAATTGTACACAATTAGAATATATAAAATTTATTAGTTCAGAGTACAATGAAACAATGTCAAAAATACAACCGAAAACTACCAAATATTACGATACTATTCAACCACTTTTAAAACGATATTGGAAAGGTCAAAGTTGAATTTTATTACATTGAACAACATTGAATAGTTTTTGAACACTATCGAATATTTAAGTACAAAATAGTTGAATTAAACGTGAATTTCATTTGTGAATACAAATTTTTAAAGTATTCACATGAAACAAATTCAGTTTATTTCGGTTACACCCGAACAGTTACAAAACGCAATTATCAAAAGCGTTAACGAACAGTTGGAACAACTTAAAAAAGAGTTTCAACCCAAAGAACCCACAGAGTATTTAACCCGGAACGAAGTTAAGGAACTTCTGAACGTGGATTTGTCCACAGTCCACAACTGGACAAAACGTAAAAAATTACGTGCATATGGTATCGGTAACCGTGTGTATTATAAAAGGCACGAAGTAGAGCAAAGTATTAAACCCTTAAACTTATAATCATGGGAACTGGCAACGTATATTTTATACGCCATTTATACCAAATAAACAAGGCGTTAAAGGTTTACTCTACTTATGAGTTAAAACAGGTTGAAAAGGGCGCAAATCAACTCACAAAGGCACTCAGGATTGAAAAATTCAGGGGGTTTTCTCGCGGTGAGGGATTTGTCGAATGTTTGAGATTAAGAACCACATCAAATTGGAAAACTGGAGAATTGGTTACCGGATTGAAATTCACGAAAAACAGGAATATATTTTTTGGTGACCGTATTCACAAGGGGAAAAAACATCTTTTGTTATTTCAATTTACCACCGACCGAAATAGACTGATTATAGACTATTTTCCGAACTATTATCCTGCAAAGCAACACATAATTCAGGAATTAATTAAAATCCATTTTACGGTATAAGAAACAACAAAGGGAGGTTGTTCAATTCCTCCCTTTAATGTTGTTCAAATGTCGTAATACTGGCAACGTATTACACCTGCAAAGTTAATACAAATGATTGACTTCGTTAAGGCAATTATAAATATCAATCCCAGGGATTTGTTAGATAATAAACTATTGGATTTTTTTTATCGAGATTTCAACCCGGACACCGGAGAATTAAAAACGGTTAACCGTAATAATTTAAAACGAACACCTCATCAATACGCAATTTACAAAGGAATTGAATTTAGAATTTACGAAACCGGAAGTGTTTATTTGCTTGGGAGTTTGCATAAATTTTGGAACAATGGCGCACACAATTACAACGATTTTAAATTCAAATCTTTGATTGATGTATTGATTGAATTAAGAACAAAGTTCAATATTTTGCCTGAAATGTTGCGTTTACAATCAATAGAATTTGGTGTAAATATTCAACCTCCATGTAAAACCGGGCGAATAATTGACTACTGTTTTATTCATAAATCGAAACCATTTGGAGAAATTTCAACACGAGATGAGGGAAAATATTTTCAAGTGGAACACTCGCAATATCTGATTAAAATATACGATAAACGCAAACATTATTCAAACAAAGGTTTTCGGATTGATAACGATATTTTGAGATTTGAAATTAAATTCCTGAAAATGGAGAAATTAAACAAGAAAGGAATTTTCACACTCAAAGATTTATTGAAATTCGGATTGCATAATATTTATCCGGAATTTTTAGTAGATGAATGGCAGAATATTTTGTTTTATGATTTTACAATCAATAAAAAGGAAAATAACCAGTTGTTGAATTATAAAAATCCTCTGTACTGGAAAGAATTAATCGAGAACAAACGAAATTCAGCACTAAACAAGCATCGGAGTAAATTAAAAGAAATTACCTCCCGTTATTCTGAAAACTTACAAATACAAATCAGTGATTTAATCGAACGAAAATCAAAAGAATTAACCTCAGGGGGTGCGAAATTTGACACTTTATATATACGGTCAAATCCTACACCCAAGAACCCAAACAACAAAGTATGTTTAGTTACTGGATTAAATATCGAAATGCAGAAGGAAAACAGTTTGTTATTGTCTCATTCCGGTTTAAAATACTACTTCAATACAAATCGGAATATTTACAATTCAGTTAAAAGAAAATATTTGTCCGTTAAATGGCAGAAAACCGATTTCAAAACAGAGATAAAAGAAATTGCACACAACATTAGAAACACAATTAGCAACCAACGGATAAAACAAAAAAGGATATACCCGGATAACCAGTATAGATTGTTTGATAATTGGAATTAGGACTATTTAAATTAACGAGAAACGATGTTGTGGTTGATTTTAGATAAAATCTATCAATGCGACATAAAGAATAGTTAAGATATATCGCTCAGAATGATTTTAACCCACTTTTAACGCTTTTTTAATGATGAGCAATGAAAATACACGCAACAATCAAGAATATAATCTTAAATAAAGGGAAATGCATTTATTGTTTTGGTTACTTTTTAAAGTTCCCTGTTTTATTTGAAACAACAACAGCACCCCCGCCCCTAAATTAAAATCAAAATATTCCTATCTGGGTATAAAGGAATACAGATTGCCGTACAATTCTGTAACAAAAAAATCAAGTCTAATGCGAATTGAAATTGTATGACTTTTTTTAGTTCTATATGTGCGTGTAGAGTGTATATGGGAAGGCAACAAGATGTTATTTTTCTATCATTCTATATTTGCCTTCGTAATGAGCAAAAATATCATCATCTTTTTCTGGATCGGTTTTACAAGACAAATCTAATTTAAAGAAACTATCCTCTAACTCTACCGAAAAAACACCATTTTCAGATGAAACTTCTTTTTCAAAATTCCCTTTATTGTTATAATTGTAATTAAATCTAAGTAAGCACCTATCGTATTCTGTCCATGGACTAATCACATATGTTCTAGTAGATAGCGGGGTGTCAGTCAGACCCCAATCTCTAATGTCTAGCAAATTAAATCCTGTATACTTGCTGGGATTATCCGAAAGATACTCATCTTCGATTGAAAATTCTTTAGAATACAAGTAAATTGGGTGTAGGTCACCAGGCCCAACAAGATTTGTTGGTCTTTCGATATTCATTAAGACACAGTCTGACAATTCGTAACACTTATCTCTGTAAATAAAATGATTTATAAAGTCTCCCTCGTGGAAGAAATTAAGCATTGCCGTTTTTGTATTTCGCATTTTCAATTCACCTTTGTAATGACATTTGAATTCGACATCTCTTATGGAAGATAATATTTCGAAATCAATTTCATATTGATTACCGTTCTTCTTGAGAGACACCACACCTCCTCTTCTTAATGGGTGGTCATGACCTCCAGAATCATTGAAGTCATATCTTATTGTCGCAGTTCCACATGTTAATATGTTATAAACAGGGTATTTATTAATTGAAAACCAATATTCTCCGTCTGGAATTGTATCGGTGTTTAATGTTAGACCATTTAAATAAACACCATTCCAAACACCATTATTCCCGAGTTTAGTTCCGTTTTCATAATCAATCGCAAATGCATTTGACGAAAGAAGTAAAATACCAAAAAAATAGGTTTGTTGTGATTCAATATATGACACGGATATTATTCCGTGATTTAATTCAAATTCTTCTCTGGGATAAATATTTTGAACCCCACTTGGCAGGGTAAAAGTATCTGCTTCAAAATAGAAATAGTTTTCATATTTCAATGGTTCTTCAACAATAATATCGTCTTTTTTACACCCAGTCAAAAAGTAACTGATAAAAACTATGCAGAATAATAATTTGATTGTGTTTCGGACTATTTTCATTTTGTGTAGGTTTAAAAGTTATTGATAAAACTAGATTAAATAATGGGGAACATTTGTTTGAAAATGTTTTATTAGTAGATTCATTTAAAGATAGATAAAAAATCTAATGCACAACTTAAATCATTTGGAAATTTTGACTATTATTTCAATATGCACTATCTTAGTAAATCAGTAATAATTCTATGTCAACCGCATAGAAGAACAACTTCAGCAATGGATAGATTAGATGTTATAAGAAAAATTAAGCAATCAAATGATAAATGGTCTTATGAAGATATAGATAAGTTTATAGATTCATTTATTGGTGTTTTGAAGGAAGAATATGAAAACAACGGTCAGGTTGATATGGGGGAATGGGGAGTGTTTGTTTATCAAAAACCAAATGCAGATAAAACCAAGTTTGGTAAAGTAAAAAGTCCGCAAAAATCAAAGGGAGGTATCAAGGATTCAAGAAGACGCGCACCAATTACGCATCCAGTTAAGCCTCCAGGTCCAAATATATTGTAAACAAAATAATTGTATGTCTGAACTTGATAATTTAAATGAATTTTCAAAAAAAATTGGAGAAACATTGAGATATGTTGCTTTTGGTGTAATAGCAACAGATTTTGCTATTTTAACAGCCAAAATAGATTTTTTTAAAGATAAAATGACTAGTGTTTCTCAATTGGTTTTGTGGTCATTAGGTCTCTCTATTTTAGGTTTGGTATGCGATTATCTGCATTCATTGTTTGGTTTTATTAATTCAAAATACAAATATGAAAAACAAATAGAGGAATCGGAAATAGGAAATGCTCCCATTTATCACTTAGGATATTTATTTTTCTACCTCAAACAACTTTTAATTATTGTGGCTGCTATTTTGTTAATATTTAGTACTTGGAAAATCATTTAGTTCAAGTGTAATTGATTTTAGGATTTGCTTGGAAGGAATAATTTATTTTAAAATAGAAGTAAATATCATTCAAAAAACATTGGTTTAGAAACTGCAATTAAGATTTTCCATAGATATTATTAATGAATATTATGTTGAATTAGAAAGAATTATTATCTAACTTTAAACATGCATTTTGGGAAAATCATCCCATATTGTGTGTTTGGGGGTTAACAAGAAGGGGTAACTATTGAGTTACCCTTTTCATTTTTTTATTGGCATGTTGATTGAAGAACGAATTAATTTATTCTAAAATAGTATGGAATAGAATAAGTTTTTACCGTTAAATTAACGTGAGATAACGTGTTAGTTTGACATAAAATAACATGAGTGAATAATTTATGATTATGACGAATAAGGAAATAATACAGAAGCAAATTGATTTTTGGTATGATAATATTCAAAATTCAAGACGTGCTCAACTTACTATGCGGAATTGGTGTATTACATTAGTTTTTGCAATAATAATCGCATTAAGTACGGGTGAACTAAAAATTGTAGGTTATCTTCAATATATAGTAATTACTTTGCCTATTTTACTTTTTTGGTTTATTGAAAGTTTGCAAAACTCAATGGAAAGAATATCAATTTGTAAAGTTGAAATACTTGAAAAATTAATGTGCCAAGAAACAATACCTGAATTGAACACTGATATGTTTTATATCTCCCTCAGAACAAATGTAAGTCTAAAACAGAAAATCAATCTTTTAATAAAATCCATCTTTACAACCGAAACAATTGTATTGTTTTATCTTTTGTTATTAGCCGGTGTATTTGTATTAATATTTCTTTTATCCTTTTTGTGATACTCCTGAAATATAGAATTGTTTTAGAAGCACTAAAAAAGGACGTTATATGTAAATATCATTCAAAAACAAAGGTTTTGTATCATAATTAAAGGTTATTCTTGTACCCACCCACCCCCTTTTTGATTTGGATTTATTCCCATCTGCTAAGTCTTGAGATTTTAACTGCAAGACTTTTTTTAGTCTTGTACGCGTGTGTATTGAAATTTTAGGTTTTCAAATATTAGAAATTTAATTTCAATAGGTTATTTATTCATCCTGTAGCTAAAAAGGTTTTTTCCCGATTGTTACGCGCGTGAACTGTTTTTGAAACAATTAAAAAAGGTATATATGATTTTTTGAAGTCTACGTGCGAGTATTGTTCCATTTTTACTCATACACACTATGTTTAATTTTATGCGTTCCTACATATTCTTTCATTCTATTAAAAAATAAAATAAAATTTCTTTCATTTTGTAAATCAGTTAATTAAATTTACTGAACAATAAGATTTATTATTTTCAATCACACCCAAATTTAAAATCTTTTAAAAATGAAAAAATCAAAACTCTCCGACTACTTTTTATCTGCTTTCAGTTCCGAAATTAAAACAGTTGCTCTAAAAGAACTTAAAAAGGATGTATTGCAATTTCAATCAAAGCATGAGGAAAAAGAATTAGCAGACTTCGTAAATGAACTAAATACAAATTACCCTCAAGTAGATATTTTTCATAGATACTTTATTCGAATTAAACTAAGCCGAATTGAATCACATTTGAGAATGATTAAGATAATTATTGTGATAATGTTTGTTTGTGCAGTAATTGGTGCTTTAGGAATATTATTCTCAAGTGGAGTTTAATTTTTTAATTGTAACCTAAAATATCAAAAAATGAAAAACAAAATCAACTTAGTCTTTTTATTGATTGGTAAAACTCATATAACTAGCATAAATATTAAAGGTTTTTTGAGGCTTCACGCGCGCGTAGTTGTTAAATTTTAATTTCTATTTATTGTCTACAAGTTATAATTGTCTTCAAACACAAACTAATGTTCAGAATGAATTTTTTTAATCGCAAACCCCAAATTGTTTACAAATATAGAGACTGGGAAGATGCATTTCATAAGCAGATACTAGTTAGGAGAGAAATATTTTTACCATCTGCAAGCAAATTAAATGATCCTTTTGATGGAAATATTCCATTTGAATATGTAAAGCGTGATTTAACTTCTAGGAAGATTTATAAAAAGATGTTCTTAATAGCAAAACAAAGATTTGGATTATCGGACAAAAAAACTCATGAGTTAGTAATGCATTATAAAAGGAAGGGATTACTTTTTGACAAAAACCACATCAAAAAACAACAAGAAGAACTAAAAAAAGAAACCGAAAATCGTATAGGAATATTTAGTCTTACTCCTAATTGTAGTAACTTCTTAATGTGGTCTCATTATGCAAATTCTCATACCGGATTTTGTGTGGGGTTTAATACAAATGTTTTAATCGAATCATTGAAAAGTACGTTTGGATGGATTAGTTATACTAAAAGAATTCCTAAGTTTAGATTATTCGATTCAGATAAATCATTCGCAAAAAAACTTCTGGGTACTAAGGGGAAAATTTGGAAGTATGAAAATGAATTCCGATTTACAAAATTTGATTATGCTAATAAAGTTTTTGTTGTACCTAAAGAAGCATTAGCAGAAATATTGATTGGAAACAAAATGGAGAATAAAAATAGAAAGGAGATACTTGAAATTGTACGTTCAAATTATAGTTCTTGTAAAGTATATGAAATGATTCAGTCTAGAGATAGATTTGAACTGGTGAAAACTCAACTGAAATTGTAAAAATATCAACTTGTTGTCTAAATGTTGTCTATAATATAGTAAAAAAGCCATAACTGACTGATATTCAATTATGGCTTGTGGAGAATAGCGGAATCGAACCGCTGACCTTTTGACTGCCAGTCAAACGCTCTAGCCAACTGAGCTAATCCCCCAAAACATACGACAACTTTCAAAAAATCTCTGGATTAGCGAAGTTGCCTGTCCCGATATTTATCGGGAAGCTAATCCCCATAATAATTTGAACTTTTTAATGTAATACCGGAATTAACAAATATGTTTATCCAGGCACCAAAGGGATAAATTTCCCTGTTTGTGGCGACAAATATATAAAATTATTCATTTCGCAATTAATCTGCCTTTATGATTTTTCACCAACGGCCAATCAAAAGAATTTTTAATCCGGCATTAAATTTTATATCATAATAATGAACTTTGGTAAAGTTTTTGTTGGTAATTTAATGTATTCTAAAATTTTCGTTCATTAATCTAATGTTGGTTTATTAAATGTCTGAATGGTTGGATTCTGAATCAATTTATAAAATTCAGACAACACTAATAAACATTATGAAAAGCGGACATCTACCTGTTTTATTCTTTGGAATTTTATTTCAATAAAATTTAACTTTCCGTAAGCCGCTTTAACGCTCGTAATTCAGATACGCTCTGAATAGCAACTGAATTTTCAAATCGGTTTTATATTGATTTGAATTTGACAATTATTTTTTATCTTTATGCCCCATTTTGAAGGTAAATAATCGAATAAAAATTAATTAAATAAACAAAAATGGAATTAAAGAAATCACCTAAGGTCGATCTGGAGAGTAAAAGAGATGTGTATCTCATGATCGGACTTGTTTTAGCATTGGGAATTGTTCTTCTTGCTTTTGAATGGACAACCAAGCCATCCAAAGCCGACTCCCTTGGAACAATTGATGCGATGGAAGTGGAAGAAGAAATTATTCCAATTACGCGTGAACAAGAAATTAAACCACCACCACCACCACCACCACCAAAAGTAATCGAGGTGTTAAATATTGTGGATGACGAAACTGAAATCGACGATGAACTGGAAATCGACGATTCGGAAGCAGACGAAACTACATTAATTGATGTAGCTCCTGTAATCTCTGCCAAAGAAGAAGAAGAGGAAGAAGAAGCGCAGGTATTTTTTATTGTGGAAGATATGCCGGAATTCCCCGGGGGAGAAATGGCACTTCGTACCTACATTGCCAATCAGATTAAATATCCTGTAATTGCACAGGAAAACGGAATTCAGGGAAAAGTTTATGTAACTTTTGTTGTAGGTAAAGATGGCTCGGTTAGTAATGCAAGTATTGCAAGGGGTGTGGATCCTTCGCTGGATAAGGAAGCACTTCGTGTGATTGGTACCCTACCAAAATGGAAACCGGGAAAACAACGTGGTAAGCCGGTAAACGTATCTTACACCGTTCCAATTAATTTCCAATTGCAATAAGAAATAAAAAAATAATATTTTTGCACTCCCGGTTCGATAACGAGCCGGGAGTTTTTGTTTTATAAAAGTGCAACAATGATAGAAACAACACCAAATACGGAAAGGGCTGTCCTTGTAGGATTAATCAGCAGCTCGCAGGACGAAAGACAGGCAAAGGAGTATCTCGATGAACTGGAGTTTTTGGCAGATACTGCAGGTGCTGTTGTGCTTAAAAAGTTTACTCAAAAACTTGATGTTCCTAACAAAGCCACTTTTGTAGGATCAGGGAAATTAATTGAGATAAGTTCTTACATTAAAATGACCGAAGCCGATACGGTTATTTTTGACGATGAACTTTCACCTACCCAGCTTAGAAACCTTGAGAAAGAATTGGATTGCAAAGTGCTGGATCGCACCAACCTGATTCTTGATATTTTTGCAAAACGTGCAAAAACCTCTCATGCAAAAACACAGGTAGAACTGGCTCAGTATCAATACCTCTTGCCACGCTTAACAAGAATGTGGACCCACCTTGAACGTCAGCAGGGAGGTATCGGGATGCGTGGACCCGGTGAAACACAGATTGAAACCGACCGCCGGATTATTCTTGATAAAATCTCGTTATTAAAACAGAAACTCAAAAAGATCGACATGCAAAAGTCGATTCAGAGAAAAAACCGGGGGAAACTCGTAAGAGTTGCTTTGGTGGGGTATACCAATGTTGGCAAATCGACCATTATGAATATGATGGCCAAATCGGAGGTTTTTGCCGAGAATAAACTGTTTGCCACACTCGATACCACAGTTCGGAAAGTCGTAATCGGGAACCTTCCTTTTTTACTGGCCGATACAGTTGGTTTTATTCGTAAACTGCCGCATGGTTTGGTAGAATCGTTTAAGTCTACTCTCGATGAGGTGCGTGAATCCGACATCCTGCTTCATGTGGTTGATATTTCGCACCCGGGATTTGAAGAACAGATAGAAACAGTAAATGCCACACTGGAGGAAATTAATGCAGGAGACAAGCCTAATTTATACATCTTCAATAAAATTGATGCTTTCACTTATGTTGAAAAAGATGAAGATGATTTAAGCGAAAAAACAAAAGAAAATTTTACACTGGATGAATGGAAAAATTCGTGGATGGCAAAACACAATACGCCATCGTTGTTTATTTCTGCAAAGGAAAAGGAAAACATCGATGATTTTAAAACCAATTTATACGAGTTGGTAAAAGGGATTCATTCTCAAAGATTTCCGTACAACGATTATTTATATAATATGGATTGGGAAAAAGGAGAACAATAAGGTTTGATTTTTATTTCTTTATTTGAATTTTCTGAATTCTGATTTACTAACTCATATTCCATTTAATTCTTCAGACTTCAATCCGCTATAGTATTTACTTTGCCTCGTCATATAATTTTGATACATTAGTTTAAATCAATTCCAATTGGGGTTTTTTTACAATTAAAACCCTGTTGATTGAAAAGAGCAAGATGAAAATAGATTCATTATTAAAACGAGGGGAGTTGCATGAAGTATATGGAGAAGATGCATTGTTTTATACCAATGTTGGTGAAGACTGGTTGGTAGCAGCGGTAATGGATGGATGTTCATCAGGCAAAGAGAGCTATTTTGCCTCGTCGCTGTATGTAAAATTGCTCAGGAAAACCTGCAAAACTTTGCCACTTTTGGCCGAAATAAATCCTGAACTGGATTTGGACGGCTTTACTCCTGAGAATTTGGGTGAATATATTTTAAGACATATTTTTGATGATATAAAAAGAACAAGAAAGTTATTGCTCGCAGATAAATACGAGTTGCTTTCTACCTTATTATTTGTAGTGTACCACAAACCCAGCAAAGCGGCATATTTAGTTGCAAGTGGGGATGGATATTTTAAAATTGATGATGAATTTATTGATTTAGACCAGAACAATATGCCTGATTATATGGCTTATCATCTCAATCTGTCTTTTGAAGACTGGCTTAAAAACCACACACGTATCTTTGTTAAAGATAATGTTGACTCAGTTGTAATTTCAACAGATGGAATACAAAAATATTTTGACGAGTATAAAAAACCTTCTTTACAAATAGATACCGTTTCTTACTTCCTGGAGGAAAATGGGAAGAGTCTGGAACCAAAAGATGAAGTATTAAAATCGAAATTTAAATTATTACCATTTGACGATGTAGCAATTATTTCATTCAACTTTTAAAATTAAATGTCGGTAGTCATAAATTTTTTAAGCCAGGCTTTGGCAACTTTCCAGTCAATTTCAATGGTTTTTATCGAAACGCCCAACTCATCGGCAATGTCCTGCATTTTCATTCCTCCAAAAAACTTCATCTCCACTACTTTGGCCTGGCGCTCGTGTACTTTTTCAAGGTGTTCTAATGCTTCATTTATATCGAGTACCATTCCTTCTTTTTCGGGAGTAAAAGCAATTCGTTCTTCCAAATCTACTTTATGCATTCCGCCACCGCGTTTTTCTGCATTTTTACTACGTGCATGGTGTACTAAAATCCTACGGATGGCCTGGGCCCCAACAGCAAAAAAATGTGAGCGCCCTTTCCAGTCGATTTGATCCTGATCTACAAGATTCATATATGCTTCGTTTACCAGGAGCGTAGGTTGGAGCGTGTGTCCTATTCGTTCACGTGCATACAGTTTTTCAGCTATTTCGTGCAGGTTGTCGTAAACCAAAGGATACAATTGTTCATCGCGGTTTGTGGCAGCAATATTATTCAATATTTGTGTGACATTCTTTTTTTCCATGCTCTATTTTTAAATAATACATTCAGTTATACGATATGTTCAAAATATTTTTTGAAATAACGATTAAAGCTATAAAATATTAAGGTGGCTATATAAATGTGTTCCCAAAATAAAAAAATATTTAATGCAATTAGGGTTTTTGGTTCAGTTTTGCACTTATATATTCAAAGAAGTAAAAATAATTTTTTCATAGTTTAAGATTGATTTTTGATTGATTGATTGTTAAAGCTGCCTCGTGTTAACGGGGCAGTTTTTTTTATTATTAAAATCATTGGTGTCCTGTAAAAAATAGGAGATTACTTCGCTACGCTCGTAATAACGATAGCTTGGAATGTTTATGATTTGAAAGGAGATTGGTTGGCTCCGAGGCCTCGGGACCAACCAATCTCCTCTCAAATCTCAATCCTCTGATAATGTTGTTATTGCGAACGAAGTGAGGCAATCTCTTCCATATTTATACATTTTAACGGACAACAGTGAATTAAAATTTTACACAAAAAAAGCCACCCCGCAAATGCAAGGCGACTTTTGAATATATATTAATTATTGGGTCTTATTTTGAAGCCAAAGCTTCTGTTTTTTGGTAAATAACTTTCCCGTCAACCATTGTTGTCAGAACCTGCGTCTCATTAATTTCCCCGGCGCTGATGTTAAAAATATCGCAGTCCACAACAATCAAATCCGCTTTTTATTCTGATTTCCTTTGGTAAAACTTATTACGAATGCACTTGGTAATAAAAATCCAGGGACAAAAGAATCTGTTGTTTTAAATTTTTCATTTCTTAATTGATTGTAAAATTCTTTCATTCTCTAAAGGGAAAAACAGAACGGAAATCCCTAATAACAATTCAATATTCTTTTAAATATTCAAAATCAGCCCTTTATTTTATTTGCGTCAAATTTTCCGGAACAACTGATCGATAATTCTAACAGGTTTATAATAAGGGAATCTGAAAAATTGATTAGGGTTATTGGCGTTTTTCTGCACTGTTGCAATAAATAAATTGAAATAAAATGAGACGAGCTTATGAAATTCCTGAGATTCAGGAATCAGAATACAGAGAAGAATTTGTAATGAAAAGTAAAATTAGAATGAACAATAAAAAAAGAGATAATCTTTTTGCATTGGTAGTTGCAATAATCTTTTTTGGCTTGCTGGCACTGAGTTTTCTGATAAGCAGTAAGTCGGAAGAACGTTTAAGTCAGTATAATAAAAATGATTCAGATAAAATCAATGTAAGTGAGATACTACAAAAAGAATCAAACGAGTATTACCGTGAGTTGGTTTAAAGCCTGAAAGATTCCTTGAAAAATTAATAACAAATAAAAAACATTTGAGATGAAACGAACATGAATTTTCATTCTTCAAATTCACAAATAGAATGAATTAAAAGTCATCGAGAGTTCCATCGAAATGAGCTTGCGAATTCTATTGAATACCTTTTAAGTAAACAATAGAATGAAATAAATACAAACGAATTAAACAATTTTAATGAGATGAAAACAAGAAAATTAATAGCAATTTTAGGATTAGTAGTGATGATGGTTTTTTCTTCCTGTTCTTCATTACAAGTATTTTCAGATTACGATAAAGAAGTAGATTTTACACAATACAAAACCATCGAATATTTAGGATGGAGCGAGGGTAGTGAAAAATTACTTAACAGTTTGGAAAAAGAAAGAATTGAAACCGCTTTTGCCAATGAATTTGCAAAAAGAGAGCTGGAAATTGTTGATGGCGATGCAGACCTGGTAGTTTCTCTGTTTTTGGTTTTAGACCAGAAAACTACAAGAACGGCATACACCAACCATTACGGAGGAGGGTTTTACAGCGGTTATTACGGTTACGGTCATGCAACCACAACTGTACACGATTACGATTTTGTGGTAGGTACATTGATTGTAGATGTGTTTGATGCCAAAACAAAAAGACTGGTTTGGCAGGGAATAGGCAAAGGAACGGTTGATGAAAATCCGCAGACAAGAGAAAAAAATACAGCACAAACTGTTGCGAAAATTATGGAGCGGTTTCCGCTTCAATTAGAAAAATAAGTTTAGAATGTGATGAC
This sequence comes from uncultured Prolixibacteraceae bacterium, assembly GCA_913063265.1. GTDB lineage: Bacteria > Bacteroidota > Bacteroidia > Bacteroidales > Prolixibacteraceae > Draconibacterium. The sequence goes on along the minus strand of CAJXZG010000049.1, from coordinate 20,296 downwards.
GATAATTCAAAACCCTGCAGCTGTTCTGCTGGTTTGAATTGCCAATCAATTCGGGAATGAGCACCCTGTTTTTTAACGGGGTGCTCTGTTTTTTTTCAACTCACGGATTTATCAATATTCCTGTATTTCAATAATACTTCAAATAAAATTGTCTTTGTGAACCCGAAATCGAATATTTTGTTTGATATTGCAAAAACAAATCCAAAGAATCAATATTTATTGATACTTCCTGATTATTAAAAATGAGACTAAACAAACGTTTTATTGTTTTACTTTTTTCCCTTACTCCTTTTCTGTCCGGAGCTCAAACTTTTGGCTCACTTAACTTACCAGGTTTATACGGTGGTACCAATGCCAATGCTGCTGCTTATTCGGGCGATGGAGTAATTTTTGGAATGGGGAGTTCTTTTTCCAACGATCTTTTTATACCCGTTTTTGGGCTTTCCTGGAATACGGGCTGGGATGTTTTGGGAGGAAAGTATACCCTTGGAATTTCGCAACCTTTGTTGTTCAGCAGCAATTTTAAAGATGGAAATGTTGGAATCACCGTTTTATCTCCCTTCGAAGTTTCATGGGATTTTGGGAATCTGAAAGTCCAGGGAAACTATTCTTTTTTATATGGAAAAAAGCTTTATGTAAACGGCCATATGTTTTCGGGCAAGGCAACGCAATACCTTTGGGAAAACAAATTTTCCCTGAACGGAAGTTTGATTTACGAACACAGGGTAACCAAAACCGGTGCTGAGAGAGACTTTGGTGATGCTTTTATTGCCGAGGCGAATTTCTCAAAACACTTTAAAAAAGGGCAATCCCTGGGTTTGATTGGAGTCTTCAACAGCAACCCAATTCCTGCCTATATCAGTTCAGAAATTGAAACCAACAATAAAATATCGATTAGTGGAGTGGGTGTTGATTTTGGAATTCTTCTGGGAGAAAACTGGTGGCTAAATGGAAAATATATTTATGAAATGGCTTCAGAAAATGATTTGGGTGGACATAAAGGAATATTTGCTTTGGTTTATAAATTCCCAAAAGTAGGTTCTCTGAAACTGTAACAAAAAAACGTTTTTAAATTAGTCGATAACATGCCAGCAATTTCAATTTACTTTCTGAATATCAATTCGTTTACCCCGCCCCCTAAAGGGAGCGAATTGATTGTCTCTGCTTCCGCCAACTGGCGGATGGGGTACTAAGAGAAAATCAATTTGCGGACTGGCAAATAGTCACATAATTATGAAAACATTTATAATAAAAACAAATAATAAACCGTCTTCAATTTTAAATTTTTAAGCAACTATCAAAAATGAAATTAAAAACTCTACCTCTACTTTTTATAGCCACAATTCTTTTGGGAACAAGTTCCTGTTCTTTTGTACATGTCACATCCGAAAAGGATGATACCGCAGACTTTCAACAATATCAAACTGTAGAGTACTACGGTTGGAGCGAAGCTATAGGCTCTTTTGTGGAAAATAACGACAGGATAATAATTGAAAGGTCATTTGCCAGCGAATTTGAAAAAAGAGATATTAAAGTAGTGGAAGAAAATGGAGATATGGCGGTTTCGTTGTACATGGTTCTCGATCAGCAAATGGCAATGAGTGGTTATAAAAATCATTTTGCAGGCGGGCCGTACGACACCAACCACGGAATCGGAATGGGATATGGAACTAATAATCCTGCATATAAATCTTCAGATTTCAAAATTCAGGCCGGAACCCTTATTATTGATGCCTTTGATACAAAAACAAATAAACATATCTGGCAGGCCATTGGTTTGGGAAGTGTTCACCCCGATCCATTGAAACGCGAAAAGGAATTTCCCAAAAAAGTAAAAGAAATAATGAAAGAATTTCCGGTGAAGGCCAAAAGGAAATAACCATATTTTGCTGGTTCATATTTACAAAGTGAGGGTTTGACTCAAAGTCAAACCCTCACTTTTTTTAAATAAAACTCTTAACAGCAACTCACACTTAATCTGGAACTTATGTTTTTAGTGCAAAAAAATCAAAAAATAATTAGGGTTTTAATAACAAAATTTCCCTTCTCAATATGAAGCAAAAAGAGTAATAGATTTTTTCATAGGTTTAGTTTGGTTAGTTAGGTTATAAAGCCACTTTGTGTTGACGGAGTGGCTTTTCTTTTTTATATCAATTTTAATTTATTTTGTAAAAGATGAATTTAATAGTTTACAAACGTTTCTTTTTGTTGGTAGTATTGTCGCTGATAATAATGCCAAACTGCGGTTTATTTGCACAGGTAGATTCAAGTAAAATTTATAACGAGAAAAAGGGAGTTTTTGATTTAATTGAAAAAGACCAGGAACAAACTCAAAAGGATGGAGATTTTATTGAATCAAATTTTAACAAATGGGAATATTCTAAAAAGAAACATGCAGCCGTTGGGTATTACGGTACCATATTTCAATACGGAATTGGAAATAAAAAAGCGCTTCCACACATGCACCACGATTTGGGTGTTTTTTATAAAGGCAGGTTTATAAAAACTGCAAAATATAAAATGAACGTGGAATTTTGGGCTGAACAAAACTCCCTCTTAATCGGAAAATCAACCGGGGATTTGGCAAAAGAAATGGGAATGTTTTCCTTAGTTAACGGAAGCTCAGCCAGTGGTCACGAAATCGGCCTCGAATATCTGTATGTAGAAAATATTTTTTTTAACGGTGCCTGGGATGTAACTTTTGGGAAAATAGATCCGCTTTTTCTGGTAACTATGACTTCTTATTCCAGCTGGGATAAAATGACCTTTTTTAGTTATACTGCTGCATCGGATCCGGTTCCGCCATTAATTGCGGGTTTTGGCTTTTTTACTGAAATCAACCTATCAAATTATTTTGGTTTTGGCGGATTAATTTTAGACAACAATTCAAAATCAGATTTTATTGATGTCTCAGGATTTTTTAACAATGCGACTTATTTTTACCAGGGGTTTGTCAACTGGGCAATTCCGTCAAAGCAGGATTATACAAGCGAACATGTTGTTTCATATTATTATACTGAAGCCACCAAAGAGGAAGGAAGAGGGAACGGGATAATTTATGTTGGGAATCAGGGTATTTCTGAAAAAGTCGTTTTTACTTTAAAAGCTTATAAAGGCTGGGGAACAACCGATGAGTACGACGGTGCTTTTTCTCCGGGTATTGTATTACTTAATCCCAGCAAATTAAAAGGCGACCAGTTTGGTGCTGCTTTTTTAATCAACGAAAAAAAGGGGAAATACGAATACGGCATCGATAGTTACATGAAATTTAAACTTGCTCCCTGGATTTCAACTTCAGCAAATATTCAGCTTTATCGTTTTAATAAAAAATTTGGCTTCTTCCCAGGTTTGCGGGTAATGATTACTTATTGATTCTAATTCTTTTAATCATTATTGAGTCAGTTAATGTCATAGTATGACTCACAGTCATGCTATCACCGGAATAAAATATTCAGAATGAAATAAAGAACCGTTCTCTGCTCTTATGCAACTTAAAAGAACGGTTCTCTTGGTATTTCCGTAGTAACACTACCAATCATGCCACAAAAATACCAAAGCACCAAAACGCACAAAACCATGGTTATTAAGCCGATATATTTTGGTGAAATTTTGTGTTTTAGTCATTTAGAGGCAAAAAGAACTTTTCGCAGTGGGCTCAAAATAGAATTGAAAAAAATGAGAACCCAATTAGGGTTTTTGAAACGAAATTTCCCTTCTCTAAGTGAAGTTCATAAGTAAAAAGATTTTTTCATACCTGCCCGACGCAGGCGGGGGTTTAGTTTGGTTTAGTTAGGTTGATTGGCCACTTCGTGTTGACGAGGTGGCTTTTCTTTTTTCTCCTTTCAGTCATAGCATGATTCGCAGTCATACTATGACTTGTTTTTAGAGATCAAAAAGCCAATCAAAAAGTAAATTTCCATTAGGGTTTTTGAGGTTAAAACACCCTTATTAAAGTGTAATAGAAATATTAAAAAAACGATATAAAAATGAAAAGAAAAGTAATAGCAATATTTATAGCAGTGATTATTGGTTTTTCCTCTTTTGCAGGAACAAGTGATACCGAAACAAAAAAACTATCCCGAACAGAGAGAAAAGAATTAAGAGAAAAAGAAGCGGAAGCGAATGCAGCTGTAATGAAAGAGATTTTGGAATCGAGAAACTGGGTGCTTGAAGCAGATCGTTTAAGAGACAGATACGGAAATTCGGGATTTGTTGATGCAGGTATCAATTTTGTTAGTTTGTCGGGAGATAATGCAGTGATTCAACTTGGTGTAACTGATGAAATGGGATTAAACGGAGTTGGCGGAATTACGCTTGAGGGGAAAGTATCAAAATATGAAGTTAAACAAGGCCGTAAAGCAAGTTCGGGAATAACTATGATTTTATCGGTTTCCGGAAGTGCAGTTGGTCATGCAACAATCAACTTCTCGGTCAACCCAAACGGCAATGCATCTGCTACAGTTTCTACTGTTGACGGAGGCAGATTAACCTGGGAAGGGAAAATTGTTTCTTCAGCAGGCAGCCGGACTTTTAAGGGAACAACCACCCATTAAAAAATCAAAATACCCTATAGTTCAGAAGGTTGTTTGTTTGCAGACAACCTTTTTTATTGTTCATTTATTTGCCGAAAAATTGATTCGTCAACTGTCGTTTCAATAGTAAGAATCGAATTTGGCAAATCCTTATTGATAACAGTATTTAAGTTTGAACGAAGATTATCGAGTTCTTTTGATGTTAAACTTTTACTGTTTAGTTGTAATATACTGATATGAATGGAATAAAACCGGCCTATTTTTGCCATCCGAAAATAGTAATCTTTCATTTTTGCTGATTTTAGTTCCGAATTGATATGTCCTTCTATAATCGATATTATTTCTTTTGGTGGTGCAGAAAATAATAAATCGAAAAAGTTTTCATTGAATATTTTTAGTGGAATCGGCAGTACCAAAACAATCAGGATAATAATCATTATCGGATCTATATAACTTGAATAAATTGAAAACTCAGTATTTCTTATCAGGTACCCAATCCCAAATACTATAAGCACCGCACCGCTTAGTACACCATCAATTAACCAGCCCTTTTTCTCTACAGCCAACAAAGGTGAATTGTTATATTTTTCAACAATTGAAATTAGAAAAGCAGCAAAAAGACAACCCACTGTCGCAATCAAAGCATAAATTATTCCTGAATCAAATTTCATTTCTCTTCCACCATCCAAAAGTGCATTTATAGCCATAAATAAGGAGAACATCATTATACTAAAAAAGAGGAGTGCTTTTATTACATTTAAAATGGGTTCAGCCTGACTAATTCCAAACTGAAATTTTTCGCTTTTGTAGCTTATTACTTTTTTTGACAGAATCAAAGTAATTGTAGCCATTGCCATATTTATTAACGAAAACATTCCATCTAAATAAATCGATTGAGAATTTGAAATGTATGAAAAAGTAAATCCTAAAATTGCCATAAACAGACCTGCGGCAATTGAAATTAAATAGGCTGTTTGCTCTTTTTTCATTGTATAAATAATTTATTAGTGCATACAGTATAAAAGTATAATTCTTATGATTCACAATCAAGTAATATATTTTTCTTGTAAAAAGCAGAATCTAAGCACCTGATTAACAGGACATTAATTGTTGAGAGAAAAAATAGATTAATTTTTATTGAATTTCATTAGGGTTTTTTTATCTGTTCTGCCCTTATAATTAAAAGAAATTCAAGTAGATTTTTTTCATAGTTTAGTTTAATTAGTTTTGAAACCGCCTTGTGTTGACAGGGCGGTTTTTTTTGTCCTGAAATGATTTCTTCCATCCGGTTGATAAGAATTATATGGTTGGAAACTGGTGATGATATAAAAGTTTGATATAATTATTTTGATTGTAAAAAGTTAACTCATAACTTTAATACAAAATGTTACTTAGATGAGTATTCATTAGAAAATCAAAAAATACACCTATGAAAAAATTTAAAGTAATCCTGATTTTAATCGTTAGTTTTTTCTTACTGAATGTTTCATGTTCTACATTTAAAATCGTCAATGTAAACAAGGAAGCTGATTTTTCACTCTCAAAATACAGTACCTATAATTTATATAAACTGGATATAGATACAACAGCTTATGAGGAGTTAAGTGAAAGACTTATGCTGCTAAGATCTGAATTAATGGTTCAACTCCAGGATTATGGATTAACCCGTGTACAGAATGATCCGGAATTATTAATTAATGTCGGGATATATTTAGAAGATAAAGAACAAACTCACGAAGGTTCAGGAACCATTTATATGAGTAACAGAGATTATGAATATGAACAAGAAGAAGTTGTTATTTCGGAATACAAAGAAGGAACCATAACTTTTGATTTTATTAAAGCATCTGATAAAACATTGGAGTGTATGGCAATTGGTGAAGGAATTGTAGTAAAAAATGATAAAGGTGCCGAACAAAACATTAGAAAATCGTTAAAAAAGTTATTTAAGGAAATAGACAAGTAAGAATTAGATAGACTTCGAAAAACTGAAAAAATATCGGTATATAAATGCCGGTATTTTTTATGCAATAATCTGGAATATTGAAAGTTTCTAAAGTTTGTTTCGTACATCTTAATCGAAAACTGATGGAAAAATTAAATAGAATTAGGGTTTTTGAATACCTTTTCCCCTTATCAATAAAAAAAGTACAAGTAGATTTTTTTCATACCTGCCCGACGCAGGCGGGGTTTGGTTTAATTGGTTTGAAAACTGCTTTGTGTTGACAGGGCGGTTTTTTTATATTTTATAAATCCTGAAACATTTCCTCTTAAACTTACGTTAAATCCAGGTAAATCAATTTTTTAAACTGCATCTAATGGAGTCTTCGCCCGCTGAACAACAATTCATGAAACGCTTGAATGAGATTATTGATGCCAATCTTCACAATGAGAATTTTGGTGTCTCTGAGTTGGCATCTGAGTTGGGTATGAGTCGTACGACACTGCATCGCAAGGTAAAAGCAGTGATAAAAAAATCAGTAAGTACATTTATTCGCGAGGCGCGATTGGAAAGGGCGAAAAAACTTCTTGTGAAAAAAGACGGGACGGTTTCTGAAATTGCATTTAAAGTTGGTTTTGGAAGTGTACCATATTTTGTCAGGGCTTTTCATCAAACTTATGGTTGTACACCGGGTGATGTGCTAAAAGGAGTTTGTACCAAAGAAATACTCGAAAAAGGAGAAAAGAAAAAACGCCTGCTTTTAAAAGCAAAAAAATCACTGATTTATATTATTCCCATTGTAATTATTGTTGTTTTTTCAATCGGGTTTCTACGCTTATGGAATCAATCAAATCCTTCAGAACAGACCCTTGTAGTGCTGCCATTCAGCTTTGAAAATCAAAATGATAAAGTTAATCAAAACGCCAAATGGATTTTGAAAGAAATTGTGCATGAACTGGAGAGAATTGAGGATATCACTACAATCCCATATCCTTTGCTTGAAAAATATTTCTACAAGGATAAAAGTGTTGGAAAAATTGCCAAAGAACTAAAGGTGAGGTATGTTTTATTTTCAGAATTTGTTTTGTCTGAGGATAACATAAAAATTAGTTTTGATTTGGTTGATGGGAAAACAGAAGAATCAGTTTGGAACGAGATATACGATGATTACCTGAATACGGAAAGTGTGGGAGAAGATTTCGGGCTTCATGAAAAAGTAACCCTGAATGTGGTAAGTAAAGTAAAAGGGAAAATTAGTCAGGAGGACAAGGAGCAAATAACCAGGTCTTTAAGCAAAAACAAAACAGCACTTGAAAAATATTATATGGCCTTGAATATGGCAAATAAACCTGGGACCAACCGTGATGATATTTTACAAAGAATACGGCTTTTGGAAGAAGCCATTAAACTGGATTCAACTTTTGCCGAAGCTTATGCCTCACTTGCGTTAATTTATGCCGGTAATTTGTGGTATACTCCTTATCTGGAACTTGCAGCATCATATCTCGATTCAGCAAAAATGTACTATGATAAAGCATTGTTTTATGACCCAAAAAATCCAAAAGCTTTAAGAGGTTTGTGGAAGTATTATCGTTTAAAAGGGATGGATGACAAGGCACGTGATTTGGAACATCATTTGCCGGTTTTTGTTGAAAACTATCTTTTATATCGAAAAAGTTTTGCCGAAGAAAGTATTTCTTATCCTTCAGAAAAATTAAAACAATTCTATAAGTATCTTGAAGTTTTGCCTGAGGATGTTCCTACACCATGGTGGATGGTACATCAGGTTTATTACATATATATGCGATTAGGATATCCTGAGCTGGCCAGAAAATATGCCAATGAGGAATGGTTAATTCGTTTTTCAAATCCACTGAAGACCAATTCTTTTCACAATTCACTAATTGCTGAATTAAACGGGAATTACGATTCGGCACAGGTATTTTTACAAAAAAGCGATCAAAATCAGCTTGGAAACAAGTCGGGGTACTTAATGTTGGCAGCCCGAAATTGTATGAGAAACAGGGATTACGAAACGGCATGTGTTTATCTCGATTCTATGGAATATGTAAACCCCGATTGGCTGAATATGTTATCTCATGGAGGTTCAAGATTAATTTATCCTTTTGGTTACAGTTATATTAAAACCGGGAAAAAAGAAAAAGGGGAATATCATTTAAAAGGGTTAATTAACAGGTACGAAAAAGAAATTGAACAAAACTTTACATTTGCACTTGATCAGATTACTCATTTCGAATTGGCTTTGGCCTGGTCGGCTCTGGGAAATAAAGAAAAGTCATTGCAAACTCTAAAACAACTTACAGAACTGGGAGGATGTCAGTTATGGTTTATTCTTGAGTTGGAAAACAATCCGATGTTTGATGCCATCCGGGGTTCAGAAGAATATGATTATGTTCTAAAAGAATTTAATAAAAATTATCAGCGCGAACATCAACGAATTAAAGAGTTGGTATTATCAATGGGCCTGGAACCCGTATAACTTCGACGGTAAATAATTGGCAATTAATCAAACCGGGTTAGATGACACATAATTTTTTAGAATAAATTAAAAAGCGTCTCTTTTTGATAAAAATAATCAGTTTTTAAACGTTATTTTTTGAAATCTTCTTTTACTTTTAAACCAAACTAGCCATCTGATACCATGTCAAAATTCAATAAAAACTATCTGCCTTTTATTTTTCTCGTTGCATTATTTACCGGAGGAAATATTTCTGTCAAAAACGAAACAAAAACTACTCAACTCAATACAGAAGGTTATTTTACTTTGGGTGAGCTTGATAATCATTGGTGGTTAATCTCACCGGATGGTTCGCCGTTCTTCTCGATTGGTTTAAATCATATCGATCCGGCCAGTTTGCGATATCCTGAGAATATTCATATCTGGGAAGAAAAATATAAGGGGAGTACGGTTGAATGGCTAAAAAAATCAGTAAAACCAAATCTCGAAAAGTGGGGATTTAATACCATGGGCTGGGAACAGGAAGTAACGGTTAGACACTGGCAACATTCGCGTTCGTTTACCAATGATGAATTAAAAGCGCTTGACATGCCCTATTGTAGAATGTTGCCTTTTAACGAATCGCACCAGTGGGAAAAACATACGGTACATTACGATTTTTTTAGTGAAGAATGGATCGAATGGTGCGATTATGTTGCCCGCTCTTACTGTGCCGAAGTAAAAGATGATCCAAACCTGATTGGATATTTTTTTAGCGACTGCCCAACCTGGATACATGACCGCCCTCAAAACGAATGGCGAGGTCCAATTTTTGATCCTGAAAAACTTGAGACAGAAGAAGGCAAAAAAGAGCTTTCCAAAATGGCTGAACAGTATTACAAAACCATTCATGATGCCATAAGAAAATACGATCCTAATCATTTAATTTTAGGCGACAGATACGAAGCCAATGCACCAATTGCGGATGAAGTGATTCAGGCAGCTTTACCTTATGTCGATGTGTTGTCTTTCCAGGATTTCAGAAATCCGGCTTTAAATTTGGATGAATGGTTCAAAAAAACGAGGAAACCCGTGTTACTTGCTGATGGTTCGGGAATCACAAAAGGAGAGGGCATCTATAAACGAACCGATGGAACATGGTATAAAAATCAGCTTGAAGCACTTTACGAAAACCCGGGATGTATTGGATTTCATTTATGCGGTGCCTACCAAAGAAACAAAGCAAGATGCAGGGGTTTACTGGATGAACATGAGCATCCGGATGAGGAAAATGTGGGAATAATTCTAGAAACCAACAAAAAAATTGAAGACCGGATGAAGGAAAGATTTTAAACACAATAAATTAAAAACCAATATGAACTGCAAAAAATATCAGTGCCGGCTAATTCTGTTTTTTCTGATTATCTCAAAAGGGCTTGTACTCAATGGACAAAATTACGATCGATTTTACGGAAGAACAGATTTGAAAATTGAAGAAGGTACAGGATTTTTTAAACTCGGAAAAATTGGGGATAAACATTTTCTTGTTACACCTGAGGGCAATGCCTTTCGCGCAATAGGGATTAACCATACTCACATGAATAAATCTATGAACTACGATGGAATTGTTGCTGATTTGAAATCAAAGGGATTCAATTCAGGCGATTACCAGGGACCGGTGTGGATGTGGGACAGAATTCCCTATTCAAAAGGGATACAGCTGCTGGAAACCTCAACATGGTTAGCAGAAGACAAGTTTAAGTTTGAAGATGTATTTGATTCCGAATTTCTTTCATCGCTCGAAACCAAGATCAAAAATATTGTCCAGCCACAAGCAAATAATACAAATCTAATCTGCTATTTCCTTATCGATGTACCCGTGTGGGAAATTGAAAAATTTGGTAAAAGTTGGATTAAGTTTTATAAATCATTAGACGAAAATTCAGCAGGTGGAAAAGAATGGAGTACCTGGAAAACAAATAATCCAAATTCTCCTGAGGCAGATTTTATCAGAATTATTGCCCGACAGCTTTATTCAAAGGCAACCGAATTTATCAGGAAATACGATAAAAATCACCTCATTTTTTCAGATCGATATATCGAATATCACTTTCCTGAAAGTATAGTTTTTGAATGTTTACCATTTGTAGATGGGATTGCCATTCAACCCAAAAACTATCTGACCATTTCGTTTTTTGATGAGGTTTACAAAAAGTACAAAAAACCAATTTTTATTGCTGATCATGTTACATCGTATGCTACCGATGAATACTCAAATACAATGGGGCAGGTGGCAAAAAATGCAGAAGACTATGTGGAGTTCTATCGCAAAAGTGTAACCGATATGATGTCCTTGCCCTATGTTGTTGGATACAATAAATGCCAGTACATGGATGAAGTAAAAGGGACTCAATTGAAACAAGGTTTGTACAAACAAAATGGAGAGCCTTATGAATATCTTGACAGTTTAAAGGGAATTCATGAAAAAGCCCTGGAACTTGCTTATAAAGTTGCTGATAAAAATATGAGTGAACATCTTCAGGACTGGGGAAAATATGAAAATGTAAAAAAGGAGGCCATCCAACGAATTGAAGAACACCGAAAAGGTGATGTTCATATTAAAGCTAAAGGCCCTGATGAAAAAACAATAAGCAATGCAGATATAAGAGTAAAGCTAAAACGTCACGATTTTAAATGGGGAGCTGTTGTAGGAAAAAGTTTTGTTACCTCACCTTATTCGCATATCTACAAAGAAACATTCCTGAAATATTTTAATGCCTCTGGTTTTAACATTGCCTTAAAACCTAAACACCGGGATACCCAAACCGAAGAAATTGCGGCAAACCAGACCATGCCCTGGTTTGTAGAAAATGATATTTACGTAAGAGGACATGCTTTAACCTGGGAAGGAGAAAATTTTATGAGACCAGAGGACAAGCTTACTTTAAATAGCACTTCTCTGACGGACAAAGAAAAAGGTGACATATTGTTAAATTCAATGGGAAAACATTTTACACATGCCATTCCCAGGTGGGATGTTAAATGTTGGGATGTAACAAATGAACCAATAGCTAACAATGATGTAAACAATTTATTTCCAAATTTTGACACCCATGCCTACTGGTTTAATTTGGCAGACAGCATAAGAGAGGTAAGAAATAGAAAGGATGTTTTACTATTTGAAAACGATTACCAGATAATTTCTGCCATTTCTTCCTGGGCACTAAAAAGACCAGCGCAATACCGTAAAATAATTGATAATCACATAGCCCTGGGTGCACCAGTGGAAGGTATTGGGTTTCAATCACGGATTAAACATGGAATTATTACACCGGATACAATCTATAAACGTTTGTGCGATTTTGAAAAGTACAATTTGCCCTATCATGCAACAGAGTTTGAAATTAGGGACGATCAAACTAAATACGTTTATACAGACAAGGAACGAGAGCTTATCACCGAGTACATGATGATAATGTATTTCAGCCATCCAAAAGTGGAAGGTTTTTGGCACTGGACTTTTGCTGATATGAGTGAAAGCAAAAAATTAGATTACCCGCTTTTCAATTACGATGGAACGCCAAAAGTAAATGGTGAAAAGTGGATTAAAATGATGGAAGGATTTTTTAATACCGATGTTAATACAACAACAAACTTCGATGGTGAAACCGATGTAAGAGGTTATTACGGAAGTTACGAAATTACAACAGAGCTTAATGGAGAAAAACTTTTTGGAACTTTCGAAATCGACAGTACCAATACAGAGCCAATCATTACAGTCTATCTTGAAAAAAGTGCCACAACCTCAACACAGGAAATAGAAAATAAGAACAATAAAAAAGCTCAGATTCGATTTGATTCTGAAAATGTTTATGTGCACATCAATTCCCCTGAACTTTACTCAAAACATATGGAGTTGGAAATCTATGATTTGTTGGGTAAACAAATTTATTCTGAACGGATTACGAATAAGTATACAATAATTTCAAGCCACGAAATAACAAAAAAAGGATTATCAATTGCCATCGTTAAAGATCTTCAATCAGGCGAAAGAATGGCTTCTGGTAAAATCATTTTAATGTAACTGAAAGTAAAACAAAAATTTCTTTATTAGAACAATACAGTTATATGATTTATCAAAGCGTCTAAAATAATTATGAATTATACGTCCAGTGATGCCTGCGTTGTACTCATCTAAAAACGAAAAGCACCTCCATCTCTGAAAGTGCTTTGTTACTAGGGTGGGCCCACCTGGGCTTGAACCAGGGACCCCCTGATTATGAGTCAGGTGCTCTAACCAACTGAGCTATAGGCCCTAAATATTTTATAGAATCCTTGAATTCATTTCATAACATACAGAACGTCCGGGCTTGAACCAGAGATCCTCCCGATATAATCGGGATGCTCTAACCAACTGAGCTACTTGTCCGACTATCGGCGGATAGGCCCTAAATATTTTATCGAATCCTTCAATTCATTTCATAACATACAGAACGTCCGGGTTTGAACCAGGGACCCTCCCGATATAATTGGGATGCTCTAACCAACTAAGCTACTTGTCCGACTATTGGCGGATAGGCCCTAAATATTTTATCGAATCCTTCAATTCATTTCATAACATACAGAACGTCCGGGCTTGAACCAGTGATCCTCCCGATATAATCGGGATGCTCTAACCAACTGAGCTACTTGTCCGACTAACGGCGGATAGGCCCTGGAAGTTTTGAGATTAAAGTTAAATGTTAAAACATTCAACTCTCTCAAAATTTCGGAGTGCAAGTTTACAACTTTACTTGAAAATACACAAACAAATTTATTGAAATTCTAAATCAATCTTAATACTCATAAAGTTAAACATCGAATTTGAGTGAAATTCAGCAAAATCGATTAAATTTGTCATCTGTCAAATATTCTATTAATGGAGTGTTTGATTATACAGAAGAGTGGAGAGATCGGGCTCCGAGAAACTCTGGCAACCGTCTGTTGTATAGAAAAAGGTGCCAATACCCGGCCGGAAACGGAATTATAATTTAAACACAGTCAGCATGAACAAACATCAAAAATTATTTTTAGTCAGTTATTTGCATGGGGCAAATATGTGTATGCACAAGCGGTATTAACCGCAATCAGGAAGTGTTCATAATCTCAATATTAAAAATTTAAATTTGAAGGCTTTAGATTTTATCCGGATTTTACTTCGGTCTTCCATCTTCAGTCTTCGGTCTTCTTTATCATGATAAAAACATACGAAGAGATAAATCAGAAACTTAAATCAGGCAAAGCAGTGGTTTTAACAGCCGAAGAGGTTTCAAAAATGGCGAAGGAAATATCGCCGGAAGAAATAACAGAAAAAGTTGATGTAGTAACTACGGCTACGTTTGGAGCAATGTGTTCATCAGGAGCATTTATAAATTTCGGACATGCAAATCCACCAATTCGAATGGAAAAGATACGCTTAAATGGTGTACCTTGTTACGAAGGATTGGCAGCTGTTGATTCATATATAGGTGCAACAGCCAGCGATCCTGAAAATCCTGATTATGGAGGAGCTCATGTGATTCAGGATTTGTTGGAAGGAAAAGATGTTATTTTGGAAGCGTGGGCAAAAGGTACTGATTGTTATCCGAGAAAGTACATCAAAACCAAAATCAACATCCATACCATTAACGAATTTACGCTTTTCAACCCACGAAATGCTTACCAGAATTACAATGTCGCAGTGAATACAACGTCAAAAATGATTCACACTTATATGGGAACACTGTTGCCCAATTTAAGAAATGCCACATATTCAACTTCGGGAGAGTTAAGTCCACTTTTAAATGATCCTGAATTTAAAACTATCGGTCTGGGAACAAGAATATTTCTTGGAGGTACCCAGGGTTTTGTAGTATGGCCGGGTACACAGTTTCACACAACACGACCAAAAAACGACCTGGGTTTGCCGGTTACCAATGCAGCTACCATAGCCGTTATGGGTAATTTGAAGGAAATGTCGCCTGAATACATACAAGCTGCATCTTACGAAAAATATGGTGTTAGCATGTTTGTTGGAATAGGCATTCCTATACCTGTTTTAAATACCGAAATTGCAAAACGGGTTTCTGTAAACAATAGCCAGATAGAAACTTCGGTATTGGATTACGGGACTGTTGGAACTCCAAAACTCGGACAGGTTACATACGAGGAATTGCAATCGGGCCAGATAAAAGTGGGAAATAAAAAGATCAGAACTGCTCCGGTAGCAAGTCTGGCAAAAGCCAGAATTATTGCTGAAAAATTGAAAGATTGGCTTCAAAAAGGTGAATTTGAAATAAGTAAACCGGTTCAAATGTTTCCAAACAATACATCCCTTAACGGACTTAAAGAAACGGAGGTTGATTATGATTAAAAGAAGATATATTTTGAATTTTCCTCCACAAAGTGGAGACAAAGCTTTTACATATCATTTGGTGAAAGATTACGATATCAGGATTAATATTCTGAAAGCTGAGGTTTTTCCCGGCAAACGTGGAAGTTTGTTACTTGAACTGCACGGTAGCAAAGACAACATTGCCAAGGGTGTGGATTACATCAGAAGTCATAAAATCTCATGTGAATCACTGGATAAACGGATTCGTCATAATCATGAGAAATGTATCGATTGTGGAAATTGTACAGCTGTTTGTTTTGCCGGAGCTTTAATTATGAATAAAGAAAGCTGGAATCTGGAATTTGACAAAAGCAAATGTGTGGTTTGTGAGTTGTGTATACCGGCCTGCCCTTTAAATTTATTTGAAATTGATTTTAGGTAAATTCAATTTGATGAATCAACCATTTAAGGACATATTTGGAAACTATCAACCTCGTACATATCGAACTCAGTTTAATACTGAACGGTTCAAAGGGTTTGTGGTTTCTCATCTTGAAACAGATTTGTGGATTGGAGTTGATCCTGAATCCTTTCGGGAAGAAATGAAAGAAGTTTCTTTGACTAAAATTAGAAGCCTGCGCAAAACTTTTGACGATTATATAAAATCAGAACCGTTTTTTAAAAAGAGCCTGAAACCATTTCAACCCAAAGAAGATGCACCGGTTGAAGCAAAACAAATGGCGATTGCAGCTGAAAAAGCTGGAATTGGGCCAATGTCGGCTGTGGCAGGATTATTTGCCCAAGAAATTGGAGAAGAAATTATTCGAAACTTTTCGCTTAAGGAATTGGTTATAGAAAACGGCGGTGACATTTATGTTCTTTTAAAAAACGAGTTGGTGCTTTCAGTTTTTGCAGGTGAATCGATTCTTTCAGAAAGAATAGGATTGGTAATTCCTTCAGGAACAAAGAAACTGGGAATATGCACTTCAGCCGGAACTTTTGGTCCATCAATTAGTTATGGGAAAGCTGATGCCGTTGTGGTTGTTTGCGAAGACATACTTTTAGCCGATGCTTATGCAACAGCGCTAGGCAATAAAGTAAAGTCGCCCGACCATGTTGAAAAAGTTATAAAACAAGCTGAAAACCTGTCTGAAATTCAATCGTTATTAGTTATTTGCGAAGATAAGGTTGGGGTAAAAGGAGAGAATGAGATAAAGATTTTGAAATAGACTGAAGCACGAAGTCGGAAGTCGGAAGCAGAAGAATGTGAGAAAGTAAATAGTCTATTAAAGCGCCAAAGGTGCGTAATCTATTAGCCCGGTGCAAAGCACTGGGAATATTAAATGAAAACTAAACTCGCTCCACGATAAGAACTAATTTGAAAAGATGAAGTACCATGGAGCGAAAATCAGAATCGTTGATTAGAAAAGGAGACTAAAAACAAAAATGACAATAAAAAAAGATATAAAAAAGGAACTCCAAAACCGTGTTCTGGTAATGGATGGGGCAATGGGGTCTTTAATTCAGGAATATAAACTAACTGAGGCAGATTATCATGGCGAAAGGCTAAAAAATTATACCCACGACCAAAAGGGGAACAACGATATTCTGTCCATAACACATCCTGAAATTATTAAAGAAATTCACCGGAAATACCTGGAAGCCGGTGCAGATATTCTTTTAACCAATACATTTAATGCAACAAGTATTTCACAAGCTGATTATGGCACCGAGGAATTTGTTTACGAAATGAACAAAGTTTCTGCTGAAATTGCAAAAGAAGAAGCGGAAGAATTTACCAAACAAAACCCGGAGAAACCAAGGTTTGTAGCCGGTTCTTTGGGCCCAACAAATAAAACTCTTTCCCTGTCACCCGATGTAAATGATCCGGGGTATAGGGCAGTGAGTTTCGACGAGGTTAAAGCTTCGTATCGTGAACAGGTAGAAGGACTTTTGGATGGTGGTGTAGATTTATTAATTATCGAGACCATATTTGATACATTAAACGGGAAAGCTGCAATTTTTGCCATTGAAGAGGCGTTGGAAAAGCGTGGAACAAAAATACCGTTAATGGTTTCAGGAACCATTACCGATGCCAGTGGACGTACGCTTTCCGGACAGACACTGGAAGCATTTCTAAATTCAGTATCGCATGTTGATTTGCTAAGTATCGGGTTAAACTGCTCTTTGGGAGCCACCGATTTACGTCCCTATGTAAAAGAACTTTCCAAAAAAGCACCCTTTCACATCAGTGCCCATCCAAATGCCGGTTTACCAAATCAGTTTGGTGAATATGATGAATCGCCGGAGATGATGGCCGGTTATATCAAAGATTATCTTGATAATCATTTTGTAAACATTGTTGGAGGCTGTTGCGGAACCACTCCCGACCATATCCGTGCTTTTGCTGAAATTGCAGCAAAATCGAAACCACATAAAGTAAATAAGGCAGATTCATACACTCGTTTTAGCGGATTGGAACCGGTTACCATGACAGAAGATACCAATTTTGTAAATATTGGTGAAAGATGTAATGTAGCCGGGTCAAGAAAATTTGCCCGACTGATTCGTGAGGAAAAGTATGAGGAAGCACTTTCTATAGCCCGGGCACAGGTGGAAGACGGAGCACAGGTAATCGACGTAAATGTTGACGATGCCATGTTAGATGCTGAAAAGGAAATGGTTACCTTTCTGAACCTGATTATGGCAGAGCCAGATATTGCGAAGCTTCCGATAATGATTGATTCATCGAAATGGAAAGTAATCGAAAAGGGATTAAAATGTTTACAGGGGAAAGCAATTGTTAACTCCATAAGTTTAAAAGAGGGTGAAGAGGTTTTTATACAACAGGCAAAAACCATAAAACGTTATGGTGCTGCGGTAATTGTAATGGCTTTTGATGAAGTAGGACAAGCGGATAATCTTGAACGAAGAATTGAAATTTGTGGGAGGGCATACAAAATACTGACTGAACAGGTAAACTTCCCGCCTCAGGATATCATTTTTGATACAAATGTATTAACCATTGGAACCGGAATTGAAGAACATAATAATTATGCTGTTGATTTTATTGAGTCGGTGCAATGGATTAAAGAGAATTTGCCTCATGCAAAAACCAGCGGGGGAATCAGTAATGTTTCATTCTCGTTCAGAGGGAATAACGTAGTAAGGGAAGCGATGCATTCCGTTTTTCTTTTTCACGCCATAAATGCCGGGTTGGATATGGGGATTGTAAACCCGGGAATGTTGCAGATTTACGATGAGATTCCTAAAGATCTACTTGATAAAGTGGAAGATCTGGTACTTAATCGCCGACCTGATGCTACCGAAAGATTACTGGATTTTGCAGAAAGTGTAAAATCGAATGGAACCAAACAGGAGAAAAAAGACAAGTGGCGGGAATTGCCATTGGAAGAAAGAATTTCGCATTCGCTGGTAAAAGGTTTCCCTGAGTTTGTGGATGAAGATATGGCAGAAGCCTTAAAGAAATATTCACCTGCTTTATCAATTATCGAGGGTCCGCTGATGGATGGAATGAATATCGTGGGAGATTTGTTTGGTGCCGGGAAAATGTTCCTGCCACAGGTTATAAAATCAGCTCGCGTAATGAAAAAAGCGGTAGCCATCTTGTTACCGCATATCGAAGCGGAGAAAGAAAAACTTAAAGTGTCTACATCACAGAATAAAGTATTAATGGCTACAGTGAAGGGCGATGTTCATGATATAGGGAAAAACATTGTTGGAGTAGTTTTGGGATGTAACAATTACGAAATCATAGATTTAGGGGTGATGGTGCCCACCGAAAAAATTATCGAAACCGCAGTAAAAGAAAAAGTGGATGTAATCGGACTTAGCGGATTAATAACACCCTCCCTCGAAATTATGGTTGATATAGCTAAAGAACTTGAAATTCGGGGGCTTGATATTCCTGTATTAATTGGTGGAGCTACAACTTCGAAAATACATACAGCTGTTAAAATCGAGCCGGAATATTCAAACCCTGTTATTCATGTTAAAGATGCTTCGTTGGCGGTAAATGTGGTTTCCAATCTTATTGCAAAAAACAAAAAATATATCAATGCAGTAAAAGAAGACTATGCTCAAATCAGAGAATTTCAGAAGAAACGAAAACAAAAGGAATATCTTACAATTAATCAGGCCAGGGAAAATAAATTTCGTATTGATTGGAACAATACTCCTGTTTATAAACCCAATTTTACAGGTGTTAAACATCTTGTGGATTTTCCGTTGGAAGAACTTCGGAATTATATCGACTGGACTTTCTTCTTTTTAACATGGGGATTAAAAGGGCATTACCCTGCAATTTTTGCAGATGAAAAACAGGGTGAAGAGGCAAAGAAACTTTATAAAGAGGCCAACGAATTTCTGGATGAAATAATAGAAAAGAAAATGTTGAAAGCCAATGCAGCTTTTGGGATTTGGCCTGCAAACAGCGATGGTGACGATGTTGTATTGTATGAAAATGAATCCCGGACAAAAGAAATTGGGCGTTTTTATCATTTACGGCAACAGGAAAAGAAAAAGGAAGGTATTGCGAATTTTTGTTTAGCTGATTTTGTTGCACCGATAGATTCAGATATAAAAGATTACTGCGGAGGATTTGCAACTACGGCCGGAATCGGTATTGAAAAATGGACTAAAAAATTCCGTGAAGAACATAATGATTACAAGGCCATAATGATAGAAGCTTTAGCGGATCGATTAAGTGAAGCTTTTGCTGAAGTACTCCATCTTGAAGTACGCAAAAATTATTGGGGTTATGTTCCGGATGAAAACCTTTCACTTGATGATATTCTCAAAATAAAATACCAGGGAATCCGTCCGGCACTGGGCTATCCGGCTTGTCCTGAGCATTCTGAAAAAGAAAATCTTTTTAATTTGATAAAAGCTCAGGATATAGGTATTACATTGACCGAACATTTTGCGATGTATCCAAATGCATCGGTATCAGGACAGTTTTTTGTACATCCCGATTCCAGGTATTTTATTCT
>CAJXZG010000048.1 GCA_913063265.1 uncultured Prolixibacteraceae bacterium | reverse complement strand
TCTCGTGCTGCCTGAGACATCATACTTCCTCGCCAGTTGAATGCCGGTTCTACAGTTGCATCATATCCTCCATGACAATTATCACATCGGTCAGGTGTTTCCAGGTTTCCCGATTGTCCAATTTGTGAACCAGGAAGAAAAAAGTCATCGATTGACATTAAAGTGGCGGCCAACAAAAAAATAGAAAATGCAATTATTGAAATTAACAGAAATGATCTTTTCATGATGTTTAAGTTAGGTTAAACGTACTATGAATATACGGATAAAAATTATTTTAGTTTGTGGGGAGGTTTTGATATTCAGTAATTTATATGGTTTCTAAATAAACAGGCACATAGATCATGATTCCGGTTTGTATTTTGGGGGTTAACAATAATTTATGAGGGCAGAATTTGTTTGATGGTTTTGATAACGGTAGTTTTAATTTGATTGGCTTTTTTTATCATCTTAAATTCGGGTGTATAAAACTCTTTATGTGCCTCTGTTAATAATTTTTTAAGAGGAATATCTGCAGGTACTTTTGAACAATCAATTTCTTTTACCTTGTCTTTAAATGCTTTTTTCCCCGGAAACCAATGTCCTTTATCTTCAAATGCCTTGTATCGGTATTTTCCAAAATCGCTCATGTCATAGCATTTCCATAATTTCCGCAGTCGTAACATTTCGGGGATGTTAATACCGGAAGGGTCGTTTTCCAGTTCCCAACCTTCAAAAGCTGAATAAGGATCATCTTTCAGAAATTCTTCCAAGCTATGCTGGATTTCTTTTTCCGTTTCTTCCCATATAGTTGGGAATATTCCTTTCATTTCTTCAAAATGAGGAGCTTCAGTAATTCCAAAAGACAGGGTATGAACTGCAGGATTGGATAGGCAAAAACGTGCATTCCATTGAATCGGTGTCAGTGGGTTTGTTGCATTTTTAACTTTTTGGGGTGCCTTAAATAATTGTCCGCCTTTGTCGTTGGGTGAAATAATAAAAACTCCCATGTCATGCTTTTGGGCAGCTTCAACGGCCGGTTTATTTCTTTGGTTGAAATAATAATAATGCAGGTTTACAAATTCAAACAGCCCTGTTTCAATGGCTTTGATAATCACTTCGCGGGGACCATGGGTACTAAAACCGACATGTTGTATCATTCCCTCTTCTTTCATTTTCAGCAATTCTTCAACCGGTCCACCAGATTTACAAGCTTGTTGAAAAACTTCATGGTTGTTGATTCCATGCCAACCGTAAAAGTCGAGGTAATCAGTTTGTAAATCTTTTAATTGTGTTTCTACTTTTTCCCGCATTTCACTGGCGGAGAAAAAATGACCTTTGGTCATTAAATGATACGAATTGCGAGGAATGTTGAGTTCTTCATTAAAAACTTTGCCAAATAATGTTTCGCTTTTCCGATATCCCCAGGCACTTTCAAAATGATTAATCCCGGAATCAAGTGCCATTTGAATTGCAGCAATTCCCTGCTCCAGTGTTTCACTGGATATTTCACGACGTGGTTCACTCCATCCGTTTTTAAAGCGCATACCACCCATGGTAATCACACTCAACATCTTTTCTGTCTTCCCAAAACGACGATATTCCATTGGAGGTTTTCTATTGATAACTGTCAAAACTTAATGGTTTTAATAATTGAATTGATAAACTGCAAATTTAAACACATAATTAAGTTTGATGTTCTAGAATCGGAATGAAAAAAGAAATCATAACAAAGAGTAATGTTAGTTTAGTTCACAATTTATAATGGTTTGATGCAGGTTTTGAAAAGTATAAAAGTCGTTTTCCATTAATAAAAAGCTATAATTTGTTTCAAACCATACATGGATTAAAATTAAGTTAGAATTCTTTTTTACATTCACACCAAATTATAAACCTAACAAAATGAAAAAACTAATTCCCGGAATTTTACTGGTTTTGGTATTTTTAAATTTATCAGCCAAAGAATACGAAGTAAAATCACCCTCAGAAAAAATCATAGTTAAAATAAATGTTGAAAACGGGATTACTTATTCTGTTTTTTTAAATTCCACTGAAATTATTTCTCCTTCGCCAATATCTATGGAATTGGATGATGGTTCGGTTTGGGGAAGTGAAAGCAAAGTCAAAAAAGCAAAAACGGAGTTGATATCAAATGAAATCGTTCCTGTTGTTCAACGAAAATATGCCATGATTCAGGATGAATACAACTTGTTATCGCTTTCTTTTAAAGGTTACCAACTTCAGGTTCGTGCTTATGATGAAGGAGTTGCTTACCGCTGGGTGTCACAAATCGACGGCCCATATAAGATTTTAAACGAGCAGGCAATTTTTGCTTTTCCTGCCGATCATAAAATCTGGTTCCCAGAGGAAGAGAGCATGTTTTCCCATCAGGAACGTGAGTATTTAAGGGAAAGGCTTTCGGACATTGATGCCAGCCGTTTTTGTTCTACCGGTATGTTGGTGGATTGCGGAAATGGAATTAAAACATATATTTCAGAATCGGATTTGATTGATTATGCGGGAATGTTTTTAAAAGGTTCTTCAGAAAATCCATTTGCATTAGTGGGTAAATTCCCGGGTGTGGTATTGGAGGAAAAACAGTTAAATGACCGTAACGTTGAACCTGTAAAATATGCAGATTATATTGCTGAATGCGAAGGACCAAGAATATTTCCCTGGAGAGCAATTTTAATTACTCAAAAGGATGCTGATTTGGTTCAGTCGGAGTTGATTTATAAGCTGGGCCCTGAAAATGTAATACAGGATCCGGGTTGGATTAAACCGGGAAAAGTTGCCTGGGATTGGTGGAATGCCAATAATATTTATGGTGTCGATTTTAGAGCTGGAATAAATAACGATACCTACAAATATTATATAGATTTTGCTGCAAAATATGGTTTGGAATATGTGATTCTGGATGAAGGCTGGTATCATTTAGGCGATATTCTGGATGTGGTGGATGAGATTGATATTCAGGAACTGGTTGATTATGGAAAAGAAAAAAATGTAGGAATTATTCTTTGGGTAGTATGGAAAACCCTTGATGATAAATTGATTGAAGCGTTGGATCAGTTTGAAAAGTGGGGCGTAAAAGGGATAAAAATTGATTTTATGCAACGCGATGATCAGTGGATGGTAAATTTTTACGAAAAGATTGCAAGAGAATGTGCTGCAAGGAAAATGCTGGTAGATTATCACGGGGCATACAAACCATCAGGATTGGAACGCAAATATCCAAATGTGATTTCTTACGAAGGAGTGAAGGGATTGGAAAATGCCAAGTGGTCAAACCTCCCCGATCCGGAACACAATGTTACTTTACCTTTTACAAGAATGGTTGCCGGCCCGATGGATTTTACTCCGGGAGCAATGTTAAACGCGGATTCAGCTACATTTAACCAGGTGTTTACGCGTCCAATGAGTTTGGGCACACGTTGCCATCAGCTTGGAATGTATGTTGTTTTTGAGAGTGCATTGCAAATGCTCGCCGATAATCCATCCAATTATTACCGCGAACCGGAATGTATGGAGTTTATATCGGTGGTACCCTCGGTTTGGGATGACACTAAAGTGTTGCAGGCCAGAGTTGGCGATTATATTGCCGTTGCAAGACTTTCGGGTGAAACCTGGTATGTTGGCGCAATGACTGACTGGGATAAACGTAGTCTGGAAATCGATCTTGGTTTTTTAACAGATGGGAATTATACTATGAAAGTTTGGAAAGATGGGATCAATGCTGATCGGTTTGCTTCTGATTTTGCCCAGGAGGAAATAGACGTAAACAAATCATCCAAAATAACATTAGACATGGCTTCAGGTGGGGGCTGGGTGGCCATAATTGAAAAGAAATAAAAAAAAGTGATAAGAATTAAAAGGCCGTTTCTGAGTTTTATAGAGAAACGGCCTTATAAATATGAATTATTGATTAAAACTACTTTTTAAAGTAAGAAACCGCAGAACCATCCAGGAAATCTTCGCGAACCGGGCTAAATGTATCTACGATAACTCCTTCTTCCAAACAAACAACACCATGAATTAAGTTGGGTGAAACATAAATTCCGTCACCCTCGCTAACAATCATTGTGGTGCCATTCACCGTAAATTCAAATTTACCACTCGCCACATAGGCTGCCTGTGTATGGAAATGTTGATGAGGTGTCCCGACGGCTCCTTTCTGAAATTTTACTTTTACCATCATTATCTGGTTGTCCCACCCTAAAAACTGGCGGGAAACACCAGCTCCTAATTCTTCCCAGTTATCATTGTTTTTTATAAAATGTTCGCTTGCCATTTGTCTGTTATTTTAAATTATCAATCTATACCCAATATTTGAAATTTGCCACAAAAGCTCAAAAACACTAAAATTCACCAAAATTAAAAGGAAGCTCTTCCTTTTTGTGTGATTTTGTGTTTTCGTGTTTTAGTGGCATGTTCAATTTTTTTTGAATCTCCCAAGTTGATTTATTGTGTTGAGTTCTATCTTGATAAAACCTCCTTAAAAAATTTGCCTTGGGTCGATGGCGTAAAATCCCAGTCGCGAATTAATGTTGGCGGCCAGTCCGGATCGAAACTCCAAAGTGTAAAGGAAATTCCTTTTTTATCAAAATAATCCATTATGGCATTTCCATAGGTTTCGTCGCCTAAACAGGGCATATGGGCACCGGGCTCACTTTCGGGCATAAATCCAAATTCTGTTGCAATAATCGGATGTGTATCAGCCACATGTCCCCACGATTTTTCCCATTTTTCTTCCCAGGGAGCTGCTTCTTTTTGTGGATAAGGATGTGTTGTATAAGTAACATTTTTTCTTTTAACCGGATTACCAATTACTTCATCAAGGTAATAACCCCAGTTCATTCCTGAAACCAAAAAAATCTTTTCATTGTCAATCGCATTGATTTCATCAATCATGGTTTCATGTAATCCTCTTAGTATATCCCAGTTTAATTCTCCCAGTTTTCCTCCCTGATTTGTAGGTTCGTTATACAATTCGTAAACGGCAACTGTAGGATTTCCTTTAAAATGTTCGGCTGTTCTTTTCCAGAATTTTATGGTTTCGTCGTAGCTTGTAATATAAATTGGTAGAAACCATTTTTCGGTACTCAAATTACCGATGATGTGCCAGTCGATAATTACATACATTCCCAGTTCTTCAGCCCACTGAACACCCTGGTCCAATAATTCAAAATATTCATCCCAGCCACGGTCGTTTAATCTTGGCGGGTGAACAGGAAAACGAACTACATTGCACCCCCAGTCTTTAGCTTCCTGGAAATATCGAAGGTTCCATTGTCCATCGGTAGCTAGTTTGTCGGGATCTGAAAAACTAACCCCCTTTAAGCGGATAACTTTGCCACTTTCGGTAACAATATCTTTTCCCTGGACACTTAATTTCTCAACTCCCTTTTTGCTTGAGCAAGATGATAAAATAAAAACGGATAATAACAGTGATAAAAGATAAATTCTACTTTTCATTGATTTTGATTTTTGTTTGATTTAAAATATTAGTTTTCGGTAAACATTGAACAGATTTCTCTCCGCCAGTTGGCAGGAGGCTATAAGTGGCTTTAATTATTCCAAACTTTGGATAACTCTTTTAAACATTCCGCTGATTTATCCATTCTTTCAGGTTCAACATTCCCTTTATAACTTTCCATAAATCGTTCAGCCGAACCCCAAACTGTTTGCAGCATTCCAAGATATTTGGGTTTCATGTCTCTTGTGGCACTTTCAATAAAAAGTCGTGTCATCTTTTCCTGTTCAAGAGCATTTTCTGTGTTACGCCACGGGCAGGTAAGTACCTGTAATCCTTTAGCAGCAAAAAGAACTGCTGTAGGATCGGGTCGTTCATAATGCCAGTCGCAGATCACCACGTCCTTCGGAATCATATCTATTGCCCGGTGTGTGTTATTGTAACTGCCTTCCCACAAACCAATTCCGGTTGTTTTTCCGTCGATTAAACGGTCGCCCCAAATCCAGAGTTCACGGTCATTTTGTTTTAAATGATTTCTGATTTTGGTAACCTCGCCGGCAAAAAGTTCTGCTTTGTCGTGACCATGACAGCGGGGGCATTGTTCGTGACCAATGTAAAAAACCTCATCCAGTCCGGCATGGTAAGCATCAGCTTCAAAAACATCACATATTTCATCCACCAGATCAAAAACCACATCGTGAACTTCGGGATGCTTTGGACAATAACTCTTACAATACAATCCATCCGGATTGGGCCATTTGTATTCTCCTTCAGGTGGAAGTTTGATATCGGGAGTTTCATCAAATTTGGGATAAACCTGCAAAAGTTTTCCCAGACTGCTGTGCCACGATTGATGGCCAAAAAGATTAATTTGAGGAATTAAGCGGATATCATTTTCCTTACAAACTTTTACCAGTTTTTTTACATCGGCCTCTGAATAGGGATTATTCCCGATTAATTCAGGGTGAGATTTATACTGATATCTGTAATCGATTCGAAGAATTAAAAGGTTTAATCCGGCCGGAGACAGATCCGTTTCGATAAATTCTGCAAATTCTTCAACATTATTTACTGACGGTGCACCAACACAAAGACCCCTGACAGGATAAGGCGATTCAGCTTTTGAGAAGATTGAGAAACACAGAAAGACAGAAAAAATAATTGAAAGCTTTTTCATGCGGTTTTAGTTTTAATTTGAAAGCAATTTAACCAACTTTTTTGTTTGAAAAAAACAGAAATGTCGTTGTTTCTTTTTACCTGACAATATCATGTAAAAAGAGATATCAGCCATTTAAGAATCATTAAAATAAAAACAAAAACAATATTAAGGCAAAGGCTCAGAATTATAAGGAAATAAAAACCTGATAACCAGATATTGAGATTTTTGAAAAAACCAGATGTTAAATCTCCCATCCAAAGTGTAAATAAATTGAACAGAAACAGGATTATTATAAAATAATAGAATCCGCGTGATGCACCCTTAATATCCGATGAACTCAAAGTTATTGAACTTCCGATGGAGTAAAACAGGTAAACAAATAAAAGCAACTTCCACCAGTTTGTATTTGGACCGGTAAAAATCTGTTCAAAACAAAGCCAAACACCTGCTCCGAGGTTTTGTAATGTTCTGCCGAGTAAATCTAAATTTTTAAAAACATGAATGCTCAAAACAACTTTGTAATTTTCCGCAATCTGAAAAATATCAAGCTTAAAAAGCAGCCATGAAACCAAAAGTAAAATTACAGAACCGAGTAATACAGGCCCAAGTCCGATAAAAAAGTTACCCAGGGTTTGATACGGATTTCCCTTTGTGTAACTGTGTTTTACATGACCCAGGGATTTTCCGGATTTTGGCGAGAATAGATTAATTTCAGAAATTTTATGTACAAAAATTACAGCAAAAATTGCATGTCCCAGTTCATGTATCGAAGTTCCCAGCCAGCCAAAAATATAGAGGTAAAATTTACGTCCCAAAACCTGGTAACTTAACTTTTCGTTTTGGCGTGCTACAATGTTCATAGCAACTGCAAGGAGAATAATCGGTCCCAGCAAAATAAATATTTGTGAGAAAGTGATTACTCCTACAGAAAATAAATAGTTCCAGAATTGTTGCAATTTTTCAGTCATATTCAAAAAATAGAAAATCAAAAAAACCTTGAAGGAATAATTCGCTTCAAGGTTCTGATTTTTTCACCCCTTTAAATTGAAAAAACATCTTAATTTAAGTATTTATTCAAAAAATAACTTTAACAGGGTAATTATTTTAGATGAATAAATATTAGAAATTTTTATAATCCCATTTTCCACGGTATGGACGGTTGAGCATCATATTTGCCCAGTCATCACCATTAAATTTCTCTGTTTTTGCATCCCATAGTAAGGGTCGGCAAAGTTCGTAAGCAATATTTGCAACATTACAAACTGCCGAAGTGCTATGACCGACTTCAACAGTACAATTAGGTTTTGTACGATTTTTTATTGCATCTACCCAATCCTGGTAATGGTTATCTGAGAAATAAACTCTTTCATCAGTATCTTTTAATTCCTGTTTTGCCAGTTTTTCATTTGGGAAAGTACGTAAGAAACTACGGCTTACCTCAATTTTGCCTTCGGTTCCAATAAATTGTACCCCGTTTCCATCACCTTCGCCACCCCATAGTTTGTGGTTCATTCTGGTACCGTTTGCATAAACCATAGTTAACCCATGTGATTGATCCGGTAGTTCAGGAGGTAAAAATTTTACCGGTGCAGAACCATCCATATCCAATGCCCACTGTGCGATGTCAAACATATGTGCACCCCAGTCAGTAATTAATCCTCCACCAAAATCGCGATAACCACGCCACCATGCCCATGGATCTTTATGTGCATCTACCGGGCACAAATCTTTATGGTAACCACGATATAAAGAAGGACCAATCCATTCATTCCAATCCAGACCTTCCGGAGTTTCCTGTGTAGGCAAATCACATTGTTTAATCGGACGACCAATACTTACATTTATTTCTTTGATATCACCGATATAACCGTTTCGAACCAGTTCCACGGCATGACGGAAATCGCGCCATGAACGTTGCATATTACCGGTTTGGAATACGCAATCATATTTATTACTTGCATCAACCATCGCACGGCCTTCAGCAACTGTTAGTGCTAAAGGTTTTTCACAGTAAATATCTTTTCTTGCTTTTGCTGCATCAACCACCATTTGTGCATGCCAGTGATCAGGCGTAACAACAACAACAGCATCAATACTTTTATCTTCCAGCAACTCACGGTAATAATGATATCCTTTTACTTCGGCACTTTTGCCGTTGTCTTTATTGCTTTTTTCTGCAGTTTTTAAAAAGGTTTGCATTTTACTTTCAAATACATCACTGCCTGCCACAGCAACAGTTTCTTTGCATTTGTTGATACCATTCAACAAGGTGTAAACCTGTTTTCCGTGGCCGATATAGGCAACATTAATTTTGTCGTTAGCAGCAACAAATCCGCTACCTCCAAGCACATGACGCGGAATTACGGTTATTGCAGCTGCAGAAGCCGCTGTTTTTCCAATGAAATTTCTTCTGTTCATTTTACTCATAGTAATTTGGTTTTAATTGATTTATATCTTGTTTTATTTTATAGTTGCATCTTTAGCACACCTGAATCCTGTGTTAAAAAGCGATGTTTCTCTTGAATTGCCTGACCTGCCACTTACTGAAAAACTATCTTCACCATATTGATCATAAAAAAAAGAACCACCACGAATCACCTTAACATTGTTATCTTCTCTTATTGTTGCATTGCTTCCGGGATATGCCTTGTAAGTGTCAGTACACCACTGCCAGACATTTCCGCCCATGTCGGTTAATCCTGCTTCGTTTTCGCCAAAAGTGCCAACCGGTGAGGTAAATAAATATCCGTCTTCTGTTGTAGGCGCTTGCAAAGTCCCCTGCCAGGTATTGGCAAAGTATTTTCCATTAACCGAAACCTCATTTCCCCAACTAAATTTATTTCCTGAGTTAAGACCACTTCGAGCTGCAAATTCCCACTCAGCCTCGGTAGGTAATCTCTTTCCTGCCCATTTACAGTATGCAACGGCATCGTTCCAACTTATATGCGTTACCGGATGATTGTCTTCAGCATTTGGTCCGTTTGGACCAAAGGGTTTAAGCCAAAATGCTCCCGGTAATAATTCCCAATTCTGCTTTTCAAGGTTAAAAACACCTGAATCTCCAAATTTTTCAGCTTCGGTTTTGAAATTTGTTGACTCTGCGAAAATTCGAAACTGAGCTACAGTAACCGGAGTTTTATTGATGTAAAATGGTTTTACAGATGTATTGTGCGCAGGACTTTCCTGTGGTAATCCATTGTTTGAACCCATTTCAAAAGTTCCACCTTCGAAATAAATCATCTCCGTTTCAACAAGTGTTTGCGCAGATGTTTTTGCACTTTTTTCAGGTGTATCGGATTTTTTTATGGTGGAAATCTCTTTTTCATGTGTTGCTTTTTGTTCCTGCTCTTTTTGTTTTGAGGAACAGGCTGCAATGATTATCAGTAGTATGATTAAGCCAGGTTTATTCATTTTTTGCTATTGACATGTAAAAATGGTTGTTTTTATTATTTAATCAAAATGAACTGAGATGAATTCTGTTTTATCTGAGAATTATTTTTATAAATTAAATAGAATGGTTTTATATCATCTTTAGTAGTTCTATTTCTGTTAAATATTTATTCTTAACCCAATTTTTTATTGTAAAATTGTCATCTTTAATCAACCTGAGAAATAATTATATTTTATTTTGAACTTCAAATTCAAAGAGAATTTGAAAATCTAAACAAGCTAAAATTATGAAACTGACTGCAATCGACATTATTATCATTTTTGTATATCTGATTTCAACTGTTGTTATCGGACTAGTACTGAAAAAGGTAGCACAAAAAAGTAAATCAAATTATTTACTGGGAGGTAACAAATTACCATGGTATATGCTGGGGCTTTCAAATGCTTCAGGTATGTTTGATATCAGCGGTACAATGTGGTTGGTAACATTGTTGTTTGTTTATGGGTTAAAAAGTATATGGATACCATGGTTATGGCCCGTTTTTAACCAGATTTTTCTGATGGTATTTTTAAGTATCTGGCTGCGCCGCTCAAAAGTTACCACCGGCGCCGAGTGGATTAATACCCGTTTTGGTCGAACCCGGGATAGTAATCTTTCACATGGAGTTGTGGTGATTTTTGCCTTAATGATGTGTTTGGGGATGCTTGCCTACGGTTTTATCGGGCTTGGGAAGTTTATGATGATTTTTATCCCGTGGGAAATGGTTTCGCCTTATATTCCATTTGCAATTTCTGAACAATATGTACCTCATTTATACGGAATTGCATTTACAATTTTTGCGGTTTTCTATGCAGTAATTGGCGGTATGACCAGTATTGTTTGGGCAGATGTATTACAGTATATCATTATGACAGTTTCGGCTATTTTAATTGGTGTTTTGGCTATGAAAGCATTGGCCGTGGAAACACTTGTTGTGCCGGAAGGCTGGGCAAATCCATTTTTTGGTAATAACCTGAATGATCTGAACTGGACGG
This sequence comes from uncultured Prolixibacteraceae bacterium, assembly GCA_913063265.1. Lineage (GTDB taxonomy): Bacteria > Bacteroidota > Bacteroidia > Bacteroidales > Prolixibacteraceae > Draconibacterium. The sequence goes on along the minus strand of CAJXZG010000048.1, from coordinate 27,855 downwards.
GAATAATCGATGAAGTAAATGCTAAAATTGCCAGCGACGGTTATTCTCTGTTTATGATTTTCTTTATGATGATGATTTTTAAAGGTGTTTTGGTGTCGTTGGCCGGTCCGGCTCCTAATTACGATATGCAAAAGATTCTTTCTACCAAGTCGCCAAAGGAAGCGGCAAAAATGAGTGGATTTGTTTCGGTGGTTTTAATGCCAATCCGTTACTTTATGATTGCCGGTTTTGCTGTTTTAGGTTTGCTCTATTACGACAAACTAAATTTATTGGTAGCGGGCCAAATCGACTTTGAGCAAATTCTTCCTTCAGCAATAGCAGAGTTTGTACCGGTTGGATTTATGGGATTATTGTTAGCAGGATTACTGGCTGCTTTTAACTCAACTTTCGCCGGAACTTTAAATGCTGCTCAGGCTTATATTGTAAATGACATTTATTTGAGATATGTTAAACCATCAGCCAACAATATTCAGATTAGAAATATGAATTATATAACCGGTGTGGCGGTTGTACTGGTCAGTATTGTTTTTGGATTATATGCGCAGGATGTAAACAGTGTTTTACAATGGATTGTGTCTGCACTATACGGAAGTTATGTGGTTTCGAATGTATTAAAATGGTATTGGTGGAGATTTAATGGATATGGTTATTTCTGGGGAATGGTAGCCGGATTGATTCCTGCATTAATATTCCCGTATATCTTCTCTGAAACTCTTGATCTGTATTATTTTCCATGGTTGTTGCTGGTTTCAATCGCGGGTGCTTTATTAGGAACATTCTTAACCAAACCAACAAAAGAAGAAACATTAAAAGAATTTTATAAAACCGTTAATCCATGGGGTTTCTGGGGGCCGATCAAACGTAAGGTAATGGAAGAAGATCCTTCGTTTGTGCCTAATAAAAACTTCAAAATGGACATGTTCAATGTTTTACTTGGAACAATTGCTCAGACAGCATTGGTGGCATTACCAATTTATATCGTTATTAAAGATACTTTGCCCATTTGGATTACAATAATTATTACGGTAATTTGTGGTTTTATATTGAAAAAAACATGGTGGGATAAACTACCGGAAGAGTAGGAGAGTTTTAAGTTTCGTGTTTAAAGTTTAATGCGGAGGTCATCCAAGCTAAACCAACAAGTTTTGAATACGGACACAAAAATTAAACTCTTCACTGATGATTGATGTACTTAATTTTTAAACTTTTAACATTAAACTTTTTATGATTCCTTCAAAAAAAGATTTTGATAAAAAATTGGCAAAGCTCAGGAAGCAACACGAAAAACTGATAACCAAAAGAAATAAGCCCTTAAAAAAAGATTACAATGGAATTTATCAACGGTTTAAAAGACCCATACTAACGGCAGCGCATGCGCCATTGCATTGGAAGTTTGATTTAAATTACGAAAGTAATCCATTTTTAATGCAGCGAATAGGTGTTAATGCGACATTAAACAGTGGTGCTATTTATATCGATGGACGTTATATTTTAATGGTGCGTGTAGAAGGTTGGGACAGGAAATCATATTTTGCTGTTGCAGAAAGTGCAAATGGTATAGACAACTGGCGTTTTTGGGATCGCCCGGTAACGATGCCCGAAACCGATGATCCGGATACAAACGTCTATGATATGCGTCTGGTAAAACATGAAGACGGATGGATTTATGGAATTTTTTGTTCGGAAAGAAAAGATCCAAATGCACCTGCAGGAGATACTTCGATGGCAACAGCAAGCGGGGGAATTGCACGTACAAAGGATTTGGTGAATTGGGAACGTTTGCCTGATTTTATCTCCCATCACGGACAACAGCGAAACCTGGTTTTACATCCGGAATTTGTTGAAGGGAAATATGCCTTTTATACCAGGCCGCAAGATGGATTTATTGAAGTCGGTGGCGGCGGAGGAATCGGTTGGGCTTTTGTTGACGATATTACCAGGGCCGAAGCTCCGGAAGAAAAAATTATTGACGAAAAGATTTATCATACCATTAAAGAGCTTAAAAATGGTCAGGGGCCCGCTCCAATTAAAACCGAAAAGGGCTGGTTACATCTGGCGCACGGTGTAAGAGCTTGCGCAGCCGGTTTACGATATGTGTTGTTTATGTTTATGACTGATTTGAAGGATCCTTCTAAAGTCATTGCAAAACCGGGAGGATACTTTCTTGCACCGGAAGGTGAGGAGCGGACCGGAGATGTTTCGAACGTGGTATTTACAAATGGTTGGATTCGCAACGAAAATGATGAAGTATTTATTTATTACGGAGCTTCTGATACACGTATGAATGTAGCCACAACAACTGTAGAAAGACTTATCGATTACTGTTTAAATACCCCGGAAGATGGATTAAGAACTGCCTTAAGTGTTGAAACGATTAATAAACTTATAGATAAGAATAAAAGTCTGAAGTAAGAGAAAAAATGGTTATCTACATATTTGTTTTTTCTGATTTTAGACTTAGACTTCGTATAGTCTGATAGTCACAGTGAGTGGAGTCGAACTGTGCCTGGATTTATATAAAGTTTTATCCTGTTAAAAATTGAAGTTTTTATGCCTGTCAAGCCAAAAGACGAATTACCCATCATTCTTTTTGAAACAGAAGAAGAATGGAGCACTTGGCTTGAAGAGAATAGAAACTCCGGGGCAGTCTGGGTAAGAATTGCCAAAAAGAAAAGTAAGATTGAATCAATTACGTATGATCAGGCACTTGAAGTTGCACTGTGTTATGGCTGGATTGACGGACTAAAAAAAGCTTATGACGAAGATTCGTGGATTCAAAGGTTTTCACCACGTAAACCTGCAAGCAATTGGTCGAAAATTAATAAGAATAAAGTTAAGAAACTGATTGCTCAGGGGCGGATGAAAGCACCGGGATTGGAAAGTATAAAAATTGCCAAAGAAAAAAGAACCTGGCAAAACGCTTACGATTCACCAAAGAATGCAAAAGTACCGGCTTATTTAAAAGATGCATTAAATAAAAACTCTGATGCGGCAGCGTTTTTTAAAACGCTCAATAATATCAACAGGTATGCTATTATTTATCGTTTGCAAATTGCCCGAACTCCGGAAATAAGACAAAAGAAACTTCAGGATATGATAAAAATGCTCGAACAAAAAAAGAAGTATCATAATTGAACACATGCGATAGATATTGAATTGATTTGTCGGGATTAAATGTGGGTTGGGTGAAAATTTGGCGCGGGCTAGCGTTGGATGGTGGGGAGAAGCATTAAATTTTCTTGATTCTTTTTGTTTCGTTTTTCTCATCAAGGAGAAAAATGAAAGCCCGTCTGGCAAGACAAAATAAAATAAGAAATACAATGATAGTTTTATAATAAGATTTTGAGTTAAATATGAAAACATACAACTGGGCCATTTTAGGCTGTGGAAAAATTGCACACAAATTTACTAACGATTTAAAATTGTTACCGAATGCAAATCTTTATGCGACCGCCTCGCGTGATCTGCAAAGAGCGGAAGATTTTAAAAACGAACATGGATTTGAAATTGCCTATGGAAATTATACGGAAATGGTGAACGACCCAAAAGTCGATGTGGTTTATATTGCCACTCCTCATTCTCATCACCGCGAGCATACTATGTTATGTTTGAATCATAAAAAAGCAGTGTTGTGCGAAAAAGCATTTGCCATCAATAAAAAAGAGGCGGAAGAAATGATAGCCTGTGCAAAACAAAACAATACTTTTTTAATGGAGGCCTTCTGGACCATGTTTCAACCAAGTTATCAAAAGGCGATGGAAATACTGAAAACAGAAGAACTTGGAAAATTAAAAACGGTTAGGTCTGATTTTACTTTTAATGCACCTTTCGATACAAATAAGAGACTTTATAATATCGATTTGGGAGGAGGTTCTTTGCTGGATATTGGAATTTACCCGGTGTTTGCTGCACTTACTTCCTTGGGTGTTCCTGAAATCATTAAAACATTTGCCGATTTTAGCGAAACAGGCTCTGAAGAAAGTATCAATATTTTGTTTAAGTACAGCGATGGTGAAATGGCAAACCTGACATCCGGGTTTGCAACGTATTCACCGGTTCAAACTGAATATTTATGTGAAAAAGGTTACCTCATTTTAAATCCAAGATGGTTTACGCCAACAGATATAACCATTTGGAAAGAAGGAGGTGAAGAAACTAAAATCGATTCAATGCACAACGAAGGTTTTGGATATCAGTATGAAGCTGAACATGTAATGAAATGTCTGGATAAAGGCCGGATTGAAAGTGATAAAATGACCTGGCAAATAAGTCTCGATTTAATGGAAACTTTAGACAGGATCAGAATTGATGCCGGAATCTTTTATCCAAATCACGATAAAAATTTGTTCTTTTAAAAGGCTAAATATAAATGAGTTGTCTATTCATATTCTTGAACTCTCCCTCTTCTCCCTCTCTTCGTGAAGAGAGGGACGATTGTGACGAAGTCTCAATCAGGGTGAGTAGTTCAGATGAATATTTTTTGCTCTTCTCAACTTTATTGAATGACAATCATTAGTTTAGTCAGATTAGACTTTAAACTTTCAACATTCAACTCAAATGGATTTTCAAAAGCTAAAACAACAATTCGAAACCGAACTCAACGACAATATTCTTGATTTTTGGATCAATGAAGTGTACGATGAGATTAGAAAAACTTTTATTTGTAAAATCAATAACCAGGGAGAGAAAGATATCAACGCTCCAATCTCAGCCGTATTTATCACTCGCATTATGTGGACATACTCTGCGGCTTACCGAATTTTTCCAAAAGCTGAATATAAAAAAATGGCAGATGAAGCATTTCGTATAATTCTCGAAACTTTTTGGGATAACCAAAATGGTGGAATTTTCTGGAGCGTGTTTCCTGATGGCAAGCCGGAGGATACAAAAAAACAGTTTTATGCAGAGGCATTTTTTATTTATGCTTTGTCGGAATACTGGTTAGCTTTTAAAGATGAAAAAGCCCGACAGTTGGCAATTTCAATGTTTATGATTCTTGAAAAATATGCCTTTGATCAGGAATTTGGTGGATATATTGAAGCCAATACCGCTGATTGGAAAGAAACGGATGATCAGCGATTAAGTCCCAAAGATCTGGACGTAAAAAAATCAATGAATACCCATCTTCATATTCTTGAAGCCTATACTAATTTGTATCGAATTCATAGTACAGATGAAGTTAAAAAAAAGGTTGAACATTTACTTCGTATTTTTTTAGATAAAATTTTGGATTCTCAAACCAATCATTTGATTCTGTTTTTTGACAAAGACTGGAAAGTCAGATCTGAGATTGATTCATACGGGCACGATATTGAAGCCACATGGTTAATGAATGAAGCTGCAGAGGTGATAGAAAACACAAAACTGATAAATGAAGTGGAAGCCGTGGCGATTAAAATGAGCGATTTGTTAATTGAAGAGGCTTTTGCATCGCATGGTGGAATGTATTACGAAAAAGAAAAAAATCATTTGTGGGAACAGTTTGACTGGTGGCCGCAAGCTGAATCTGTAGTTGGATATTTTAATACCTGGCAAATTACTTCGGATGACAAATATCTGAGACAAGCTGAATTAAGCTGGAAGTTTATTCAAAATCATATCGTTGATAGCAAGAAAGGTGAATGGTTTTGGGGCGTAGATAAAAATCTTAAAGTATTGAATGTTGATAAAGTCAGTCCATGGAAAGCACCGTACCATAACGGTAGAATGTGCATGGAAATGATGAGAAGAATAAACAGTTCTCATTCATAAAACTGAACCGGCTTTAATTGGAATTGTTTAGTAATTAAAACTGATTATTATGAAAACAATTTCCTTACTTTTCCTATTAATTTTTCTTGCTTCAATCGGTTATTCTCAGTCCCCGGAGATTATTCAACAAAATGCCATGAAAAAAATGGAATGGCTCGTTGGAGAGTGGAAAGGTACAGCATGGACTCAGATGGGTCCTCAAAACCGTGATACGGTTGAAATGCATGAATCTATTGTTTTAGAACTTAACGGCACCATATTAAAAATTAAGGGAACAGGTTATCATTTCAATAAAGAGGGTAATAAAGAAGTGGCACATGATGCATTTGCCGTTGTTTCTTATGATGTAGCCAATCAAAAATACCGATGGCAGTCTTGGAGGGTTCCCGGAGGTTATTTTACTGAACATGAACCCGAGGTTGGAGAAAATTCATTTAGCTGGATAATGGAAACTCCTCAGGGAAAAATGAAATATAAATTACAATTGAACAATAAAGGGCAGTGGCACGAAACAGGCCATTTTTCGAGGGATGGAGAAAACTGGTTTCCCTTTTTTGAAATGGTATTGAATAAACAGTGATGATTAGAAAGATTAAAATAATTTTAGTATTATTTTTATTTTCAGCAAGTTGTTTTGTTGGTAATGGTAATGCTCAAAAAATGGATAAATCAACTATAAAAGAACTTGATCTAGAAAAATACCTGGGAACCTGGTACGAAATTGCCCGATATGATCACCGCTTTGAACGCGGATTGCAGGGAGTAACTGCAACATATTCTTTGCGTGAAGATGGCAAAATTAAAGTGCTAAATAAAGGATATAAAGAATCGCTTGACGGTAAATTGGATGTTGCAGAAGGAAAAGCAAAACTTACAGATGAAACGGGAAAACTAAAAGTATCTTTTTTCTGGATTTTTTATGCCGACTATTATATTCTTGAATTAGATAAAGATTATCAATGGGCATTGGTTGGAAGTAAATCGGATAACTATTTATGGATATTAAGCCGGACACCAAAACTAAGTCAGGAAGTTAAAAAACACATCATAAATAAAGTAGAAGAAAGAGGTTATGATACCTCAAAACTAATCTGGGTTGAACAAAAATCCGAAAAATAAAGCTTGAATATTTTTATTGTTACCGGGATTTCAACTTTTTATTTCTGAATTTGTTTTGTAAATAATTATGGAAACCAAAAAGATTTCAGACCCACGGCCTTTAGAACGATTTCAATGGATAAAAGATGCTCGTGAAGTGGACCCCGTTAACTTAGAACCTCCGGTTTCGAACACAGATTCTTTATTAAAAAAAGCCGTTATTTCTTCAGGTTTAGAAAAGTATTCAGGAAGTTGGGGAGTATACGAAGCGCGACATTTATTAAGTCGAACCATGTTTGGTGTAAAAAAAGAAAACCTGGATAATTTCAGCAAATTATCGATGGATGGAGCAGTAGAAAAACTAATTGCTGAATCTCTGCTGCCCGAACCACCGGTTAATAATTATGAGGGTTATAAAGATGCTAAAGATCCACATGTTGGATTAGGTGAGACCTGGATAAAAGCTCCGCATGGCAGTTCCGCAGAAAGTTTAAGAGTGGTTTCCCTAAAAACATGGCTCATAAAAAACATTATCAATCAGGAAGCTACTATTCACGAAAAAATGGTATTGTTTTGGAGCAATCTACTGGTAACCAAAGTTTGGGATGTCTACATTGCAAAAGCCAGTTATCGATATTTCGAGATGATTTATAAAAATGCGCTGGGAAATTATAAAGCATTTATCAGGGCTTTAACACTCGATCCTTCGATGTTATATTTTCTGAACGGTAAGTCTAATACAAAAAATGCCCCTGACGAAAATTATGCAAGAGAATTGCAGGAACTGTTTTGTGTGGGAAAAGGACCTGATTCAAAATATACAGAAGGAGATGTTCAGAATGCAGCCAGGATTTTAACCGGTTACCGGGTGAAAAGAGAACCTTATTATAACGAAGGGGATTTTTCTTATTATTTTGACCATTTTAAACACGATAAATCAAATAAAAAGTTTTCGGAATTTTACGATAATACAATCATCGAAGGAAAGCCCGGCGGGCAGGGGAGAGAAGAACTTACTGAATTGTTGGATATGATTTTTAATAATCAGGAAACAGCAAAATATATATGTCGAAGAATTTACTCCTTTTTTGTATCGAATTTAATTACGGAAGATGTTGAACAAAAAATAATTACACCGCTTGCAGAAATTTTTCGCTCCAATAATTATGAAATTAAGCCGGTTTTACTGACCCTGTTTAAAAGCGAGCATTTTTTTGATATTCAAAACAGGGGGGTATTGATAAAGAGTCCGCTGGATCATTTATTAGGATTGTGGCGTGCTTTTGATATCGATTCAAAAGAAGATGATGATTTGGTTACTGATTATGAGAAGCACAGAACAATGCTCTGGAGTATGTCGAGCCTGGGAATGGAAATTGGCGACCCTCCCAATGTTGCAGGCTGGACACCTTATTATCAGGCACCTCAGTACGACAAAGCGTGGATAACAACAACGACAATAACAAAAAGAGCTTCGCAAACAGATTCGCTGATAAACTGGGGATTTTGGATTTCCAGGAGTCGTAAAATCAAAGTGGATTTAGTTGAATTTGTAAAAACACTGGATAAACCTTCAGATCCTAATCTTTTATTAAAAGAAGTTACCTCACTCTTTTTGGGAGTTGAAATTTCAGAATTGGTATTAAATCAACTTAAATCTGTGCTTTTATCCGGACAACAAAATGATTATTACTGGACAAATGCATGGAATGAATATTTAGAAGATCAACAAAGTAATTCAAAAAGGTCAATTGTTGAAAGCCGTTTGAAAAGTACATTTAAGCAGATACTGCAATTGGGAGAATATCATTTAATGTAATGAAATGAAAAGAAGATCATTTATAAAACATACTGCTCATGCAATTGGAATCCCCACTTTACTTGGTGGATTTGGTTTTTCTTCTTTTGCAAATCAAATGGCAAAATCAGCTGCCGAATCCAACAAAGTTCTGGTGTTGATTTATCTGCAGGGAGGAAACGACGGATTAAATACAGTTGTTCCTCTTGACCAGCTTTCAGCACTAAACAGGGTTCGCCCGCATATTATTTTACCTGAAAATAAATTGCTGCCACTATCTGGAACCAATGTAGCTTTACACCCTGAACTGGCTGGTTTACAGTCGTTGTTTAACGAAGACAGGTTGCGTATTATTCAGTCAGTTGGATATCCGGAACAAAACTATTCTCATTTTAAATCGACCGATATTTGGATGAGTGGATCAGATTCGGATAACCTGATAAACAGTGGCTGGCCGGGAAGATTTCTTGATCATCAGTTTCCAGGTTATCCGGAAGATTATCCCAATGAAAACGTATCAGATCCTTTGTCAATTGAAATTGGTTATGGTTCAACAATGTTGTTTCAGGGGCCGGCAGCATCGATGAGCATGGTTTTAAAAGATCCAACAGATTTTTATGGATTGGTTGATAATATTGAATCGGAACTTCCGGATACTCTTGTTGGAGATAAACTGAAACACATTCGTTACACAGCAAGACAGTCGCAGTTGTATGGTGAAGTGGTAAAAAAAGCTGCAGAAAAAGTCAAATATCAAAAAACTTATCCTGAAACAGATTTGGCACAACATTTAAAAATAGTTGCACGCTTAATTGCAGGAGGATTGCAAACTTCGATGTACCTGGTTAAAATTGATGGTTTTGATACACACGATAGTCAGGTGGAAGAAATGGATCATACATCGGGTGAACATGCGGTTTTATTAAAGGAATTAAACGATGCCATAATGGCCTTCATGAAAGATCTTGAATACCACGGTGTGGATGATAATGTTGCAGGCATGACCTTTTCTGAATTTGGAAGAAGAATAGTCTCGAATGCAAGTTTGGGAACCGACCATGGTGCAGCTGCTCCAATGTTTGTTTTTGGTAATAGTGTCGTTCCCGGTGTTTTAGGCAACAATCCGCTTATTTCTTCCGGTGCCACTTATAAAGATAATCTTCCATGGGAGTTTGATTTTAGAAGTGTTTATGCTTCGATTTTACATCAATGGTTTGAATTGCAGGAAACAGATAGAAATGAAGTTCTGCTAAATAATTTTGAAACCATTCCGGTAATAAAAAGTAAACAGCTGGTTTCATCCGAAATGCAGAATGCTGACAGCAATTTTAAAGTGTTTCCAAATCCATTAAATGAAGTTGTAAATGTTAGTTTTATATCGAATGGAATTCCTATTGAAATTTATGCGGTGGCAATTAACGGGAAACTGGTAAGTCGTATATACTCAGGAAAAACGATTACAGGGAAGCATTCTGTACAGTGGGATACTTCCGGTTTATTACCGGGAAATTATTTTGTGATTTTCAGGACTAAGGATTTTCAAAAAACCGTTAAAGTCGTCAAAGCAAATTAGAAATTATCGGATTTTTATTTTTGTCGAACATACTTTTTTAGGATATGTTTTTGTCTGTTAAGGTCAAATTGTATCTTTATCCAAACCAATAAACCAAAATAATGAAACGCAGAAATTTTATTAAAACCACAGGTCTTGTTACTGCCGGAATGGGTATGACAGGAAACCTTGCTTTAGCCAATTCAAGTAATAAAATTGAAAATAAATTGCCTCAATGGCGGGGATTTAACCTTTTAGACTTTTTTGCTCCAAATCCCGGGCGAAGTTCTTATAGTAAAACCACTGAAGAGGATTTTAAATGGATGGCGGACTGGGGATTTGATTTTGTTCGCTTTCCAATGGCTTATCCACGATATGTCAAGTTTGATCGTTCGAAACATATTACTCCTGAAGAAATTTATAATATCGACGAGGCGGCTGTAGATGAGGTGGAAAGAATTGTTGAATTGGCAAACAAACATGGTTTGCATGTTAGTTTGAATTTGCACCGGGCTCCCGGATTTTGTGTAAATGCCGGTTTTAACGAACCCTATAATTTATGGCAGGATAAAGAAGCGCAGGATGCTTTTTATTTTCACTGGGGGATGTGGGCAAAACGTTTTGCATCAAAAACACAAAAACAGATTAGTTTTGATTTAGTAAACGAACCCTGTACCCGTGAAGATATGAATGATCAACATTCAAGGCGTGGACCAATTCCGGGAGATTTGTACCGAAAAGTGGCAAAAAATTCGCTGGAAACCATCAGGGAACATAATCCAAATCATATGGTAATTGCCGATGGAAACAATGTAGGCAGCGATGTCATTCCTGAGATTTTTGATTTGGAAATCGGGCAAAGTTGTCGAGGATATTTTCCGCATTATATTTCGCATTATCGTGCACCATGGGTGTTTAAAAATCCTGACGATGCGCCAAAACCGGTGTGGCCGGGTAAAATTGATGGCCGGGAGTTTAGCCGGAAAAGCCTTGAAGAATTTTATGCTCCGTGGATTGACGCGGTGAAACAGGGAGTTGGAGTTCATTGTGGGGAGTGCGGTTGTTGGAATGCAACACCACACGATGTATTTTTGGCCTGGTTTGATGAGGTGCTTGGTGTATTATCGGAAAACGGAATTGGTTTTTCTTTATGGGAATTCAGAGGTACGTTTGGTATTATGGACTCAGGAAGAAAAGACATTGAATACAAAGACTGGTATGGGCATAAACTGGATGAAAAACTTTTGAAGTTATTGCAGAAGTATTAAAGCCAAGATTTTCATCCTTCATCCGATGAGTATGAGTTGAAAAAATAGTCATCGGATGAATTATTCTGACAAACCGTTTTTACTGACTTACCTCAAATACTTTATATGAAGTAAATTCTCTTTTAAATTCATCGACAGATGTAATCTTTAAGTTATGCAAGCCTTTTGACATATCGACGGGGAGTTGTCCTTTCCAAATTTGTGTTGAATTTGAAGGACTCGCCCAACTTTTATAATTACTGTTAGGATTGGCAAAAGAACTGCTTATAAAAGGATCTTTGGAAATTTCGTTTTTTAGTTCAACTTTCTCCAAATTATCAAGTTCAGCAAAAACGGTAGAATATTTATTACTGTTAAAAACATTTACAATAATTTCCATGTTCTCCGTATTAATCTTTTCCTCCGGAAATTCTATTCTCATTTGTTCCGCGCTGTTACCGGCAGGATGGAAATGATGTACAAATTTATTTCCTTTAAATTCAAAAATAAAATAACCGTTCGGGACTCCATCAATTTGTGTGGAAGTAGGTACCCCATTTTTATCAATTGGCCCTGACCACCAAGAGCCACTTACCGAAGCGCAAACAATCTGATGCAACTCATCTTTTCCTTTCCACCCATCTTCCTTTGTAAAATAATCATGCTGAAGCGTGTGCTTATGACCGGCGAGAACCAGTAAATTTTTACGATCCTTTAAAACATCAAAAACTTCCTGCCGGTTTTTTACCTTCATTCGCTCTCCTGTTGTACTGTTTTTTTCGAAAGCTACATGTTGACAAATAACCACAAGTTTATCAGGTGATGTATTCTTTAAATCATTTTTTAACCATTTTAATTGTTTGTCATTAACCTGACCCTCGTAACAATTCCAGTACCTTTCAGTATCTCCCTTTTTACAAAGTCTTTCAAAATTTTTCAAACAAACAAAATGAACCTGTCCATAGTCGAAAGAATAGTAGTTTGGTCCGTAAAAGCTTTTATAGGTGTCACTTGAAAAAGGTTCGTTTACATCATAATTTACATCATGATTTCCAATAATATTGTAGGCCGGAGTATTAAGCAATGCAACCGATTGGTTATATCCCTGAAACAGGCTTAAATCATCATGAACCAAATCTCCCAGGGAAATGCTCAGATCGAATTTTTCATTTAACAGGTGCGGAATAAAATCCTGTCTGAAATAATCAATTTCTTTTGCAGACGCTACCTGCACATCGGCGAGTGCCAATAAACGAAAATTGTCCTTTTCTATAGTTTCATACAACGGGAAATTTATTGATTCAGGTAATTCCCCTGTTTTGGAAATGCCTTCAAACTCCATCACCTTTGATCCGTCAGGTTGATGAATATAATAGAATTGCGGATTATTGAAATCATTTAACGGGACATTGTAATTGGCCGGTTTTGTAATAAAAATTGTACCCGGGTTTTTAATGGAAAGTTCGTAGTACCCTTTGCTATCTGTCAATACAACATCCTCCTGGTTTGACACCAAAACTCCCTCTATTCCTTTTTCTCCGTCATCAAGAATACCATTTTTATTTTTATCATCAAAAACAAAACCCCTTGCCAGATGAGAATTCTGAGCCGAAATTGTTACTACTAAAAGTATGATAAGCGAAACAGTTAATATTGATTTCATTTTTTATTCTTTACAAGATGAACGATTATCTTTTCTGCCAAATAAAATTTTCTTTTACTTAAAAATAAACAACCAACAATATAAAACGGAATACTACCACTTAATGTTTTTATCGATAAACTCAATCAAAGAGTCAGCCATTTCTTTTTGCTCACTTGCAATCGGGTGACCGGGAGTGTTCTTGTATTTGAAAAAATGGGTATAGATCTTTTTATCATTTAATTCCTCCACTGCTTTTTTTACATATCCCGGCCAGGGCGAATTTTCGCGTGTGGCATCCATACTTCCCAATGCGCAAATGATTGAGGCTTTCGGATACTCTTTTCTGATTTTTAAAACCAAATCTTTATAAGATTTAATAATCTTTTTTTCATCAGGACGGGTAGTTCCAAAGCGGGCCTTAAATTGTTCATGGTCAGGATTATTTATCAGCCAGCTGTCGTTTTGAAATAAATTGATTACGACAATGCCTGGTGTATAATTTGAAAAATCCCATTCGCTTTCCGAATCAAAAGGGTCAATACGATTATATACCTCCGGCATTATTTCGGGAAACCAGCTTAACATTACACCAATTCCACTTCTTGCATTGCAATAGTATTGTGCATTGTAATGTCGTGCCGTGCGTGCAGCATAGGTATAGTAATTGTTAAAAAACTCCGGATCTCCCGAATCAGGTTCTCCATATTTTACATCTACACCATGGCCTGCCGTAATTGAATTACCATAAAACTCCATTTTCTTTTTACCTTGTTTTTGGGATTTTAATACTTTGGCATCGTCATTAAGTTCAAATCCGTAAAATGACGTAACCGTAGTATTATCCGTCAGTTTAAAAATTTCTACTGAATGTTTGGCCACTGGTAATCCACTTGCAATTTGAATGGTTGATTTATTTTTTTCGGGAATAATTTTTTTGGCATTTTCGGCATCACCATCAATTATTGCGTAAAAAATAGTTTTGCCTTTGTCGTTGCTCATGCTTACACTTACATCGCTTCCTTCGAAATAAAGTTTTGCAGAAGTTCCCGGCCAGTAAATCTTGACACTATTATTTTCTTCAACCTCGGTTCGCCCCATGTATACAATTTTTTTGCTGTTAAAAGGCACCTGTTTTTGTCCGAATGTAATTATCGAAACAAAAAGAAATAACAGAATGGCTAAATGTTGTTTTTTGTACATTAAAAGTTAGTTTAGATTGATTTGAATATTTTAAAATGAGTTGATATTTTATTTCTTAATGATTTTTTTGGTAAGGATTTTATTGTCATCCAATACAACTCTCAGCAAATAAACTCCTGGTGAAAAATTCTGTGTGTTTACTTTAATACTGATTTCATCAGCCGGAACCTCGTTATAAATTAATGCTCCTGATTGATTATAAATTTCTATCCATGAGAGTTTTACACCTGTCCTCAAATTTAAGTAATCCTTCATTGGAATTGGGTAAACCTGCAGGATATCCATATCATTATGTTGTACTGATGTTGAAACATTCAAGTTTGGATTTTCGGGAAGTGTTGTATTTGTTGAAAGAATAATATCATCTACAGCTATATCTGAAATATAGTTTCCTCCAAGCATAAAAATGTTTCCACAGTTTTCAAGTTTTAATCCTTCAGCCGTAAGCTTATTTATCGGAATGGTAACCCTGTGCCAATTATTATCCCGGTCAATATTTATTCTTGATCCGCTGCTGAAACTAATTTTACCTTCCGTGTTTTCATCTCCCTGTATCCCAATCCAAAAATCTTCATCGGAACTCGTTTTAATAGATAAAGTCAAAAAACCATTGGCAAAATGAGTCAGATCCAATCCATGGTCCGAGAAAATTCCAAAGCCGTACCAACCAAGGTTTCCGCTTTTAAATGATAATTGTTCTGTTCCGTCATAGGGTGTTCCCCCGGCAATTTCTCTTAAAGAATTATCCCAAATATAAATATGTCCTTTTTTATTGTCGATTTCGAAGAAATCAGGAATGTTTGTGTTTTCAGAGTAGATGCGATAATAGTCGGCTGTAATTTTTTGAATATCGGTTGATAATGGATTATTCCTGTCAGGATTTATAAACCTGTTTTCAAAATCTTCTTCTGAAACTGAAAAATAAATATCATCAACCAGAATATTATTAATTGTTGGAGCACCCCCCAGCATAAATATATTGTCGCAAGAAGATAAATCCAGTCCTTTTTTTAGCAAATCGTTTACCGGAATTGTGATACGATGCCACTGCCCGTCTCGTACAAATCCATAGGGATCGTTTCCAGTTTTAAAATCAATTTTTGCTTCGGTATTGTTGGCACCGCTTACTCCAATCCAAAAATCATTTGATGAATTTGTTCTTAAAGCAAGTTTCAAATAACCATCTGCGAACTGTGTTAAATCGATTCCTTTTTTCGAAAACAAACCAAAACCAAACCAGTTCTTTCCACTTTCTGATGTAAAAGCAAGTACATCCTCACCCTCATATTCAGGAGCATCATCCATCGTTTTTAGGGTGTTTTCCCAGATGTACAAATAACCATTTGTATTATCAATTACGAAATTCTCCGTAATATTTGGGTTATTGGTATAAATACCGTAAAGTTCAGAATTAACTACCGAATTTGATATTATAACCCTGTCAATGGAAATGTAACTATCACTTTCTGGTGTTCCTTTAATCATAAACACCCCATCAATTTTAGCGAAATCCACTTCACTAAATTCATTTAGTGGAATAATTACACGGCTCCATGTTTCATCTCTTTGGCAATTGTATTTTGATGAGTCGTTAAGGGTTATCCATTTTTCACTTCCCAGTGTATCTTTTAGTCCCACTTGAATATCTGAAAAAGAATTGGTTTTTACATAAAAATCCAAACTTCCGTCCTGGGTTAAAGTGCTTAAGTTTTTAGTTGCCAATGAAATAAACGAAATATTGTAATCAACATTAGCCATTAAATTGTAAGACAATACCTCATTTCCTTCTTTAGGAGATTCGCCCGTTCGTTCTGAAGTACCGAGTGCTTCAATGTTTGTATCAAATCCGATTTCCAGAGTATTTTCCAAATCGGAATCATCAGCAAAAACAGCCAGACTGCTTGATACCGGTGGATTCGTTGACAATTCGCCATTCCCTTCTTTTTGATAAACACGAACATAATCTACATACATGTTCGCCGGCATGGGTGCAGTAATTTCTTCTTTGTCGTAAATCCCTGTGAAAGAACCCCCAACGGCAAGATTAAATATCAGATACATCGGATAATCACGAAATTCTTCTGCATCTGAGCCATTTACGTTCATGACAAAATAGGGTGATGTGTTATCATCCAGGAACATTTTTACGACCTTATCATCCCACTCAACTGTATAAACATGGTATTTTTCATTTAAAGGTGTTGAAGATTGCTCTTTGGTTCCGTATCCAGCATAACTGTCATTGTGTTCCCAGTGCAATGCTCCACCAAAAGTTGTATTTTGCCTGTTGGTTGAAATACCTTCTGAATGACCGGCTTCCATCACATCTATTTCTCCTGATGCAGGCCATTTCAAATCATTACTTCCATGCAACCAAAATGCGGGCCACAAACCATTGGCTAAATCCGGAAGTTTTATTCTGGCTTGAATCTTTCCATATTTAATGTCCAGTTTTCCTTTTGAATTTATTCTTCCTGATGTAAAACCATAACCATTATAATTTTCTTTTTTTGCAGTAAGGATTAAACAATTATTTCCTTCACCATCATCCCCAACACTTACATTCTCTGTTTTATAATGCTGGAGTTCTTTATTTTGTCCAGTGTTCCAGATCCCTTTTTTTGTTCAATATTCCAAATTGCAGGGTTTAAGCCTTCACCTTCAAAATTGTCTTCCCAAACCAGGTTGTATTCCTGAGTCCAAACTTCACTTGCACCAAAAATCAAAATCAAAAACAGAATTGCAGCCCTCATATCTCTATATTACTAATTCAAGCGACGAAATTAATCAAATCCTTTAACTGAAAAAATCACAATTTTCATTTATCAGAACATTGTAAATTCATCAAACGAAAAATAAACTTACAGTTGTATAAAACTGCGGAAATCAAAGTTTTTTTAAATAATAATTGAAAAACAAGTATGAGAAATTTTAATTGTAATTGTGCTCAAATATTTGTATATTAGATAGTTAATAAAATCGATTCAACTTTCCAAAAGCCATGAATTCTAGTACGGAATCGGATCAGTCGTTTTTAAATCAACTAACCAAAATCGTAGAAACCAACCTAAGCAATAATCAATTTGGAGTAAGTGAGTTGGTAAAAGAACATGGTAGAAGCAGGTCTTATATTCACAGAAAACTAAAATCGGAAACCAATCTATCTCTTAGTCAGTTTATCAGAAACATTCGTTTAAAAGAAGCAATGAAAATGCTTCAGAAGAAGGACATATCAGCGGCAGAAGTGGCTTATGATGTTGGTTTCAGTAGTCCGGCTTATTTTAATCATTGTTTTCATGAGTATTTTGGTTTTCCTCCGGGAGAAGTAAAAAGCAGATTTGGTAATGAAATGCCGTTGACGAAGAAAGCTGACATTCAATTGCCTGCAAGAGACTCAAAGTTTAAACGAAAAATGCCTTTTTATTTTCTAACTACTTTAACTGTAATTTTAATGGTTTTTTTAGGTATATGGTATTTTTTCTTAAGCAGAGACTTGTCTGTTATTGTTTTACCCTTCGATAATTATATCAACGATTCTGACTATGAATATTTTGCGGATGGAATTAGAGAAGACATATTAAATGATTTATATCGTATTACAAATTTACGTGTGGTATCACGTACCTCTGCTGAACAATTCAGAAACAGTAATTTAACTGTACGACAAATTGCCAGAAAAGTCAAAGTTAAATATGTTCTGGAGGGAAGTATCAGAAAGCAGGATGAAAACATAAGAATCAATGTTCAATTGATCGATGCATATCCCTTTCGGGAAGATCACATCTGGTCAGAAAATTTTGACAGAAAATTGAGTGACATTCTTGGTGTGCAGGAAGAAATCTCACTGCTTGTTGCATCAAAAATTAAATCTGCTTTGTCTGAAAATGAGATGAACAGGTTTAAATCAAAAACAACAAATAGTTCTTTGGCATACAACTACTATTTACAGGCCCGTTTTTTACATCATAAAGCAAGTGGTTCTCAACGTTATGGTTTTGATCCGGAAGGAGTAAAAGGATGTATAAAATATTACGAAAAAGCAATTGCCGAAGATGACCAGTTTGCAGAAGCTTATGCAGGACTGGCCAAAGCATGGTTTAATTTAACTGCCTGGGGGATTTTGGGTTCAACAGATGGATTTGTTAAAGCACACGAATTAAGTTTAAAAGCATTGCAAATTGATTCTGATTGTGCTGAAGCACATTGTGTTCTTGCCGCATACCATGTTTGGGGACAGCGAAAATTTGAAGAAGGAAAAAAAGAATTTGAAACATCCATCCGGTTAAATCCAAACTATGCAACATCAAGACAATGGTATGCCCAGTATCTTATGATTACCGGTCCCATTGACGAAGCACGGAAACAAGTGGATATTGCCCTTGAACTGGAACCCTATTTTTGGGTTGTACAAAATTTGAATTCATGGATCTATTATTTCGAACAGAAATATTATAAATCGTTGGATGCTTGTTCTGTTGCTTATGATTATAATCCGGGTTTTAGCAGCAATTACTGGTTGTTTGTTTTGAATTATGCAAAACTTGAAGAAGGGGAGAAAATGAAAAATCAATTACAAAAGATTGCCAAAATCTACTCCGGTTCAGATGAACATGACAACAAAATTCAAATTGCATTTGATAGTTCCGGAATTGAAGGATTATTGTTATGGATGATTGAAACCAATAAAAATTCTCCTATCCCCGTGGAAGGATTAAACGGGCATCCATTTTATACGGCTTGGTGGTATGCTATTTCTGAAAACAAGGAAGAAACACTTTACTGGCTTGAAAAAGTGTTGGAAGAAAAGTATATTCCATATCATTATTTTAACCTGATAGCCACCAACCCTGATTTCAGTTTTCTTCGAAATGAATCCCGGTATGTGAAAATTTTGGAACAGGCGGGTTTAAGCAAACATTATCAACTATAAGCATTATTAATTTAATTTCTGAAACAGGATTGTAATTCACGTTAGAAAAATTGAAAGTTTTAGCAACATAGTTGCTATGCACTGTATTTATCTTTTTCCGAAATTATCAGGATATTTTAAGTGTTAATTTTTAAATTCTAGATGCCATGAAAACAATTGTATATGTATTGTTATGTCTGTTATTGTCCTTTGTAGCAATCGGACAGGAAAACAGTGAAAGAATTGATGAAGAAATCAGTACACCTACCTTTACCGGGGTGGAAAATGTTGTTGAATTATTAAACAACGAAGAGAACAAATCCATCGAAAAATATTTATGCTCGGAACTAAGAAAGTCTGATTTGGTATTTGAAACCAATGAAGCTGGTACCGCTGTAATCAAATTTACTGTTGATGAAAGAGGTAAATTAAGCAACATTGAAGTGGTTAACAGTGTTTGTTGTGTACTTGATGAAGAACTTGTAGATATTTTAGAAACTACCGATGGAATGTGGAAACCAGCCATTAGGGATGGAAACCATGTTGCCATGGAAAAAGAAATATCTCTTGCTTTTGTTTGCAGCGAAGTAGCAAATTGTCAGGAATTTATGATGAGTAAGGCCAGAAAAAATTTCGACAAAGCAAATCAGCAGATGATGGTAAAAAACAATCCTAAAAAAGCTTTAAGATACTATAATGAATCTATTAAATATTGCCCTTATGAAACAAGTTCATTGTTGTTAAGAGGATTGTGCAAATACGAGGTTGGTGATAAAGAAGGAGCTTATACTGATTGGAAAAGGGTAAATGAACTGGGTGAAATTGATGCATCAGAATATATAAACAATCTTATCACCCGGGAACCCATTACTAACAATTCCATTAGTTCTGAATCACTCGCTGAAATGAAAAAGATTTTGAATCAATAGAATTAAGTATAAAGCCCAATTTTGAAACCACCTCATCCACATTTTCCTTCGAAAAACAAAGAGGTGGTTTTGATTTTATTACATTGTCAAAAGGACCATCGGTGCTTACCAAAACAAATTGTTCGCGCAATTCATTTTTTACAAATTGAGCCAGTTTGGTGTCAGGTTCTTTGGTCAATTTGTCTTTTACAAATTCTAAACCGATAAACAATCCTGAACCACGAACGTCGCCAATACATTCATATTTTGATTGAAGTTTTTTTAATTCCTGAAGGTAGTAGTCGCCAACGATTTTTGCATTATCCTGTAATTGTTCTTCTTCAATCACATCGAGAACTGCTTTCCCTATTGCGCATGAAACCGGGTTGCCGCCAAACGAGCTAAAAAACTCCATTCCGTTGTTAAATGCTTCTGCAATTTCACGGGAGCAAATCACCGCACCCGTTGGATGACCATTGCCTATGGGTTTACCCAGGATAACGATATCCGGGACAACACCGTGTTGTTCAAAACCCCAGCTTACATCTCCCAATCTTCCAAAACCGGTTTGAACTTCATCCGAGATACAAACTCCTCCCTGTTTTCTGATAGCACTATAAATCTTTTTTAAATATCCATTTGGCAGGGGTATTTGTCCGCCACAACCCACAATCGGTTCAGCAATAAAAGCAGCAATTTCTTCCTTCGAATTTTGAATCTGAGAAACAGCCTCTTTTGCATATTCTTTTCCTGCTTTTTCAGAATTAAACTTTCCCCTGTAGACATCCGGAATAGATAAACAAATCGTATTTTCCGGTTTTCCTTTGCCTCCCTTTCCTTCAAATTTATAATGACTGATTTCTATTCCGGATTGCGTATTGCCATGATATCCATGTTCTACTACGGCAATTTTTTCCTTATTAGTAAAGTTTCTTGCCAGTCGAATAGCTAAATCTGTAGCAGCACTTCCTGAATTTACCAAAAAAACTTTGTTTAAGGTCTGTGGAAATTTTGATAGTAATTGTGCTGTATAATCATTTAACAAATCATACAAATAACGTGTGTTGGTATTCAATTTTGCCATTTGTTTTTGAGCTGCCTCAACAACTTTAGGGTGGGAGTGGCCAACATGAGGAATATTGTTGTACGCATCCAGATAACTGTTTCCGTATTTGTCGAACATATATTGAAATGCTGCACTTTCCATATAAATGGGCTTATTATAACTTACCGAGAATATAGGGTTTACTGATTGGTTTCGTTCTGAAATTATTTTATTAATTTTTTTTTCCTCCGGTATTTTAAAACCTGCTGCTCTACGAAATTCGTTTCGCGCAAAAACCGGATTAATTTTTATCCACTTTTTTAATAAATCCCAGGCCGGTTTTTCGCTGATTGAAATGTATTCATTTTCAGGTTGATTTATTTTTTCTTCAGCTGAATTGCAAATGCTGGTGCAGATTCTGGCCGCAATTAACCAGTATAAAATATCAATTTCCTTTTCCATAAGCGAAAACTCTTTATGATATCCCTGTATTATCGGAATTGCCCATTCAACAGGATTGTCTTTCCCTAAAATGGCGTATGTAATTCCAATTGCCAGTTCGTTAATTTGCTGTGTATGGCAGATGTCACCAAAGTCGATTATACCTGAAACCTGATTGTTTTGAACCAAAACATTCCAATCGTTGGCATCATTGTGGATAACCTGTTTTCGAAGTTCCGGTAAAACAGGCTCAACATTGGCCAGATATTGCTGGAAAAAATACTCAACTATTTTTCTTCTGGATGGGGAGGAGATGAATTTAATTTTATCCGAATTCAACAGTTTGAAATACTGCAAATCCCATTCAATTTTCCGGGCTTCTATTACATAATTTGAAAACTCCTTGAGTTGCAAATCCATTTTGGCCAAAAAACTACCAAACGATTTAAAGAGGTCTTTTGTATGATTTACTTCAGCAAAAAAAACACCTTCGAGGTAAGAAATCAACCAGGAGAATCTTTTCTTGTCAGGATGTTCAGTCAGATATTCACCTTTCAAATTTTGAATGGGCACCGGAAAGTTCGATGAATTGACTTTATTTAGAAAGAGTAGTAACTCATTTTCGGCCAAAATAAAAAAGAAATTGGATTTGGTGTTTGGAAATTCTTTTAAGGTGTACTTTACAGAAGAAGTTGAGATTTTGTAATTCAAATTGCAATAGCCTTTGAGTTTCTCGACCTTAGGGTTTGCAACTCCATAATTTAAATTCAAAAACTCCTTCATAAACATATTTTAAACTTAGTTATAACGCCTGAAGAACCGCTGTAACTTCCCGGTTAATTGCTCATAAATGGGTCGTGTAATTTCGATAAACAAATCCTGGTGTGGTGGCAAGGGCAGCGCTTTATTGTTTACAAGATGTAATTGATTATCGTTTAAAGCTTCAATATCTCCCACATAAATTGCATATTGGTTTACCCAGGTAAATCCCCCGGGAATTAGCTCATCGACCAGAATTTTATTGCCGGATGGTTCAAGAATTAAAAGACGTAAATTACCACCTGAAATAACTTCATCGGTATAGGTTTTTAATTTTGCGGAAAAAGTTTTATAACGAACTTTTGTAGAATCTCTTGTTTCAATAGCAACACGTTTTTTTAGACTTTCTTCTTTTTCTGTTCTTGCCAGGTTTCCTATCGAAAAATCAAAAAACTCCAGGTCGACAATAAAATCCGGATCAATTAATCCTTCTGTTTCCGCCTGATATGGAGAATAGAAATTCACAAAACTTTCAGGTCTAAACCGGTTGTTTACATATTCAAAAACCTGATTGTAAAAGAACTCTGAGGAGACTTTATAACGTTGTGAGGGTACCGGGATAGCTTCCATTATAACTTTTATCGTTGCATCTTCTTTGGCTTCCTGCAACAATTCGCGAACATTTTTATATCCTGCAACAAAACGATCAGCTGCTACAAAATTTTCGTAGGCCGAACGTGCCGATTCTTTTGTATTCAACTCCAGTTCTTCCAAACCCAAATTGTACCTTATCTCAGCAGCTTTTTCATATGCCATATTTAACTCGGCAGAATAGCTTTTAGGATTGTTTATTATTTGGCGTGCAGCCGGAGTTCTTCTTATTTGATCAGACAATCGGTTAACCTGCTCCATTAAATATATAGCACGTTCCCATTTAAACATATCATTTGAGGTGATTGCCATATCCATTTCTTCCTGCGTCCATTCCAAGGTTACCGGATAGCCATCCCGCAAAACTTTAGTAGCATTTTTATTCTCCGGCGACGATTTTAACCGGTCAACCGCTTTATACAATGCAGTGTAATAATCCCCTTTTTGAAAAGCTTTTTTACCCGATGAACAGGAACTTAAAATTGCAATAATTAAAATGTAAAAAATGGTTTTGTAATTTCTCATAAGGTTGTATTGAAATCACAAAAGTAAAATTTATTCTGTTTGAAAAAAAAGCGCTAAGCAGTTGTATCCGCCAAGCGCTTAGTTTTATGATTATACAGTATTTATTATTTTATCTCTTTTTCATGGAATCCGGAACGGTTTGGCGGTTCAGGAATTTTTACTTTTTTAGGTGGGTTTTTCTCTAACTCTTCCAGTAATACTTCAACAGCTTTCTCAATTCCCGGGTCAACACCTTTTGCCAGTTGTTCAGGACGGTCTACCACTTCAATATCAGGGTAAACACCTATTCCTTCGATAATCCATTCGCCATTTTCATCAAAAATACCAAAGCGTGGTACTGAAATATTGCCCCCGTCCACCAAACGGGCATTGCCAGAAATTCCTACCAGTCCTCCCCATGTTCTTGTTCCAATCAGTTTTCCCAAACCTTTTTTTCTGAAATAATATGGGAATGCATCTCCGCCACTGGAAGAGTATCCGTTAATTAACATCACTTTTGGTCCGTCGTGTGCAATCCCGGGAGTTTTCATGGGCGTTAATCCATTTACATTCCAGTAGCTTAAAGTTTTTCGGTCCAGCAAATCGGCCATAACGTCCGGAATAAAACCTCCGCCATTATACCTGTCGTCAATAATTAATGCGTCCTTGTCGTTGTACGCATACATTCCTTTGAACAGTTCACGGTTTCCATCAAAAGAAGTATTGGGAACATAGATATAGCCAATTTTACCGTCTGATAATTTATCAACCAGGGCGCGTCGTTCAATCACCCAGTTGTAATGTAACAAGTCGAGTTCGCTTTTTATCGGTTTGATTAAAGAAGTTCTGGCAAAATCAAAATCAGGGGTTGAGTTCACTACTATCTCCACCTTTTTGCCTGCAGTATTTTCAAGTAGTTCATAGGGATTGGTATCCGTTGTTATTTTGTGTCCGTTAATACTTAACAGGTAATCTCCTTCATTTACATCAACACCTTGTTCTGTCAGTGGAGACCTTAATTTTTCATCCCAGTTTTGTCCCTCATATATTTTTTCAATGATATATAATCCTGATTTTTTATCAGCCACCAATTTAGCTCCCAGCAAACCGCTTTCCACACGTTTTGGATTTTCAAAATCTCCCCAATCAACATAGGCATGACCCGTATTGGATTCCGATATCATTTCATGTAAAATAAAATCCAAATCAGCCCGATGTCCAACATATGGAACCAGTTTTGCATAGTCTACCTTAATACCTTCCCAATCAATTCCATGAAGATTATATACATAGAAATAGTCACGGAAAATTCTCCAGCCATCGTTATAAATTTGTTCCCATTCTTTTGCAGGATCAATTTTCATTTCCATATCGCCAAGGTCGAGTTTTCCTTTTCCCGATTTTATTCCCGGTGCGATTTTAGCAATGGCAAAGTCCCTTCCTGATCGATAAAGCATATGTTTCCCATCTGCTGCAACCAATGCCTGACGTGTTTTGTCCACAATCTCTTCTTCTTTTTCATCGGCAAAATTGTACTTCATTAATTTTCCTTCACTGATGTATAAAACACCTCCTTCCACAGCAGTCAGATTGTAGTACTGGCCTGATTTTAAAGGCAAGGCGATAATTCTGTTATTGATATTCTCTACCTCGATTTTTAGTGGTTCAGACTCAGACTCAGAATCAGTCTCAGAATCAGTCTCAGTCACAGTCTCGGTTTTAGCCTCGGTCTCAGAGTCAGCTTTTGTTTCTTTCTTTGGCTTTTCCTCAGCTTTTTCTTCCTTCACCGGTTCAATGTCATTTTTGTCTTTAAACAGTTTTTTACTGTCTTCTTTTAATGCTATTGCATAAATCCGGGTTGAATTATTATACACATAGTTGAACTCAAAACTTGAAAACTCTAGATTAAAATCACGGTCGGACAAAAAGAAGATATATTCGCCATCGGTAGAGAAAACTGGTGAATAATCGGAAAATGAATTCTCGGTAAGTTGAATATTTTTCTTTTCCTGAATATTGTAAATCCAAACTGCTGAATTACCGTTTGGTGCCTGTTTTTCGTAGGTTACCCATTTAGAGTCGGGAGAAAAAACATAGGATCTGAATTCATTCCTTGTTGCTTTATCGATTATTGTTTCCTCTTTTGTTTCGATATTCAGCAATTTTAGTTGCAGGGTTCGGTCTGAGTAAAGTATATATTTACTGTCAGGCGACCATTCATTATCATACTTCCATGCCGATGAATTTTTAGTGATTTGAACAGGTTCTGCCCCTTTTTTATTTTCAAGAAGATAAATTTCATATTCTCCGCTGGCATCAGAATAATAAACTATGTATTTTCCATTAGGTGACCAACTCGGATAAATTTCACGTTCATCATTTGTTTGTGTAAGATTTTCAGTCATTCCAAACTCTGCTGGCACCGAAAATATATCTCCGCGGGCATCGAACAATGCCCGCTTTCCGGTTGGGGAGATACTATAGCTGTGAATATTACCACTAACATTTTTGTAGTATGACACAAGGTTAGGATTATCAAAATTGATATTTACCTTTATTCTTTTGGTATCCCCGGTTTCCAGATTTGTAGTAAAAAGTTGTCCTCCTTTTTCGAAAGCAATTTGTCCCTTACTTCCCGATGGCCATAGTACATCAAAATCATCAAATTTTGTAATCTGTTCGAGTTCTTTTGACTTTGTATCGTAACTGTAAATATTGAGTTTTAAATCCTGATCTGAGGTAAAATAAATCTTGTCTTTGTACCACACAGGGCATTGATCTGAACCGGCAAAATCAGTGATTTGTTCTGATGTATTATTTTCTAAATCGTAAATCCATAAGTCTGAAGCGCGGCCGCCTTTATATCTTTTCCATGACCGGAATTCCCTTGAAACAGGTGTAAAAACAATTTTTTTTGCATCGGGTGAAAAGACTGCAATTCCACCGTTTACAATTTGATACGGTTTTTCAAATCCTCCTTCAATATTAACGGTATAATATTTTCCGTTTCTTTGGCCATATTCTGTTCGGTTTGCCCGAAACAGAATGTTTTTACTATCAGGTGTCCAGTCTAAAATAACATTATCGAATCCACCCCTCGGCGGCATTATTCCTACCGAATTATAGAAAGTTAATTGTTTTGGTTTACCTCCCTCAGAAGGCATTACAAATACCTGTCTGCTACCCGAATATTCAGCGGAAAAAGCAATCCATTTTCCATCGGGGGAAATCTTAGGAAACAGTTCCATTCCCTCGTGGGATGTTAATCTGCGGGCATCTCCTCCTTCGGAATCCACAGTCCAAATATCACCTGCATATACAAATACAAGCTGATTCTGATTAATGTCAGGGAAACGCATTAACCTTGCATCAGAAATTGCAAAGCTTAATTGGTAAACTCCTGCAAGTACAAGGAGTAATACTAATTTCTTCAAATAGTTTCTCATTTTTATAATTTTAATTTTATGATTAAATACTTTTGATTTGGTCAAAGATTTTTAAAGTGCAAAATTTTAAAATTCGTCCAGAGATCAATTCGGGTTTTTTCGAAATACAACAATGCCCTGTATTAAAATGTTCGGCTTATTACAGATACAATTTTTTACCAATTTCTTTCATTATTTCACTGGCTTTTCCCTGAAGGTAAAAATCGGTAATTTCTTTTGTGAAATGTGTTTCTTTGATATTGATTTCGATAATTTTTGCTCCATTTTCTTTGGCAACCACAGGAATATCAGCAGCAGGAAGTACTTCAGCGTTGGTTCCGATAATCAGCATTAAGTCGGCTTTTTTTGCTTCTTCAAAAGAACGTTTTTTTGCAAAAGCAGGAATTGGTTCATTAAAAAATACAATGTCAGGTTTAAGAATTCCTTTGCATATGTAACAGGTAGGAGGCAAAAAATCGAGATTGGCAAAGCTGATGTCGAACTCTGAACTACACTCCGTACAAACAAGTTGTTTGTAGGTTCCGTGTAATTCGTATACATAACGACTACCTGCTTTTTGATGAAGATGATCTATGTTTTGTGTGATAATGGTTTCAAGGAAACTACGTTCCTCCATTTTTGCCAGAACTTTATGAGCAATATTGGGTTCGATATTATTTAATTTGTCGTAAAAAATTTCCTTTATTATTTTCCAGGATTGTAAAGGTTTATTTTTGAAATATTCAATTTCCAGAAAAATAGGATCTACTTTGTTCCATAGTCCATGTTTACCTCGAAACGGGGGGATACCACTTTCCACGGAGATTCCGGCACCTGTAAAAGCAACTGCATATTTTGCCTTTCTGATAAGTTTTACAGCCTGGTCCAGTTTAGTGATATCCATAGTTTATTAAAATTTTCC
>CAJXZG010000047.1 GCA_913063265.1 uncultured Prolixibacteraceae bacterium | reverse complement strand
TGGGATGCAGAAAAATGGCCACAATTTGGCTGGGCAACCGGTGCTATGGCAACTACTTTCCTTACAGATTATGCACAACCGGCTGATGAAGAAATGGTGTGGAGCATTTGGAAAGGAAATGCCAGGGTAAAAAGGTAAATCAATCCTACTTCAAAAGAGGTTGTGGCAGATTCGTGATTTAATACGGTAATATAATTAAAATTAGAATGGGCTTTGGTCCTTAAATTTCTGCAATGATATATTTCGAAAAAGGTTCAATAAATACTTCTTTTTCTTCCGGTGATCTTAAACAGGGTTTGTTTGAAGCATTGGAAAAAATGGGAAAAAAGAATAAAGTTCTGGCCATTCCTCCGGACTATACCCGCCTACCCTCTCGTGCCGGAGAGCTCACAGAATTTGCATGGGAATATTATAAAGAAAAACTAACAGATGTTTTGCCTGCATTAGGAACTCACTCACCAATGACCGGTGATCAGGTTTCGCACATGTTTGGAAATTTGCCGGGCGATTTAATACGGGAACATGACTGGAGAAATGATGTTATTACTTTAGGTACTGTGCCAGCAGAATTTATCAAAGAAGTTTCGGAAGGTGCAGTAGATTATTCATGGCCCGCCCAGGTAAATAAATTGTTGGTGGAAGGCAATTTTGATTTAATTCTTTCCATCGGTCAGGTAGTGCCTCATGAAGTGGTCGGAATGGCCAATTACAACAAAAATATTTTTGTTGGAACAGGAGGTGCAGAGGGGATCAACAAAAGTCATTTTATCGGCGCTGCCTACGGGATGGAAAAAATGATGGGGCGGGCAAATACTCCGGTCAGAAAAATTTTTAATTATGCTTCTGAAAATTTTGCAAAAGAATTGCCAATTGTGTACGTGCAAACGGTAGTGGGTTTAAATGATGAAGGTAAGCTACAAACTTACGGACTATTTATAGGTGATGACTTTGAGGTTTTTGACAAAGCAGCAAAATTATCCCTGCAGGTCAATTTCGAAATGCTTGAAAAACCAATACAGAAAGCAGTGGTTTGGCTTGATCCATCTGAATTTAAAAGCACCTGGCTGGGTAATAAAAGTGTTTACCGTACACGAATGGCATTGGCTGATGATGCAGAATTAATAGTTCTTGCTCCTGCTCTTGTTGAATTTGGTGAAGATAAACAAATTGACAGGCTAATCAGGAAATACGGTTATTTTGGAACTCCTCATACACTTAAAATGGTTGAAGAAAATGAGGATTTAAAAAGTAACCTCGGAGCTGCAGCACATTTGATACATGGTTCTTCCGAAGGACGTTTTAAGATCACATATTGTCCCGGAAAAGCAAAAGGCAACTTAACTAAAGAAGAAATCGAAAGTGTTGGATTTAAATATGCCGATATTGATGAAATGACAACAAAATATAATCCGGAAAAACTTAAAGATGGCTTTAATAAACTGCCTGATGGTGAAGAAATTTTTTACATTTCCAATCCTGCTATTGGGCTTTGGGCATTTAAAGACAGATTTGAATATTAGGAAAAAGAAAAAATACGGCATACTTTGAAAAAAGGAAAACCAAATTAATAATGAAAAATATACGTTGGGGAATAATCGGTGTGGGTGATGTTACTGAAATGAAAAGTGGCCCGGCTTTTTATAAATCTGAACATTCTGAATTGGTTGCAGTTATGCGACGTAATCCAGAGAGAGTAAAAGATTATGCCAAACGTCATAATGTGCCAAAATGGTATACCGATGCTTTCGAATTAATTAATGATAAAAATGTCGATGCGGTTTATATTGCCACTCCTCCTGACACCCATGCTAATTACGCCATAGAATTAATGAAAGCGGGCAAACCTGTGTATGTAGAAAAACCAATGGCCAGGAATTTTTCTGAATGTGAGGAAATGCTTCAGGTTTCAGAGAAAACCGGAATGCCAATATGGGTAGCATATTACCGCAGGGCACTTCCTGCATTTTTGAAAACAAAGAATTTAATTGAAACCGGTGCTATTGGCAAACCTTTAATCGTCAGTGTTCAATTGTATAAACAAGCAACAGAGAGAAAAAAAACAAAAAAGGAAATGAACTGGAGGGTATTTCCTGAGATAAGCGGAGGAGGCCATTTTTTTGATTTGGCTTCACATCAGTTTGATTATCTCGACTTCATTTTTGGTGAAGTTCGCGATGTAAAAGGGATTGCTGAAAATCGTGCCGGATTGTATCAGGCGGAAGATACTGTTTCGGCAAGTTGGAAACACAAATCAGGTGTCATCGGCAATGGTAGTTGGTGTTTTGTAGTGGATAAAAATGCTGAAAAAGACGAAATTAAAATCATTGGTGAAAAAGGTGAAATTTCATTGCCGTGTTTTAATCATGGAAATGTGAATTTAATTTCAGAAGAAGGAAAACAGGAATTCTCGTTTACAAATCCGCAGCATATTTCGCAAAATCTTGTGCAACAAATAATCAATGAATTGCGTGGTGGCAAAAAATGTATTAGTTCAGGCAAATCAGCAGCAAGAACAAGTTGGGTGTTGGATGAAATTGTAAAGAATTATTATGTTTCAAAATGAAGATAATTATAGACGATAAAATACCATATATTAAAGGAGCTTTTGAACATCTGGCCGATGTTGTTTATTTGCCTGGCAGTAAAACAACTCCTGAAATTGTTATGGATGCTGATGCTATAATTACACGCACACGAACTTTCTGTAACGAAAAACTTCTGAAAAATTCTTCAGTAAAGTTTATCGCTACAGCAACTATCGGATTTGACCATATTGATACTGATTATTGTAAACAGGCAGGAATAGAATGGACAAACGCACCGGGGTGCAATGCCGAAAGTGTAAATCAATATATTACTTCAGCACTTTTTTCATGGTCAATGCGAAAAAGAACTGACCTTGCCGGTAAAACGATTGGAATTATAGGAGTTGGACAGGTGGGGTCAAGAGTGGCAAAGACCTGCTCAACACTTGGAATGAAAGTTTTGCTAAATGATCCCCCACGTGAGCGTCGGGAAGGTTCCAATGATTTTGTATCTGTAAAAACCATACAGGAGGAGGCAGATATAATCACATTTCATGTACCATTAAATATGGATGGAACTGATGCAACATTTCATATGGTAGATGAACAATTTTTAAAGAAGCTAAAAAAACAACCGCTGATAATAAATTCTTGCCGGGGTGAAATATTTAAGTCAGAAGATATATTAAACGCAAAAAAAACAAATCTCATTTCAGGAATTATTTTAGATTGTTGGGAAAATGAACCCAACATAAATCTGGATTTATTGGAATTGACAGAATATGGAACACCTCATATTGCAGGATACTCCAAAGATGGAAAGGCAAATGGTACAAAAATGAGTGTTCAGGCAATCAGCAGGTATTTTAAACTTGGGATGGATGAATGGGTACCATTAAAAATTGAACTGCCTGAGAATGCCATAATTGAAATTGACGGTGACCAGAGGCGCGAATATTCGATTCTCGCTGAAGCAATTTTATCTACATATGATATAGAATCTGATGATTATAATCTGAGGGAAAATCCTTCGCTTTTTGAAAGACAAAGAGGAGACTATCCTGTAAGAAGAGAATTTGATTCATTTACGATAATAGCAAAGAACATTAAAAAAGAAACATTAGATAAATTACATAATCTTGGATTTAAAATTGAAATACAAAAATCATAATTTAAAATCTTAAAAAAATAAAATGAAAAAACTGGCAGACATTGGACTAATCGGGTTAGCCGTGATGGGCGAAAACCTGGTATTGAATATGGAAAGTAAAGGATTTACTGTTGGTGTGTTTAACAGAACTGTTTCAAAAGTCGACGATTTTATTAATGGTCGGGGGAAAGGAAAAAACTTTATTGGAGCGCATTCAATTGAAGAGTTATGTGCTTCACTTGAGCGGCCAAGAAAAGTGATGATGCTCGTAAAAGCAGGAAAACCTGTTGATGATTTTATCGAGCTAATCATGCCTCACCTTGAGCCGGGCGATATTATTATTGACGGTGGTAATTCCCATTTTCCGGACACAGTACGAAGAACGGAATACGTAGAGAGTAAAGGTTTTCTATACATTGGAACCGGTGTTTCCGGTGGTGAAGAGGGAGCCCTTCTTGGGCCTTCCATTATGCCAGGTGGCTCTCCTGTAGCATGGCCACATGTAAAGGATATTTTTCAATCGATTTCAGCTAAAGTAGAAGATGGCTCTCCATGCTGCGACTGGGTAGGCGAAGGTGGTGCCGGACACTTTGTAAAAATGGTTCATAACGGTATCGAATATGGAGATATGCAAATTATTACTGAGGCTTATCAGTTAATGAAAGAATTACTGGGTATGAGTAATGATGAAATGCACGAGGTTTTCAAAAAATGGAATGAAGGAATTCTGGATAGTTATCTGATTGAAATCACACGCGATATTCTGGGATACAAGGATGAGAATGGTGAAGAAACTGTTGATTTTATACTTGATACAGCCGGACAAAAAGGTACAGGAAAGTGGACAGGTGTTGCTGCACTAGATTTGGGCATTCCTTTAACATTAATCGGAGAATCTGTTTTTGCACGTTGTCTTTCAGCACAAAAAGATTTACGTGTTGAGGCCTCAAAAGCCCTTAACGGACCAACTGCTGAATTTAAAGGAGATAAAAAACAATTTATAAATGATATTGAAAGTGCATTACTTGGCGCTAAAATCATTTCATATGCTCAGGGTTATAACCTGATGATGGAAGCTGCCAAAGAATACGATTGGAACCTTAATTATGGTGGAATTGCATTAATGTGGCGCGGAGGTTGTATCATTCGTTCAGTTTTCCTTGGAGATATTAAAAATGCATTTGACAAAAATCCTGAATTATCCAATTTATTGCTTGATCCATTCTTCAAAGAAAAAGTTGAAGCTGCTCAAGCAGGCTGGAGAAGTGTTTGTGCTACCGCCATGGAAAATGGAATTCCTGTTCCTGCCTTGACATCTGCGTTATGCTATTTCGACGGATTCCGAAGTGAACGTTTACCTGCTAATTTATTACAGGCACAACGTGATTATTTTGGTGCTCATACCTACGAAAGAACAGACAAACCACGTGGAGAATTCTTCCATACCAACTGGACCGGACGCGGAGGAGATACTGCGTCTTCAACTTACAACGTTTAAAATTAAATATTAGGATAACAAAAAACCGGAGTAAATTACTCCGGTTTTTTATGTCATAAATCTTTAAAATCTTACAAATTTATCATCGCTTTTATGGCTCCATCCTTATACGCTTCAACAATATCAAAAGCCTTTGGAGTTTCCTCCAATGAAAAGTTATGAGTGACCATTTTTTCAATATCAATTTTTCCTGAAGTAACCAATTCAATGGCTTCTTCAACACAATGATTTTGCCTGCGTACATTGATAACAGTAATTTCCTTTCTCCGCATTAAATCCATGTTGAATATATATTTTGCTTCAGGAGGTATTCCTACCAAAACGAGTTTACCGCCGGGTTTAAGAATTTTAACTGCATTGCTAACCGCTTCCTGTTCTCCGCTGGCTTCAAAAACAACATCTAGCAAAAGATCATGAATCAAATTAACTTTTTGCTCAACAATTTCTTTTTCAGGATTAATTAAATATTTCGCCCCAATTTCTTTTGCCTTTTTTAATCGGTATTCAAGGGGTTCTATCATTGTTATATCCACTACTCCATCAGCAAGTAATTTAAACAGAATACTCAAACCAATTGGGCCTGCACCAAAAATACCTGCTGAAATTTTGTTATTCCTGAATTCTGCAAGATTCACGCTATATACACCAATTGTTAAAGGTTCAATCAGCGCCGCTTCTGTTTGATTCATTTTGCCTGTTACCGGAAAACATGTAAAATCAGGCATAACTATGTATTCTGACAAGCATCCATCCAACTGACCAGGACATCCCAGAAATTTGTTATTTCTGCAGGTATGAGGCCTCCCCGATAAACACTGATCACATTCTCCACAATGAACTGCCGGATCAACAACCACTAAATCACCTACCTTTACGTTTGAAACATTTTTACCAATTTCGGCTATAAAACCAGAACATTCATGACCAACAGGAAAAGGATAACTCACCACCTGTGTTCCAATTTTTCCTTCGGCATAATAATGAATATCAGAACCGCAAACCCCGATTGTGGCTAATTTAATTTTCACCTCGTTGGGATCAAGAATTTCCGGATCCACTATATTGGTCATTGCCATTTTCTTAATTCCGGTTAAAATAACTTGTTTCATTGATTTAATAAATTTATATCGTAAACTTAACGCTAATTACATCTTATTTAATCCTGTAGCGTCATGGTGAAGAATAGTTAATTTTATAATTATGTTAATCTAGCCAAGCGTTTCCATGATAAATATCAGTATTTTTTAAAAAAGATAAAAGTGTAAAAACTGAACAACTAACAGTTATCGGCTAAGAATCAACCATTTAAAAAAAACGTAAAATATCTGTTTAACAAACATTAATATTTTTTTAATAATAATTTACAATTCATTCAATTTTATATTATATTCGTCAA
Source organism: uncultured Prolixibacteraceae bacterium (assembly GCA_913063265.1). Classification (GTDB taxonomy): domain Bacteria; phylum Bacteroidota; class Bacteroidia; order Bacteroidales; family Prolixibacteraceae; genus Draconibacterium. The sequence continues at coordinate 33,389 of CAJXZG010000047.1, read as the reverse complement.
GCAAAACATTTAACAAAGAATTAAAATTTATTTCCTTTTCTCTATTTAGACCAGAGTTTTCGAGTCTAACTAAACTAAACTATGAACTAACGGGTTATCGGGCTAATTGATAACCCTTTTTTTTGTCTTTTTTCCCAGGATTTTTCGAAATCGAAAATAAAATAAAATACCTGCTGTTCCGAGGCCGGCCAGATAGCCATACCAAATTCCCTGCGGACCAATGTTAAAAGTAAACGACATAACATAACTAACAGGAATACCAATCCCAAGATAAGCAAGAAATGCAATAAGCATTGGTAATTTTACATCAGCCATTCCCCTGAGTGTACTTAACATTACTACTTGCAAACCATCGAAAACCTGGAAAATGGCAGCAACAATTAATAATCCTGACGCAATTTTTATTACCTCCATATCTGTTGTGAACATAAATGGCAGAAGATTACGTGCCAGAATAAATATTAATCCCATTAACGACATAAAAACCAGTACTAAATGAGTAGAAGCAAAGGCAGCTATTTTTAATGATTTAAAATCTTTCACTCCCATTTGGTGACTGACTCTAATGGTATTGGCTTGTGAAATTCCCAAAGATATCATATAGGTAGTAGAAGCCAGCCCAATTGCAATTTGATGTGCAGCCAAAGGAACTTCACCCAGCCACCCCATCATAATAGCACCGATACTAAAGGTTATAATTTCTACAATGATTTGAAACGCAATAGGGATACCTATTTTTAAAAGCTCAATAATTCTTTTTTTATTAAAAAATTCCTTATGAGCCTCAATAAAATACCTTTTAATGGCACGAACTTTAATCAGGTAAAAGAAAAAAAGTACAGGCATTATAATCCTGGATCCCATTGTTCCAATTCCTGCACCATTTAATCCCAATTCAGGGAATCCAAACTTTCCGTAGATAAACAGATAGTTTAAAATAATATTAATAATATTGGCAGTAATTGTTATATGCATGGAGATTTTGGTATTACCAATTCCTTCCAGAAATTGTTTAACAGAAAAAAACAACATAAATGGAATGTAGGAAAGGCAAAGCAACAGGTAATAAGGCTGTGCAAGTTCAATAACGGCCTCGGGTTGACCCATAAAGGGTAGTAAAAAGTATGTTCCTGTCATTAGTGCAAACAAAACAAAAGCAGCAAATAAATGAGTAAATATTCCATTCTTCAACCACTTGACCACTTCGTTATGTTGTTTAGTACTAAAAGCACCACCTACCAAAGGAGTAATTCCAAAAGTTATTCCCATTCCAAAAAGCATCCCAATCATAAATACACTGTTGGCAAATGAAGCAGCCGCCAGTTCGGTTGTACCCACATGACCAACCATAATATTATCAATTAGCGAAACACTCACCTGTCCAATTTGCGAAATCACTACAGGTAAAGCTAAATTGATGTTCCTTTTGTAAAAGGGAATGTAGTTAGAAATTTTCACGCCGTCAAAGATAGGGTTTAGTTATAAAGAAAACCAATAACTAAATTTTATCATAAATGCATTCTGAGATTCAGCATTTTTAAAATCGAACAGGCTTTGGGCAACAGAAGGATTATATTCATTTTCGTATTGAAAAGTTGTATTTGTCCAAACAAAATACAATGTTGAACCTGTCTTATATTCCCACCTTAAAACAAAATTCGACCTGAATTCATTAAAATCAAAATCCGGATTTTCATAATTAAAATCAAGCAGTTCGTTTCCGTCTTCGTCAATCAACTTGTCACCTTCACCCGTTTCTACAATGTACAAAGGCGAATAACGTTGTTCTAAATCTTTGGCTTTTGAATTATTTACCTTGCGGTATGAGTCATATTTTCCAACTGAGGCATACGGACTACCGTAATACTGTAAAGAAAGTTCGGGAGTGATAAAATATTCCACCCTTAATGTTGTATACAAGGTTTTACGGTCTATTAATCCTACTACATAATCTTTCTTATCGTTTACATATTTTTGTTTTACGTATTGTCCGTTGTCATTTTCCCTTGTAAATCCTGTAATCGAAGTAATTGAAATATTGTTACTTATTAACCAACGCAAACTAAAATCAAACTGGTTCTTCCATGAAATATTATCTTCATATCTGAATAAATACGATTTAGCAGCAAATAACAGATCTTTGCTACTGTTAGTCTGAAGAATAATACCAGCAGTATTTCTTGAATCTATTCTGAGAGATGGTCCACCTCTTAATTCACGGGTATCAAATTCGTTAAAGCTTCGGTTGAGATGTCCTGTAAAATTCCAGTAATTTTTAAATGTTAACCTGGCTTTAAAATCAAGTCCGTCTTTTAAATTTTCACCACCAAAACTCCAGTTATGATTTTGTTGAAACAGAAAATAATATTTCAAAAAGATTCCCTTGGGTTTATTTACATTGTATTGAAATAATAATTCCTGATTGATGTAATCAGCCTGTCTTAAATAACCCACATCATTTAAATCAACACCGGGCGATCTCCAGTCAACATTTCCGATTACCCTGAATTTCCCGCTCCTTTTTCCTCCGCTTAATTCACCGCCCCAGCCTTGCAAAGTAGTAAGATCAGGGTCATAAGTTAAATGTCTGGCATCTTCCCGCTGGAACAAATGTCTTGAAGAACGTTGCAACCTTGAAATAGCACTTTTACTTCCATTAATTTTCGAATAAAAACCTTTTGCATTTACAAAGTATTTTCTATTCAACCAGTTATGTTCAAAATCCAAACCACCCACTAATGAATTGTCGCTTAAAAATTCAAGTTGTTCATCTTTTATGTTCCTTATTGTTGATGTAACTATACCTCCCAGAGTAGTACCACCGTTGTTGAAGTCCTGTTTTATCCTGCCAACAAAGAAATTGGTAAACGGCTCTACTGCTTCCCTTCTGCTTGAATCCTGGTTTGAAATAGTTGCAAATTCTCTGGCTGTCATACTATTTACGACTCCAACAGAAAGTCCTTTTTTGTTTTTACCTGTTAATTTCAGCGCATTAATTATTGATGTATTTTCAGGCATCGAAAGTGTTTCATTTTCCTCGGGATAAGGATTATAACTTGGTGCATGCCCTATCCTGCGGGAATAATATAACATATCACTGTTTGCATTATATTCCAGAATACTTTTCCCTTCAAGAAAAAAGGGTCTTTTTTCGTCATAAAAAACTTCGTAAGAAGTTAAATTAAGTACAGATGGATCAGCCTCAACCTGACCAAAATCCGGATTAACTGTATAATCAAGTGTAAAGTCGGATGTAATTCCTATTTTTCCATCAACTCCTATTCCAAAATTTTCGCTGCTTTCCGAATTGGTTATATATTTTCCTTTTACATACGGCAGTACTTCAAAATTTCTTTTGTAAGGGATATCTTTTATTCCTCTTAGTTCACCAAAGATATACACCATTGCCGGTGCGTCAATCGGAATCAGTTTCCACTGTGATTCTTCCTGAAGCCTGTAAATCCAGCGCCAAATATGTAATCCCCAGATATGCTCCTCCTGATTTGCAAACCTGATTTGTGTAAATGGTACTCTCATTTCAGCATACCAGGCAGAATCTCCTAGGGATGTTTTTCCGTCCCAAACCGCATTCCATTCAAAATCCCAACCATACTCTCCCATGTGCATAATATCGACTTTCTGGCCCGCAGCAGTTAAGTTAAATTCAAATGCCGTTTGTTTGTCATTATATGAATCGATGGCAATGCCAGCCATATCTCCGTTTAATTCATCGCGCCTTCCTAAAATAGGGTTCATCTTTTCAGGCTCATTATCATGACAAATGATTGCAAAATAGAGGTATTTATTATCGTATAAGATTTTAATTTCGGTTTCCTGTGACGCCGGAGCCGCCTGATGTGGTTGCTGCTGAATAAAATTTCCATCCCAGGTTCCTGCTTTTTGCCAGCATTCATCGTCCAGTTTCCCATCAATTTTTGGTTTAAGCTCTGTTCTGGTGGCATAATAAACCCGTTTTATACTGGCATATTTATTTACTAAAGAATCATCAGAAAGGGTATAGTTTAAGTCTTGCGCCCATCCCAATGATACCATGAAAGTAAGTAATACAAAGAAAAGGAGTCTATAAGTCATAGATTAAGTTAATCAGCTAAACAAAAATATCTAAAACTTTATGATATCAAAACATTTATTGATGGATTATAAAATATTTGACTATATGTTTTTCATGTTCAAAAAGCATCCTTTATTAAAAGGCGTATCCTGAGCGATTTCATAATTTTTAACAAATGAAATTTGTACATTACCGCCTTACATGTAATTTCGAAAATCGATTTTTTATAAACATTATTTAACTATTTTAGTTAATTATAACTGAATTTAAACTTGTCCAAATCAATTTGATTTAACACATGTATGACTAGTATAAAAAAGATTTTGGTTGCTAACCGCGGTGAAATAGCAATTCGAATAATGCGTACCTGCCGCGAAATGAATATTGAGGCAGTAGCCGTTTTTTCCGAAGCCGACAGAACATCTTTGCACGTAAGATATGCACACGAAGCCCATTTAATCGGCAAAGCTCCATCGAACGAAAGTTATCTTAACATCGAAAAAATTATTGAAGTAGCTAAATACTGCAAGGCCGATGCTATACATCCGGGTTACGGCTTTTTATCGGAAAATGCAACTTTTGCGCGTCGATGTAAAGAAGAGGGAATAATTTTTATTGGTCCTTCACCAGAAGTAATTGTACAAATGGGTGATAAAATTATGGCCCGTGAAGCAATGACAAAAGCTGATGTTCCGGTTGTTCCCGGTACTGCCGAAAGTATTTCTGACGAAAAAGAGGTTTTTGAAGTTATAAAGGATATCGAACTACCAATAATGATAAAAGCTGCCGCCGGTGGTGGTGGTAAAGGAATGAGGCTCGTGCACAAGGAATCTGAGATTGAATCTGCAGTTCGTGCTGCCCGTTCAGAAGCTCTTTCTTCATTTGGAGATGATTCTGTTTACATTGAAAAATATATTACATCTCCTCACCATATTGAATTTCAGATTTTAGCTGATGAACATGGAAATGTAATCCACCTTTTTGAACGAGAATGTTCTATACAGCGGAGACATCAGAAAATGATTGAAGAAACACCATCGCCATTGATGACCCCTGAGTTAAGAGAAAAGATGGGGCAATCGGCTGTTGAGGCAGCCAAAGCTGTTAATTATACAGGTGCCGGAACTATCGAGTTTTTGGTTGACAACAATTTGAATTACTATTTCCTGGAAATGAATACCCGGCTACAGGTTGAACATCCAATTACGGAACGTGTTACCGGAGTGGATTTGGTAAAACAACAAATCAGAATTGCTGAAGGACAAGAACTGGAATTCAAACAAAAAGATTTATCTCAAAAAGGACATTCCATAGAGTGCAGAATTTATGCTGAGGACCCTGACAATAATTTTATGCCAAGTCCCGGTAAAATTTATAAAATTTCCGAACCACTCGGATTGGGAGTCAGAACCGACGGATATGTCTATGAAGGATATGAAATTCCGATATTTTACGATCCAATGATTTCTAAACTGATAGTTTGGGGAAAAACCCGCGATGAAGCTATCAACAGAATGCGACGAGCCTTGTACGAATACAAAATAACAGGCATAAAAACCTCGATTAAATACCTTGAAAGAATAATGGGTAATGCTGAATTTATTAAAGGTGATTACGACACCCATTTTATTGAAGATCATCAGAAGGAATTAATGGACAAGTCCGGTCATAAAGATATTAGCGACATGGTGGTAATTGCTGCTTTTATCGATTATCTGCAAAAAATTAGCAGCTCAGAAAACAGCAGTAAAGACTTTGTAACCCCGCAAAGCCGCTGGAAAAACATACCATATATCAATCACTTTTAAACTATAAAAATGGCTATTGAAATTAAAGTCGGAGACAGAACTGCCTGGGTAGATTTACGTGGGCAGGATGGCAACCTTCTTGAAATAGAAGTCGATGGTAAAATAATGAAAGTAGATGTAATGCATACCGCCGATGGAACCTTTTCGATTCTTGAAGGCGGACATTCTTACAACATCGAATTGGTTCCACATAAAAAACCTAAAAAATACACAGCTTATTCACTTTATGAGGAATATGATGTGGAAATAATTGATGCGGAGGCAAGGTATTTACTCGATCGTGGTTCCGGTGCCTTTGGTTCTGCGGATAAGGAAATTTCTTCTCCAATGCCGGGTAAAGTAGTAAAAGTGTTTGTCAAAGAAGGAGATGAAGTGAAAAACGGACAAACAGCCATCGTTATCTCTGCCATGAAAATGGAAAGTGAATACAAAGTTCCTGTGGATGGCAAAGTCAAAAAAGTTAATGTTAAAGATGGAGATACTATAGAGGGTAATCAAGTATTAATTGAACTCGAATAAATTAAACAGAATGGATTTACAAGAAAAATATAAACTGTTAACCGACCTTAATAAAAAAGCAGAACTCGGCGGTGGCAAAGAAAGAATTGAAAGACAACATGCTGCCGGGAAAAAATCAGCCAGAGAAAGAATTCTTCAGTTGCTTGATCCGGGAACTTTTACAGAAGTTGATAAGTTGGTTACACACCGTAGTTACGACTTTGGCATGGAGGCTAATAAAATTCTTGGAGATGGATTAATTTCGGGATATGGTAAAGTTAACGGGCGTTTGGTATATGTTTTTGCCCAGGATTTTACCGTTTTCGGAGGGTCACTTAGCCGGGCCAATGCCGATAAAATTGTTAAAATTCAAAAGCTTGCATTGCAAATGGGAGCCCCTTTGGTTGGTCTTAATGATTCAGGAGGTGCCCGTATTCAGGAAGGAGTAGAAAGCCTGGCTGGTTATGCTGATATCTTTTATAATAATGTAATTTCATCAGGAGTAATTCCCCAGATTTCTGCAATTCTTGGTCCTTGTGCGGGAGGTGCAGTTTACTCCCCTGCCCTTACCGACTTTATTTTTATGGTTAATGAGAAAAGTCACATGTTTGTAACCGGACCGGAGGTAATAAAAACAGTTACACATGAAGATGTAACCAAAGAAGACCTGGGAGGTGCGTTAACACATAATACAAAAAGTGGTGTCGCCCATTTTAATGGAAAAGATGAAGAACAAACAATCATGATGATTCGTGAACTGTTAAGCTTCCTTCCATCCAATAATCTGGAAGATCCACCGGTAAAAACTACAATTGATCCTTCAGATCGGGTTGAAGAAAGTTTACAGGATATTGTCCCTGCAGATCCAAACAGGCCATACGATATGCACGAAATTATTCAAAAAGTTATCGACAACAATCACTTTTTGGAAGTACAGGCGCAATATGCACAAAATATAATAGTTGGATTTGCCCGGTTTGCAGGAAAACCTGTTGGTATTGTTGCCAACCAACCTGCCCACCTGGCAGGAGTTCTTGATATAAACTCTTCGGTAAAAGCCGCCAGATTTGTACGTTTCTGCGATTCGTTTAATATTCCCCTGATAACCTTTGTGGATGTTCCGGGATTTTTACCAGGGACAAGCCAGGAATTTGGTGGAATTATCAAACACGGAGCAAAATTACTTTATGCCTTTGCAGAAGCAACAGTACCAAAAATTACAGTAATCACCAGAAAAGCTTATGGTGGTGCTTACGATGTAATGTCCAGTAAACACATCGGTGCAGATGTAAATCTGGCATATCCAACATCAGAAATTGCTGTTATGGGACCAGAGGGGGCCATTAACATTATCCATAAAAATAATTTCACTGAAGAAGAAAGGGCTGAAAAAGTCCAGGATTACCGCGATAAGTTTGCAAATCCTTATAAAGCTGCCGCATTGGGATATATTGATGAGATTATCTATCCTCGCGATACCCGTAAGAAAATTATTGATGCTCTGGATATGACTCAGAATAAAAGAAAGTCGAATCCACCTAAAAAGCATGGGAATATTCCGTTGTAGGAAAGATTGAGGGGATTGATGGAAGATTGATGGGGATTGAGAAAGATTGAATTGGATTGATAAAAAAAAGCTAAATCAATCTTCTTCAATCTTTTTCTTTTCAATCTTAATCAATCTGATTTCCATAAAGTTTCATTCAAATATTAACAAATTGCCCCACCTTAACAAAAACCGCCAAACTATTTGACAAATAACATTTTATTTCTATTTTTGCGCGTCCAAAAAATTTGGATATTTAATATTTAATAAATTAAAAATTAGTTGATTATGTTGAATCAGTACGAAACCGTCTTCATCATCACTCCCGTTTTATCTGAGCCACAGGTAAAGGAGGCGGTAAAAAAATTCAGGGACATTATCACTGAAAGCGAAAGTGAATTGATCCATGAAGAGAATTGGGGAATGAAAAAACTGGCTTACCCAATCCAAAAGAAATCTACTGGCTTTTATCAGTTATTTGAATTTAAAGCCGATCCTTCGTTTATTGCGAAACTGGAAACTGACTTCCGCCGCGATGAAAGAGTTATCAGATTTATGACTGTTAAACTCGATAAATTTGCTGCAGAATACAGCGCTAAGAGAAAAAGACTTTTAAAGGAAAAAACAGAAAAGAAGGAGGCTTAAAAAATGGCACAAAGTTCAAGTGAAATTAGATACCTGACTCCACCGTCAGTAGAGATTAAAAAGAAAAAGTATTGTCGTTTTAAGAAAAACGGAATTAAATATGTTGATTACAAGGATCCTGAGTTTTTGAAAAAATTCTTAAACGAGCAAGGTAAAATTTTACCACGCCGAATTACAGGAACATCGTTAAAATACCAGCGCAAAGTTGGACAGGCTGTAAAACGTGCCCGTTTAATTGCTTTGTTGCCATTTGTAACCGACAACATGAAATAAGGAGGAACAGAGAATGGAAATTATATTAACACAAGATGTAGAGCGTCTGGGAAGTAAAGACGATTTGGTAACGGTAAAAGATGGTTATGCACGTAACTTTTTAATTCCGCAAAAAAAAGCAATTGTTGCTACCGAAACAGCAAGGAAAATTTTAGCTGAAAACACAAAACAACGTGCTCATAAAGAAGCTAAGTTAAAAGAAGAAGCGAATAAAATTGCTGAACAAATTGTTAAAAAGAAAATTACCATTGGTGCTAAAACAAGTACTCAAGGTAAAATCTTTGGTTCGGTAAATACTATTCAAATTGCTGAAGCAATCAATAAAAAAGGATTTGAAATTGACCGTAAACAGATTTCTATTCCAGAAGACAGTATCAAAGAAGTAGGTACTCATACCGCAAAAATTAAACTTCACAAAGAGGTTGTTGTGGAAATAGAATTTGAAGTTGTAGCAGAATAGTTACAGACAAAAGCAATTATATAAAAAGGGTTTTCTCCACAGAAAACCCTTTTTTATTGGGTTATAAAACAATATATGGAAGGTCAAAAACCAATGACAAAAATCCAATTATCAATGAACAATATTCAAATAACAACCAATAACCAACAACAATTGACCAATAACCAATAGTCAGTTATCAAATAACAAACAACTAGTAACCAATAACCAACAACTATCCCTACCCTTTAACCGCAATAGTTTCAATCTCAACCAAAGCACCCAAAGGCAAATCTTTTACCGCAAACGCTGCCCTTGAAGGTTTCTGTTCAAAATAATATTCAGCATAAACCTCGTTCATTGCTTTAAAATCTGCAATATCTTTTAACAAACAGGTTGATTTTACCACATCAGAATATTCGTAACCTGCAGCTTTTAAAATTGCACCAATATTTTCAAGTACCTGTCGGGTTTGCGCCTGAATTCCACCCTCTACAATTTTCATGCTTACAGGATCTAAAGGTACCTGTCCCGAAATGTACAAAGTACCATTTGCCTCAACAGCCTGACTGTATGGCCCTACTGCCGCGGGTGCATTTGTTGTTTTAATTATTCGTTTCATAATAGCAGAAATTCTTTTGTTTGTGATTTATAATCTATTAAATATTAATTCTCTGCAGAGCTTAGTATAGATTTGAGTACAGAAATATTAGAACAGAGTATTTTTCTAACAAACACATTAAGTGTACTCAATTCCCATTACTCACTACTGAATGCTACATATTAAAATCTATCGTAGTTACTTTGCTGTTTTTTAACCTGCAGGTCTTTTAAAAGTGATGCTTTGGCGTTGATTGTAAAGCTATAACTTTTCATAAAACCAAAGGGAACAAAACTAAATGCCATTTGCCAGCAATGAAGATCACGGTTAATATTTACCGTAGTATAAGAAAATTCCCGTGCCTGAATATCAAAGTTTGTATTCATCGAAACTTTCCATTTATCAGTAAGGCTAATATTTCCCCTTAATCCCAAGGTTTGCGAGAATCTCCCGTTTGGTGCCCCTGATGATGGTCCGTTATAACTAAAACTATAATCGAATCCCAATGTCCATGGAATACTAAAATCCATATACTTGTTACCTAATTCCGGAACCGGTGGCGGTAATTCTTCATCTTCTCCCTGTCCCAAATTATTCGGATTATTTGGATTATTGGGCTGGTTGTTTTTTTTCTTTTTGTCCTTAGAACTAAAGTTCATACCAAATGAAAGGTTTGCATTGGTAAGACGACCAATTCTGGCAAATCCTCTTTTCTCATTCCAAACATATTTATGTATTCGCCGGTAATTTTCGTTAACCATGTAAGGATCAAGAATTATCCCCATATTGATACTTACTCCTTTAACCGTTGTTCTTGCCCTGACAGGGATAACAGAAAGATTTAATGAATCAGCAATTAAGTTATAGGAGGAGCTTATACTAAGGTTGTCAATTATTTTCACCTTTTTAAAGGTCTCCTTTGCATTTGTATTGGTTGTATCTTTGGAGTCCAGAACTTTCATTTCAAGGTTATTTGCCAAAGAAAGACTAACTGCTCCGGAAGCTCCTCTGCCCGGAGAACCGCCATAAACTCCTCCTGCATTAACATCATACCAACCCGTTTGCCCGGTTGAATCTATTTGAACTTCCTGCCAGTAACCATATCTTGAAGCTCCAAAATCAGGTCGGTAACTAAAACTTGCAGATGGTGTTAATTTATGCCTTATTCCTTTAATCCGCGAATCAGTATTACGTGGCATAAACATTCCATAAATATTAGTAGAAGAACTTAAGCTAAAGCTATAATCATAAACACGACTCAATCCCTGAATTGTATCTTTTTTAATGTTTGATGCCCTGCCAAAATCATCATAATACATTGAATCCGGATCATAAGCATAGTTATATTTTTGAAAATACCATTTTTCATTATATCCAATACTCGGACTAACGTTGATATATTTCGCAAGATTAAAACCTGGGAAGGCTAACGGAATACCATGTTTAATTCCATTCTTCCAATCAGAGGGAAATTTCATATTCAGGATTTCATACTCTTTTGCGGTAATTGTATTTCTGAGATTACCGGTGTACGTTAAACCAAATTTCTCATAGAATTTAAGTTTACCTGATCTGTTTTTTCTGCGGAACGGATAAACTTTCGCCATACTAAAAGTCATTTCAGGTAATGACAGTGTTAAAGTTGTATCCACTGAATTTTGTGAGTGCCGAAGGTTAATCGACATATTAAATGGTGTATTTTCAAACCTCTGAGAGTAGGATATACTGGATTGTTTGGTGGTACGTAAATAGTTGTTACCTCCCATTTGTCCAATGTAAGAATTTTGTTTATCGTATCCGCTGCTCGAAAAGTTAACACTTGCCGAGAATGTACGGCTTGGATTTGCTTTTGCATCCTGACTGTGATTCCAGGCTATTGAGAACTGTGGCGAACGCGTATACGTATCCAATCCCTGTTCTCCATAAATATTTACGTTATACCTGAAATCAAATCCACCTGAGAATTTATACCGCCAACGATAATTTGAATGGGTTTGTACACCCCATGAACCTTTCGAATATATTTCACCTCTGACTGCCAAATCAAAATACTGACTGGCTGCCCAATAGTAACCACCGTCACGTAAAAAGAAACCACGATTTTGTTCTTCACCGTATTGCGGAATTATAATCCCTGAAGAATAAGTGGGACTGTTGGGGAAAAACCCAAAAGGCAACATAGGGAAGTATATTGGAAAATCTTCCAGCACCATATATGCCGGACCTGTTACAATTTTATTATTTGAGATTACTTTAGCTTTGGTTAAATGCAAATAAAAATGTGGATGGTCTGCGTCACAGGTTGTATATTTTGCTTTTTCAGTGATAAAAGTTTCAGTGCCAATCTTTTTTGTTCTGTCACTTAGAAGCATCCCTTCCCCTTGTTCAGTAACTACTTTTGTAATGAATGCTTTTTCAGTTTCAAAGTTGTACCGCATGGTTTCCGATTCATATTCGTCGGCTCCCTGCGTAAAAACCGGCTTTTCTGTCATTTCACCAAGGCTGTCTCTTATTCCTTCGGCATAAATCTGTTTCGATTCCAAATCCAGCTCAATATAATAAGCTGTGAGTTCAATATCCTGATAGGTTACTTTAGCATTGTTGTAGAGATAAACCTTTTGTCCGTCTAAAGAGACTATTATTGAATCGTCAGCGTTATAAACAATAGGGGCCTCAATAATTGGTTTTTTAATAATGTCAAGTGAATCAATTTCCATTGTATCGGTAATCGCAAGCGTATCTGTCAGTATGGTATCTAAAGGGACAAGTTCATTGTCGGGCCCTACGATATACAACTGGTCGCTTTTTGTCGTCTGGTTTTGCTGTTCCTGACTGAACAGTAAAAATGGAAAAAGTAGAAACAAGTATGTAATTATAGTTTTGTACAAAATAGTTTTTGATTTACTTACATTGCTTAAGCCCGACAAAAATATAAATAAGGGTTAGAGTATAAGCTTAAAAAATGCAAAAAAAGTTTTAATATTTATATTTTTACGTCAGAAACAAAAACATTATGAAATGAGCAGACTTTATAATTCAATCCATCAAATTATTTAAGTTGTGCAACTTTCAAAAAAACTGCTGAAAACAAACAGTAAAAGACAAATGAAACCAACCTTTTCAAAATTTATCAGATTCTTTATTTTCTTTTTGGTTTTAAACTTAACATCTTCTGGTTATTCCAGTGCTTTTCCTGAAGAGGATGATAAACGTATTGCAGTAGTGGTAATCGATCCAGGCCACGGCGGAAAAGATCTTGGAGCTTCTGTTGGCAATGTAAAAGAAAAAGATATTGTATTGGATCTTGCCAAAAGACTTGGAAAATCAATAAAAGCGAATTATCCTGAAATCAAAGTTATTTATACGCGTACAAATGATGTATTTATTCCTTTGCACACAAGAGCTAATATTGCCAATAAAAATAAGGCCGATTTATTTATCTCAATTCATGTGAACGGCACAGAAAAAACAAGTGTAAAAGGAGCCGAAACATATGTATTGGGAAATCATAGAAGCGATGATAATCTGGAAGTGGCAAAAAAGGAGAATTCAGTAATTTTACTTGAAGATGATTACATTACTACCTATGAGGGTTACGATCCAAATTTACCTGAATCTGAAATAATGTTCGAATTGGTTCAGGATGAATATCTGGAGCAAAGTGTAATGTTTGCGTCTGAAATTCAAAACCAATTCAAACAGTATGCAAAACGTTTGGACAGGAGTGTAAAACAGGCAGGTTTTTTAGTATTGCGGCAAACAACAATGCCAAGTGTATTGGTTGAAGTTGGTTTTATAAGTAATGCAAAAGAACGAAATTATATGCTAAGCGAAAACGGCAGATCTGCCTTATCTGCATCATTAATGATTGCATTTAACAATTACAAAAGAAAAATTGAAGATAAAAGCAGTTTTGAAGTACACACTGAAGACTTAACCGATAAAAAAAACCTGGCAGACAACAGACCCAATCCAACCTATATATATTATTCAGTTCAAATCGGGGCATCAAAAAAGAAACTCAATCCAACTCCTGAAAATTTTAAAGGAGAAAAGAATATTTTTAGAATACAGTCTAAAACCTTAATGAAATACTACTCAGGAAAATTTGATGATTATGATGAAGCTGTACGGGAAAAGAACAGAATTCAGCAAAAATTTCCTGATTCTTTTGTTGTAGCTTTTGAAAACAATGAATTAATTTCTGTTAAAAAGGCAAGAGAAAAAATGTAAATGAGAATTGAATTCTATAAATTTACATTGGTCATAAAAAATAAACATAATTAAACATGTATATTGCGTAAACGTTGTTCACAAATAATATAACCTTACAATTTTGTAATTTTTATCTATTTGTGAAATTCAGTTTGTGTTAAAGAAAACAATTAATTCTGACAAGATGAAATATTCAAAATATGTTAAACTTGGTTTTCTGATTGTTATCTCACTTACCATTTTATTCTGGGGATTGAGCTACCTGAAAGGAAACGATGTTTTCAAAAAAAGTAGTTATTATTATGTTGTTTACGAGCGTATCGACGGATTATTGGAAGCCAACAAGGTTACGTTGAACGGATATCAGATTGGTCAAGTTAAAAGTATCGATTTTGAACAAGGTTACACTGGAAGATTAGTGGTAAAACTGCAAATTAATTCAGCCTTCAAACTGCCTTTGAATTCTGTTGCTCAAATAGTTAGCAGCGATATCATGGGAACCAGATCAATTAAAATGATATTAAGTGGTGAAGATGCATTTTATAATACAAATGATACCATTCCGGGAGCGATTGAGAGCGATTTAAAGGAACAGGTAAGTATGCAGGTATTACCTATCAAAAACAAAGCAGAACAACTCTTAAATACCATCGATTCAGCCATTACAATCCTTACTGTTATATTTAACGAAGATGCAAGGGAAAATCTGTCTGAAAGTTTTGAAAATATTAATAAAACAATTGAGAATGCTGAAAGTATTTCGAACGATTTAAAAGAAATTGTCGCTTCAGAAAAAGGAAGTATTCAACAAATTGTAGGAAATATTGAAGAAATTACAGAATTCTTGAACGAGAATACTGCGGAACTGGATAAAACAATTGCCAATCTTTCGAGTTTTAGCGACACACTGGCTAACCTACAGGTATCACCTGTACTGGAAAATTTAACAGAAGCATCACGACAAATATTAATGGTAGTTGAAAAGCTTAACGACAATGAAAGTACTGCAGGCCTGTTACTAAACGACGATGAACTATACAACGACCTGGTTGCATTTACTGAAAATCTGAGTTTTTTAATCAGAGATATTCAGGCCAATCCAAAACGATATGTGCATTTTTCAGCTATGGATTTTGGAAAAGAATACTATATCAATACAACAGGAGACGTATCATCAAAGAATATTGTTTTTAAAGTTCACCTTGTTTCAAGTGAAACAAAAATCCCATCAAACTCGAATTTATTTGATGGTTTGGAAGATGTTGAGGAATATTTTGCTAATGGTGCTTATTCTTACCTTATAGGATCAACAGGATCTTACTCAGAAATTGTTGAGATTCATGAATCAGTTCGGAAAAATTTTCCTGAATCTGCTATCGTTGCCTTCAAAAAAGGACAGTTGATAAAACTTGAAAAAGCGCTTAAGTCACTAAGGTAATTAACTACTTATTGTTAATAAAAAAGGTCTCAATATCCGCTTACCTACTACTACCAACCTGTTATAGCATTAACAATCAGGCGATTAATAAGAACTTGTTGATTATCAGTATTTTAACAAATATTTAAAAAAATAAAATATTAAATGCCTGATAAAGAAAACAATATAGCTTTTAGCAAAAATTCAATAGATTTTTCATTTTTTTTTTAACTTTTTTTTCGCAAATTTTGTTCCCGGGAATAAGAATAAATAGAATTGTTTGTGTAACCTCAAAAAACCTTATTATTTCAAATGAGTGAAGATTATCGTTCTGTTTGGGACAAGTGTTTAAATGTGATTAAAGATAACGTTCCAAGCAGCAGTTTTAAAACCTGGTTCGAGCCAATTGTGCCTATTAAACTTTCGGGTAAAGTTTTGACAATTCAAGTACCAAGTGCTTTCTTTTATGAGTATTTAGAAGAACAGTTTATTGATATTTTGAGAAGGACACTTCGAATGGTGCTGGGCAATGGAGCCAAGTTGGAATATAACGTTGTTATGGGCGACAAAAATGGGTCTGAGCCTTATACTGTAAGCTACCCAACCAATAACAATGTGAAAATTGTTAATAACCCATTAACTATTCCGCTTAAATCTGACGATAAATCTGCGATTAAAAATCCGTTCATTATTCCCGGGATTCAAAAATTGCAAATCGATCCGCAATTAAAACCTGATAATACTTTTGAAAATTTTATTGAAGGTGATTGTAACAGACTGGCGAGAAGTGCCGGTTTTGCAGTAGCTCAAAATCCCGGAGGAACAGCTTTTAATCCACTTATGCTTTATGGTAATTCGGGATTGGGAAAAACTCACCTTGCACAGGCAATTGGAATTGAAGTTAAAGAGAGATTTCCTGATAAAATTGTATTGTATGTAAATGCAAATAAATTTCAAACTCAATTCACAGAAGCTACCCGCAACAACAACAGAAACGATTTTCTGCATTTCTATCAGATGATTGATGTTTTGATTCTGGATGATGTACAGGAATTTGCAGGCAAAGAAAAAACCCAGGAAACTTTCTTTCATATATTCAACCATTTACACCAAATGGGAAAACAACTGATATTAACCTCCGACAAGCCGCCCATTGAGCTTAAGGGAATGGAACAAAGGTTATTATCGAGGTTTAAATGGGGACTGACTGCCGACCTTCAAATTCCGGATTTTGATACAAGAATGAAAATTCTGAAGCACAAAGTTTACAAAGACGGAATTTCATTTTCTGATGATGTTCTTGAATACATAGCTTCTCATGTCTCAAATAATATCAGGGAACTGGAAGGTGCTTTGGTGTCTTTACTGGCACAGTCGATGCTTAATAAAAGGGAAATTACGCTTGAACTGGCCGCCAAACTGATAAATAAACTTGTAAAAAACTCAAAACGCGAATTGTCTATAGAATACATCTCAAAAGTTGTCTGCGACTATTTCAACATGCAGGTTGATGCGCTTCAGGCAAAAACCAGAAAACGGGAAGTTGTACAAGCCCGTCAAATTGCAATGTATTTTTCAAAAAGTCTTACAAAGTATTCGTTAACCAGTATTGGAGCTCAAATTGGCAGCAAAGACCATGCAACTGTGCTACATGCATGCAAAACAGTGAATAATTTAAAAGATACTGACAAAAACTTCAGGCAATACGTTGAAGATATAGAGAAGAAATTAAAAATGTAATTAAAAAGCATCTGTCGGAAAACAGATGCTTTTTTCTTTTAGACACAATGGTATATCTTTTACTCACCATTCTTTCCTCAACTTCTATTTATGTTATATTCAAACTGGCCAAAAACTATTCCGGCAATTTGTCGGTATTGATTACTGTAAATTATTTGGTAGCAACAATTTTTGGGTTTGGAATTTTTCAAAAAGAATTTTCAGGATTAAAAATGGAAATTTATTCCTGGTTGCCCTACTCATTTCTGTTAGGCCTTCTTTTTATTGTTATGTTTTTCCTTATTGGCAATTCATCGCAGAAAGCAGGAATTACAATTACGACATTGGCAAATAAACTGTCATTAATATTCCCTGTATTGTTTTCACTTATTTATTTTGACGAACAAATTAGTACCTTAAAATATTTTGGAATCGCAACTGCAATTGTTGCTGTTTTTTTAACCCTTTTTAAAACCGATATCAAAAAAAATAATCTACTGTATTTTTTTCTTCCTGTAATTATTTTCTTTGGTAGTGGTATTACCGATTCAGTAGTCAAGTTTGTTCAAACAGTAAAGATTACTTCCGAAGAATCAGCATTGTTTTCAAGCTTTGTTTTTCTTTTTGCGTTTATAATCAGCATTATGGTTTTCGTTATGAATAAAAAAATGAACCAAAGATTTTTAAATACCCCTACCTTGATTCTTGGTTTTATGCTTGGGCTTGTTAATTTTGGTTCTTTGTATTTTATTTTAATTGCACTGGATAAAAGTAATCTTGAAAGTTCACTTGTCTTTGCCATTGTGAACATGTCTATAGTAATACTTTCTTCGGTGAGCGGAAGAGTTATATTTAACGAAAAGCTAAGTAAAATAAATACAGCAGGAATAATACTCGCAATAATAAGCATTTACTTTTTACTGTAATGAAAGATACTTTTTATACAATAGAAAAGGAAAGTAAAGGTTATTTTAAAGACAGAGGGAGTAAATTTCTTTCATTTGCTTTTCCCATTCAATCTGAAAAAGAGGTAAAAAGTATACTTAGCGAATTAAAGAAATCGCATCATAGTGCAAGGCATTATTGTTATGCCTGGCGAATTGGCACAGAAGAAATTAGATTTAGGGCAAATGATGATGGTGAACCATCTTCAACAGCAGGAAAACCAATTCTAGGTCAATTACTAAGTATTGATGTAACCAATGTATTGCTGGTTGTTGTGCGCTATTTTGGAGGCACTTTACTTGGTGTCAGCGGTTTAATAAACGCATACCGCTCAGCTGCCGCAGATGCCTTAAAAAATGCTGATATAATTCATAAGATTATTGAAAAAGAAATCTTACTGGAATTTACCTACAACGAAATGTCTGAGGTAATGAATTTAATTAAACTGGAAGGACTGCAAGTTGTAAATACTCAATTTGAAGTTGATTGTAAATTAACCTGTTCGGTCAGAAAATCGGAGTATAAAAAGGTTCTCAAAAAATTTAAACAGATTTATAAAGTAAAAGTGATAATCCCTGAATAAATATCAGTTTTAATCGGAATAATAAATTATATTTGTCAGCGCAAAATTGCACGTTTTATGTTCCGATATCCCGATAACTATCGGGAGGAGGCAGACACATAAAATTGCCCAGTTGGTGGTCCCGATAACTATCGGGAGGTAGACACGCTAACATGCCCAGTTGGTGGAATTGGTAGACACGCTAGTTTCAGGGACTAGTGGCCGCAAGGCCGTGAAGGTTCGAGTCCTTTACTGGGCACCTTAAAGGGAGTTTAGCTACTCCCTTTTATTTTGTTTATCAATCAGTTACAAAATATCAATTAACTATTTTTCTTAAATTGAAAGCTTTCAGTAAGCCCCCAGATTAAACAGCTCTCCCCAAATTGGTTGAATTAATTGAAATCTTCACTGCCAATTGCTACCCGTTTTATATTTATTGTCAGACTAAAATTTAATCTTTGGAAAATCCTGACTTACACCTGAACCATCGACATAATAAGTTACCCTGCTATCTTCCTTAACCTTAATTTGCATTCTGGCCCTGGTTAATGACCATTTCCCTACGTTCAACTTTTTATATGTCCCTCCGTCCAATTTTTTCTTCTGTCTGTCTTTTCCAAGCCATCCAACGCCATACCTGACCTTTATTGAAGCATCTTTAGGTGCTTTAAAAAATGCAACACCATTGGCATTAAAAAACCATTCAAGAGTCCTCCACTTTCCCTTTTTAACAAATTTCTCCCTTATATTAGCCATAGTTCATAGATTTAATATGCTATCTATTGGATTAAGATTGTTTATTTAATTGATACAGTTCCTGTCGTAGCCTTAAATTTTGTTTTAAATTTATTCTGAAATTCAACAGGTTGAATTTCCCCGGGTATTTTATAAGCTGATTTTGACAATTCTCTTCGTGAGACCTGAAGTATCTTACTGATATTATTATTTCTAATGACAATTAACTTACATCCCTCGTTTGATGGTTGACTTGGAGCAGGAAGTTTTCTGGTCCTGTTTGTATGTTCTGTTGGTCCCAAGGGGGCTCCCTGAATCAATAAAGGTTTATGAAAATTCCACCAATTTCTTTTGTCTTTCGATTCGTTAAGGGGATTAGAATATGGAGGAATTTCCAACAGTTTAATATCATGTCCGGCTTCTTGAGAAGTAACTACCGGTTGATTAACTTCAGCATTTTTTCTAATTACTATTTTTACTCTGTCATATGCACCAAACTCTCCCTTATATTTTTTTGATGTATGAAACCTCTCCGGATTCTCAGAATAAAAATCTGTAAAATATTCCATTCTTTTTCGTTGAGAATTCCATTTAATTCTGATTTCAGACCTGGTATGGTCATGTCCACATAGTAATAAATCTACAGGTTTTTTGCTTCCTTCCATGCCACATAAAAGTTTTAAAAAAGTCATAATGTCTCCACGAGAGACTCCATTGTCTAAAAACTCTTTATGTGATCCAAATTTGAAAGCTCTTGAATTTGCTAGCCAGTTTGGATACTTCCTATTAACTATTCCCATAGCAACCTCGTTATTTACTAATTTAGGAGGTCTGGAATTCAGGTCTAAAAACAGGGTTGGTTTTTGTCGTCTGATGTAATTAACCATTTCTAATTTATCAATTACAGCATGTTCGGTTTCCCTAAAATAATGCGGATATTCATTTTTAAATGTATTTATGGCTGGTGCATGCATGCCAACTATAATTACTCCATCTGTAGATTTAATTTGTTTTAGTCTATTATATGCCCATTTATCAGGCCCTTTTGAATTGGGAGAATGCCTGATTTGGAATGCTTCTTCATCACTGTCGCCAAAACCTATGGATGTTGTAACAGCATCCCATGTATCCCAGCTACCATCGGGGCTGCCAACATCCGGGCCTGTATCAAAAAGTAATACTTTGTGCTTGTCCAATTGAACGAATGTATTAAGACTTTTATTTATGTAAGTTTTGTAGAATTTGAGGTAGTCATTCTTCCAGAATTTTGTTTTAGTTGCCGGAATAACTTGTTTTGTAGCAGTATCTTTAGAAATCTTTATTCTACCCTCGTCTCCATCCTTGAACTTATTTGGATTTCCTCCCTGGATTACCCGTGCTTCAAACTTGCTTAAATTAAATGGTCCGTACTGTTTTACATCCCTGTCGCTAAAAACAGGAATATCGATTCTCTGATATATTTGATATGGTTTTACACGATAATCGTGGTTGCCTAAACTTGTAAATATTGGTACTAGTAATTCTTCCTGATTACGTTCTTTTTCAGGATAAGGAGATCTTCCTAACACCAAGTCTTTAAAGAATTTAAAATTTCCACCGGCAAATTTATTATCTCCGGTTTCAAACAGATAATCTACAATATCTCCTGTTGCAATTATGCCATCAACAATTCCTTTTTTATGCATGGCATTGGCATATCGTATAAAATCTCTAAAACCATTGTTCCAATTATTTATATCTCTAATTCCAAGTTCAATTTTCTCTGAATGAGAAGGAAATCTTTTTTTTGCATCCTTAAGTTTCTTTTTAAATTTATCAACTCTCTTTGACACATGAATATCGGTCGCATGAAGTAAACCAAAATCTTCCCAATTTTTTCTTGTATAAATGCAATGTGGACTAAGATTGTAAAATGTATCTGATTCATTTTTACAGACTAAATCGTATAGTTTTGGTGAATGGTCAAATCTCTGTGCAATAGTTAAACCGACCGTTGACAATTGTAATGTTTTTCTTCTTTGCAGAAAACTAAAACCAGTACTGATTTTTCCAATTTTTAAGGGTATAATCTTATTTTTTTCTGATACCTGACGAAGAGCTAATCTTCCTTTCAGAAGTTTGTTTATTCCATTTAGTCCTCCAAGGGCATTTAATGATTTTGAATCAATTGAATACTTTATGGGAAGGTTTGAAAGATCTGTTTTTGTGATTCCGGGGTTTCCTATCAAAGGATTTGTTATCCGCAACCAAATTGGTTTTACTGAAAGCGTTTTATTGTAAATACAAAGTCCTCTTTCAAAAAAAACAATTTCGGTTTTAGTAATACGAATATTACTTGTTACAGGGTATCCATAAGTATTGGATTTTAACTTCCACTCTTTGTAAATTGGACCACTTATAGCAATCCCTCCATTGGAGTGCGGTAAATAAATAATTTCTCCCCATTCAAATATGTTTTTTGGGTAACCTTCTTTCGTTCTTTTTTCATCGGATCTTGGAAAACCAAGTTCTCTTCTGTTGGTAAACCTACTTCTTCCATATTCTCCTCTGGACTTATATTTTCTTAGTATCCCTCCATGTAATTCAAAAGTTCCTACAGCATGATGGGAATAAATCCTTCCATTTTGAAAGTCTCTAAAATAACCTCCAAAATCTACAACCTGAACTGAGGATGTACCTGAACCAAGATCAAAACCATTTTTTTTAAGTTTTAAATGTTTTGCCCGGATTTTGTTTGAAGCAATTTGAATTGTGTCTGGCATGATTAAACAATTTTAAAGTTTTCTACGTGTTTTCTCAATTATTTCAAAAACATTAGAAGAAATCAATTACAATTAATTTCAGTAATGAATTTGCTCGATTGTCAATTCATATTAGATGGTGCATTGGTATGAATTTTGGGTCAAACTGGATTACAAATTACAATAAAGGATATAAATATCCTAATATATTATAGATTTTTAAGATATTATAACTGCTTGATGTAAAAAGAATTAAGAAATTTTATCAACGCCTTTTACTGCACAGCACTTGAATTTTTTACGTAAAGAGGCATATGATTTTCTATATATCAAATTAGTTTTATTATGATTCAAAACCACAAAATTAAATGCTCCTGAATTGCGGAACTTAACTGGTTTTATTTTGGAAAGCTCTTTTTTAAAATCAATTTTTCAGATACAGTTGTACAATTTCATCCTTACTCAAAGCATAATCATACAAACCAAAGGATGCCATCAAACCGGTGTAATATTCTCCAATATCGGAAGCTCCGATTCTGATTTTTGCATTTTTAATGGCCGATGAAAGTAACATATTTTGAGCAGTATCCAGTTTTCCATCAACATATACTTTCTCCACTACCCCATCAAATGTCACCACAATATGGTGCCATTTATTGGCTTCCGGAACATTTTTGTAAGGCAAATCAAAATGACCGTCAAGGTGAGCAACTGCACCGTAATTACTCCTGTTGTAATGTACTGCATTGTAAGAATTAGCCAAATAGAAAGCAGTTCTGTCGCACCACGAAGCCAAACATTCGCCGCGGTCACTAATTTCCGGATTTTTCACCCAGGCTGTCACAGTAAAAGAACCATTCCATTGCAGACTTTTGGGTACCGGAATTCCTTCGAGTGTTAGGGCACCTTTTTCAAACTGAATAACTTTTTTGTCTGTTTCTTTATCCTTAACAATTTTCACATCTCCGCTTTTTACTAGTTCACCACCGAGGGTACCGGTATTCGAAAGGCGCTCAAATGGTTTGCCCGCTGATTTTTCATTCAAATCGAAACTAACCAATAAACTTTTTGTAGTTATTGTACCTGGCCTATTTTCGGAAGGTTTGTTTTCTAGACCAAGTGGAAGTTCAAACTGTTGCTCGTAAACCTTCATATTCCATACAGCGGCATAAGTTCCTGTTTTTTCGGTTCCAAGTATTGTTAATTTCAAATAGCGTGCGTTCACCTTGTTATCATCAATCATCGGACTGCCCGGAATCCTGTTTTCCGACCTGTCGGCAAAAAGCTGCCAGTTGATATTATCATTTGAATATTCGATTTTATACTTGTAATAATAAGTCGCAAATTCAAATTGGGTAGCAACTCTTTTTATCATTC
Organism: uncultured Prolixibacteraceae bacterium; assembly: GCA_913063265.1. Taxonomy (GTDB): domain Bacteria; phylum Bacteroidota; class Bacteroidia; order Bacteroidales; family Prolixibacteraceae; genus Draconibacterium. The sequence continues at coordinate 9,796 of CAJXZG010000047.1, read as the reverse complement.
TTGTTTCGCCTAAATCAAGTATTAAACTTTGCGGAAAAGTATTGTCTGCTGCTTTCCACATTGTTGCGTTATTATCGTCGAAAGCATATTCCGGTTTGTACCGGTAATCGTATTCGGACGACTGCAAATAATACGATGAAGATGCTGTTGATTTTTCATTAAACGCAATATTTTCAGGGACTTGCGAAGGAATAAACGAATGTATTCCATTTAAGGTAGGCACAACTGCTTTTATAGTCGAATCGTTTTCAAAAATCATACTGTCGATACAAACCTGGCGAGCCATTCCTCCTGCAGTAAAGGGGTAATCGTGTTTGTGGTATACAATATAATAATCATCTCCGTTTTGCAAAACCGAATGGTGGCCGGGGCCATGAACGGTTTCAGCGTCATTGGTTTGAAGAATGGGATTATTTTTTCCAGGAGTAAAAGGCCCGTACGGACTGTCGGCGAATGAATAAAGCACTTTATAAGTTTCGTTGTGACACGATTCGGCCGAATACATTAAAATGTACTTATCGCCCTTTTTCATTAGATAGGCGGCTTCAAATGGATTGGGTGTTTGTTCCAGCGGAATATTCTTTCCATTTGATATTTCTGCCATATTTTCGCTGTTTAAAATCCCAACGGCATAACCACTGTTATAATGCACCCAGGTTCCCCAGTGTGCGTAAATCGTTCCATCGTCGTCCTTAAAAAATTGTGCATCCAGCGAAGGAAAACCCGGGATTGGGTAATTATGGGCAATAACAGGTGTGTCGTCTTCATCCAGTTTTTTCCATGGCCCAACCGGCGTATCCGACACATAACCGTAAATATGGCATCCGGCCTGGCAGTTTCCAAAATAAAGATAATAACTGCCATCATCGCCTTCAACAATATCGGGTGCCCAAAAATTACGAAGAGTTACCGCGTTTAACGAGGGAATTTCCATGATGTAGTTGTACCAGTTTTTTAGATCGCTGCTGTACCAAACCGTCGGTGCTCCCGATGCCAGCATTTCATTGTCAGTGGTTGCGTAGATGTAATACACATCGCCAAACTTTTTTATGGTTGGGTCGGCAAACCAGCCCGGTAAAACAGGATTGCCAATGTTTTGCGGAACTGTTGTTTTCTCTTTTTGCACACACGAATTCAGAAATAAAATTCCGGCCAACAACAATATTCTGAACATGCTCATTTTTTCTTTAATTTCCAAAATGAATTACTTTTTCAAACTTAACCTGCACTATTTCAACCTAACATCGAGATAAACTGAATGACGACCGTAAGTTTCATAAAAAGGTTTAAAAACCACCCCATCGATATTAAACAACAGCTTTTCAGGATCGCCTGAAATCGATTTACTGATGTCCACGGCATTCAAAGTAACCTTCCGCCATTCTTTACGCGGCTCGTCTTCCTGGGCAGCCAATAAAACCGGGCCATAAAACAAACTGGCTATATTTTGCTGATCCATAACCGGCTCAAGGTAAAAAGAAAATGGCATGTGCAATTCTACTGCATCTCCATCTTTCCAGTTACGTTTTATGGAAAGATAACTTCCAGGCTCGGCCGAAACTTTTTCATCCTTGCCGTTAATCTTCACTGTAAAACCTTTTGTTGCCCAATGAGGCACACGTACATTCATTTCAAACTTAGCATCTCCGTTAACGGTTATTACGGTATTATCTTCTTTTGGGAAAGCTGTTTTTTGAGTAATTGCTACCTTTTTCTCTGTCCAGTTTAATGTTGACGGCACAAACAGGTTTACGTATAATGCTTTATTGTCGGCACTTTTAAAATAAATCGAGTTTTGCAATTTTGTGCTGCTTTCCAAGGCCGTACCGTTACAACAAGTAAATCCATGCATGTCGGGATTACCAAAATGTTTTACCGAACCCGGGCGCAAAGGCACGTGATAGGTGTTGGCCGGAGAGTCTTTGGCAACAGAAGCCAGAATATGATTGTAAAGCCCGCGCTCGTAATAATCCATTAACTCAGCACGATGGTCGTACAAGAAAAGATTGCGGGTTAGTTTAAGCATATTATAAGTTGCACAGGTTTCGTTTTGACCGCCTGCCGAAAAACCATTTTCATAAAGGCTTGCAGGTTCACTGGTGAAACATTCTGCGTTGGAAGGATTACTGGCTCCGGCCACACCACCAATGCTGTACATGTAATCGTTGGTTGCCATATCCCAGAAGTTATCAGCAATGTGGTAGTACTCAGGAGCCTCTGAATCGCGATAAACCTCGAGTGCACCCATTATTTGTGGAATATGCTGATTGGCATGCAATCCGCGGAACATATCAACATTTTTTGCCAAGCCATGCGAATGTTCGGCATCGCCATAAAACATTCTGATATTATCGAACAACTTGGCCGTTTCCATGAACCTGGCTTCGCCACTTAAACGGAAAAGTCGTGCCATTGCTTCGTTCATTCCTCCAAATTCTCCGGCTATATAACTGTTCCACATGCTGATGAGCGTTTTGGTTGGCAACCGGCTTAAACGGGTATGCACCCAGTCGCCCATTCCTTCAGCTATTTGAAGCGCCTTTTCGTTGCCGCTAACTTCATATATATCCATTAAACCGGCAAGAATCTTATGCAGTGTATAATAAGGAGCCCATATTTTATTGTTATCGGTTCCGTATTTCGCTCCGCTTTCCAACATAATAAACTGGTCAGGCGGATAGGCACTTATAAATCCTTTACCCCAGTTCCAGTAATCGGTACGAATGCCTACTTCACTTAAGTCTGAATTAAATTCAGAGCTACCCGGCCCCGGAGGTACCGCCAACGGATTTGCAATACATTTGCCTCCGGCTGTTTTTGGCTGACCCGACAATTGGGCTAAATCGTACAAAGTGTTCACCATATACTCCATCTTTTCGGCGAAATTAGCTTGAAGTGCAGCATCGTAGCCTGTACTTGCATAAGCCTGAGCAATACCACTCATGTAATGACCGGTGGCATGCCCTCGTAGTTTGGTTTCCTGGCTGTCCCATACTCCTAATTGTTGTGCCCCTTCGGGTTGTTTTTGTCCAAAAGCATTACGAAACATATACAAGAAATCGTCGGGATTTGTATTGGCTAGACCACGTAAGAACTTATCGCGGTTTTCGGTAAACTTGGTTTGATGGTTATGAATGTCAGCATCGAGTGAAACCTGGCTAAGCTCAAATACTTCCAACGAGCGTTCAGGTGCTACCGACTCTTTTGCCTTTTTAACCGTAACAATGGCTTTGGGTTGAAGGTTGGTTCCTGAAACACGGCCAGTTAGTGTATATTCTCCGGGATTTAGAACAGCACTGTTATCTTTAGGAGCAGGCCAAATCACTCTTACTTCAGGCCCCTTAAAATCGTCTTTGTAAATACCTTTTACATAACGTGGCAGTTTTGGGAGAACACCCACAACTGTTTCCACTTCAGCATTTTGTACACCCGACAAATATGCATTATACAATTGTGGCGTAGTTTCCGGAAACTTTTGCAAACTACCTTCCCGTTCTTTTCGTGTTCGTACAGTTGCGTCTTCAACCTTTAAGGCATTATTGTGAATTGCAGCAACCTGGTTTTCGCTTAACGGGATTCTGTAAATCCGAAAATCGTACAGTTTGGCATTTAAATGCTGTTCACCTCCTGTTAAGGATTTCCCGATATAAAGTTTGTTGTTTTTAATCTCGTTATCATCGAAAAGCTGGCTAAGCTCCATTTCCACATTCTTTGTTTCGCTTGCGAGCTTTCCGTTAACATAAGCACGCAGGGTTTTAGCAGGAATATCGATAACAACAGCCAGATGATTCCATTTATAGGGAGTCAGGGCCGACGAACTTGTATGATAATTACTCTCTTTAGTTTTGATTTGAGCCTCGAGACCTTCATTTTCTTTTGCACCTGTTGGAGCAACAGTAAAATGCGACTGGCTGCCTTTTCCAAAATCACACAAGACCTGACCAGGTTTTGGCGAGCGCAGGTAAATCCACCCGCTAATACTCAAAGATTCTTCGTTCCTTATTGATTCGCCGGGAATAGAAACAAAGGTTTCTTCTTCGCCCGACAAAGAAAGTACATTGCCAAACTGGTCATCGTCTGTAAATTGGTAGTTACCATTAATTTTACCATGTAAATTATTACGAGACCAATCTTTTGTATTTCCTTCAAATGTGTATCGGGAAATTAATGCTGTTTCTCCAATTCCGTCTAGAATCTGGTCTCCAGTTTGCGCCAATAAGGGAGTTGTACTCCATGCAAAAAAACAAAGTAGTGCTCCAGTTATCAATTTATAAATTCGCATATTCCTAGTTTTTTTGACCGGTGTATAAATTGGTGGTTGGATGACATGACGGGTTTCCTTCAAAATCAGAAAAATAACGACCTACAATTTCGTACAAATCAGGATCATATTTTCTCATGTCTTCACGAGTGTTCACCCAGTTATGTTTTCCATCTGCTTTCTCCACTTCAGCATTCACGTTGAACCAGTTTTGAACTCCCTCTGCCCAATACTCCCAAATATTAGTGGCAGCATAAGTATTTTTATATAAACCCGCTTCCATGGCAGCATCCAGTTTTTCCTGAAGTAAATCGTTAAATGTATCATCCAAAGGAATAATTCCCACTCCATGAATAGTGTGTGCAAATTCATGAATTAAAATATCCTCGGCATTGTATTTATCAATCTGGTAGCACAACAGGTTTTCTTCTGCACAGGTTGTTAGTGGCATCCGAAGCGTTCCGCCCAAACCTCGTGCACGAATATCCCAGTTTAAAGTAGTGTCCTTTGCCAAATGCGCATGTTCCGGAATATCAGTGGTTCCTTCGTAGCGCGCCATAATTCCAACACGGGTATTTACATTCACCATTTGAGCCAGAACTTCTTCAGGCAAACCACTGGTCATAAAATCAATAATTTCACAGGCTTTTACAATTGCCGAGTCGGGTACGCGAAATGAACTAATGATGTGAATGCCGTTTACATTTAAGTACTTTTTGTAAAATGAATCGAGTTCTAATTCTTGCGGTGGGCTTGTGATTTTATAATCCTTGTTAGCATCATTGGCACTAGCTCCAACAAACAACATTATCAGTATCCCAATAAAAATTATTTTCTGCATCATTCTTTTTCAATTACTCAATTTCCCATTCAAATAAACCCGACGCATATTCTTTTGGCAATACAATTTCCATTTTTACTGCCGTGGTTTTTACGGGTGTAAATGAAACTGAATTTGTGAATCCTTTTACGGTAGCATATTCATCTTCATTTTCAACAGGAATCCAGTTACCACTGGCGCCTTTATAATAAATCTTCCAGCTGTCAGGAACGCGGCATCCTCCCCATGGGCCATCATCGAACCAAAATACACTTGCACTGCTTACTGTTTTTTCGCTATCGAACTCGTAAGAAATCCACTCGATAGTATTTTGTTTTGGCCACCAATGATAATACGGCACACTGCGATCGTGTTCGTCTTTAGGAACAAGACGGTCATTAATGGCACTAATCGATTTAACATTGTGCGAAGCATCGATTTTACTTTCCGAAGCTATGGTTGGCTCTTTCACCGGACGAATCACACTTAAATCATTGGCTAACCAAACCGACATTTCTCCACTCCCACGATGGGCCCATGCATAATACGGAATCATATTTAGTGTAACATCTTTTACTTCAATTTTGCCATCACTGTTATATGCTAATAACTGACTTTCAGTACTAATTGTATTTATCCCGTACAGCAAATCTTCCTTAAATTCAACTGAAAATTTTGGTTTTAGTGGCAAAACGGCAGAAAGAACGCTAAAGTCATTATCAGGCCACTCTGCACAGTAGACAACAGGGCCTCTTTCCACCGAGAGTTTTCCGGCATCGGCTTCAACCAGCGGATGTGCTTTTACAATTCGTGGTTCCATGTCAAAATGAATTTCCACTTTATCGCCTTTTTGCCACTTACGAGTGATCGTGAAATAACCATCCTCTAATTCGCTGCTAACCACTTCACCATTAACTTTGACGGCATAACTTAATTTCTTTTTATCGGCATATTTGTACAGGTCGCTTGGAACAACATCTCCCAGCACCCAACCCGGCACTCTTATTTTGAGCTTAAAATCCTGTTTTTTCTTTGGCTTTATATCAATACTGATATCACCACTCCATGGGTAACTGGTTGTTTGAGTCAACTCTACTTTTTTACCATCCAGTTCAATTTCCGAATTATTCGACATAAACAAGTTGATATACAGATTGTCGTCTTTAACTGCGTAAACATAACCGGGAACCGAGGGAATAAAACGGCTAACATTTGATGGACAACATGCACAGCCAAACCAGGCCCTGCGTTCGTGTTGTCCAACCGATTCAAGCGGATTTGGATAAAAGAATCCATCACCTTCAAGCGATACACCGCTGATTAATCCATTGTACAGTGTGCGTTCCAACACATCATAATATTTTGATTCACCATGAAGCAGGAACAAACGGTAATTCATATAAACATTTCCGATAGCAGCGCAGGTTTCGCAATATGCCGACATGTTGGGTAATTCATAGTTTTTTCCAAAGGCTTCGCCATGATTTGTAGCACCGATACCTCCTGTTATATACAATTTCTTTCCAACAATATTTTCCCAAATCCTGTCGATTGCTTTTATGTAAGAGGAATCACCAGTTAGTGCAGCTACATCAGCCATGCCGGAATACATGTAGGCAGCGCGAACTGCATGCCCCACTGCTTCATCCTGTTCGAGTACCGGTTTGTGCGACTGGCTGTATTCGGTGGTAATAGTAGTTTTTCCGCGCATGTCCAGCATGTATTTGGCAAAATCGAGATATTCTTTTTTTCCGGTAACAACATAAAGTTTGGCCATTGCCATTTCTGCAATCTGGTGGCCGGGCACAACAGTTACCTGCCCTTCGTTAGGACCAACTTCACGAATGGCACAATCTGCATATTTTTCAGCAATATCCAAAAATGTTTTCTTTCCTGTTGACTGGTAATGTGCCACAGCACCTTCAATCATGTGCCCCAGGTTGTACAATTCATGACTCAGGTCTTCCACTTTTTCCCAGCGTTCTGTACCAGCCCATTCGTGAGGGTGCTCCGGATTCATCGTACGTGATGTATATAAATAGCCATCTTCTTCCTGAGCAGCAGCAACAATAAGCAATACACTGTCAATGTATTTATCCATTTCGGGATTTGGACTGGTTTGCATCGCATAACTTGCACCTTCAATGGTTTTATATACATCGGTATCGTCAAACGAAAGCCCTGTAACCTTTATGGTATCACTCGGATTAGCTGCATGGATAAAATTATCGTATCGTCCTGTTTCTTCGCATTTACTAAATGCAAGAGGGATGGTAACTTCCCTGCTGGCTTTTAAACGCTGTCCCCAAAATGAATCGGTAACCTGAACCGATGTAAACGGAACCGGAGCTATTGGATATCCTCCGGTATTTTTTTCCTGTGCATTTGCAAAATGGCAAATAATAAGGAAAGTCACTATCATTAATTTTCTCATATTCTGTAAATTATATTTTTGATTTCTGAATTTAGTCTGTTTGCAAAAGCGTTTTTATTCTACTTTTTTATTTGAAAATGAATTTTCTTTATTCCCATAAACACACAAAAAACCGGCTATTAAAATTACTATTTCCTATTTCTTACTATCTTATAATTTTTCAGAATTTCAGTGAACCGGATTAATATTTAATATTGATAAGTAATAATTATAAAATGTTATAATCGAAAGATTTTTTCTGATTATTTTATTTGCACTTTTTCATTCTCAATTTTCGTAATCACCTCAGCTATTTCAATGGTTTTTGTATTTGTTTTGTCTATACCCTGTGCTCTCGATAAATATTCTTTTGCCAACTCTGTACTTCTTAGCTGAGCATAATTCCAGGCTAATTTATTTAATGCAGCAATATTGTTACTATTTACATTTAAATCTTCTTTCAGATTAATGTTCTCTTCAAGAATATTTATTATTAAATCATTTAACTTATTCGCGCTATCACCGGCTTTTATGTACTTAAAATATAAAACAGCTTTTTCCGGTTTATCCATATCGACATAAAGTCTTCCCAGATTCTGGGCATCTGGGAGATTTTTATTTAACCTAAATGCTTTTGAATAATAAAATGCAGCTTTTGGTTTATCGTTAATTCTTAAAGCTAATCCTGCCGTTTCTTTTAGTAGTTTTTCATCAAAAGGTACGATTAAGGCCAAAGCTTCACTTATTTTTAGTACACTTTCTATATTCCCTTTTTCGAATTCTGAAACATACAGCTTTCTCTGAACATTGTTCCATGACATTTCACCCAATGTATACTTTAATATATCTTTATCCAGTTCGGTAGTAGGATTAATTAATTGCTGTTTAGGAACAGGTTTATCGGTAAATGGCCATTCATTTAACAGAAACTGAACCTGATATTCTCCTTTTAGGGAATCTACCTTATTAACCGGCATTTCCTTCAATAGTTGTTCAAAACTGATGGCTTGTCCCCAGTTATTTTCTATTAATTTCAACTTTTTCATTTTTATAAAAAATGCATCAGATATTAAAGCATAACCATATAAATTAGGGTGTACATGTTCCAATAAGGTCTCATTTCCAATTATCCTTTGCGGAGAGGCTTGCTCGAAATGTGATTTGGAGTCAACAAGATTAATATGATTATATGAATTTGCAAGATTTTCAATTTCCGTATTGATCGCCTCCGGTGCTCTGAATCTAAGCATATCATATTCTTTCGCTTTTACATATAGTCTTTTTGCTTTATCAAAATTTCCATGCTTATAGTTTTTCTCTGCCTCATTAAAAAAAATCACAGCTGAAATTTCTGATTTTTCATCACTGATAAATGGTTTTAAATCCTTCTCATTGCTTATCACGTTACTGATTAATACCGGAATATTCTCTTTGTCCAGAATTTCACAGGTTCGGTTCATATTATACCTGAACTGGTTAATGCCTTGCCTGTATTTTTCAGAATTAAAAGCAATTTGCTTATCAGCAGGCATTTGCTGTATTAGGTTTTTTTCTGTAAGATTTTCTTCATTTTTTATTTTACTGAACAAATTTTGCAATAATTGATATAGCTTCAGTTGACGTAAAATAATTATACTTTTGACCAACCTGGGATTTTTGCCGATTCTTAATGTAGAACCTACACCAAGTGCTCCGTAATATTCATTATGACCGACATAAATCAAAACTGCATCGGGTTCATAATCCACAATTTTACGAGCAAAATCTGCAATTGTATATGAATTAACTGCGGTTAACGAGAGGTTTATAATTTCAAAGTTAACATCAGGAAAAGTAAACATTAACCGGTATTTTAACCAACGGTGAAATGAACCGTTGAAGCCATACGGAAAACCAACCGTTGTTGATTCTCCCAGTACAAAAATCCGGTACGTATCGTCAGTTTTATTCATCGAAAATGGTTCATAATATCCCACAGTTGCTGTTTTCGAATTATTAAAAAACTTTTCGGATGCAAACTCATTCATTACATAATGACCAGGGTATGTCTCACTTTCCACAAACAGATCATAACTATGTCCGTAACCGGCTAATCTCAATATCAATTCAATAAATACAATTATAAGTATGGAAAACATAATTGATATTATTCTGAACAACCAGATTCTGTTGCTACTCTTTTTCTTTTTGTTTTCCATATTTTGATTTTTAGGTTGACTAATTTAATCAGTAGTGTCCGACTAAATTAATTAAAAAGAAGGTACTCCCTTTCGGTTTCCCTTCAAAGTTGTAAATTGATTTT
>CAJXZG010000046.1 GCA_913063265.1 uncultured Prolixibacteraceae bacterium | reverse complement strand
TGCATCCACTCCCAAAACCTGCAAAGAAACCAGTAATGCCGTTGTTCCGCTAGCAGTTGCCAGACATCTTTTTGCACCCATTAGTTTGGCGTATTCATTTTCAAAAGTTTCTACATATTCTCCTCTTCCCCGCCACCAGCGACCGCTGCGTAACATGGTTAGTACTTCTTCTTCAGCCGATTGGTCCCAAACCGGCCATTCGGGCCACGGTGTTTTTCTGACTTTTGCTCCACCCAAAACAGCAAGTGTTTTGGCTTCATTAAGTGCAAATGCTGATACAGAAGATGCGGCCAAGGCGCCAACTGCTCCCACTGAAACGGTTTTAATGGCGTAGCGGCGGGAAATTTTGCGGTTTTTCATCGTTGTTGGATTTAGTAATGGTAATGACTTTTGAATTTAAGGAAATATTGGAAGGCAAACAAATGCCTGATGGAAGTAGTTGAATTTTCCAAAATCTGTAAAAATTTGTGTATCTTAATGCCCAATCAACTAAAAACCAATATTATGAATTCCTTCAATAAAATCAGTCTGAAACTTATTTTTATCCTTATTACGACAATTCTTGTTTCCTGTAAATCGGAAAACTGGCCTCAGTTCAGGGGACCTGACAGCAACAATATAGCAAATGCAAAACAGTTACCGCTGGAGTGGGGAATGGATAAAAACCTGAATTGGAAATATGATTTGGAAGGCAGAGGTTGGTCATGCCCGATTGTTTGGGGAAATAAAATATTTATTACAAATGCTGAATTGGAAGATCCTTCGGTTTTAGATGAAGTTCGTCCGGGAAGAAGGCAGGAAAATCCCGACGATGCAGTGTATAACTTCGATGTAATATGTGTTGATTTGAAATCGGGTAAAGAAATCTGGAAAAAAACCGCTTATCACGGCAAACCCCGATATAAAACCCACCGCGATAACAACTACGCACCTGAAACAATGGTAACCGATGGAAAATATGTTTATGCCTACTTTGGGATGACCGCTGTTTATTGTTACGATATGGATGGAAATAATATATGGGAAAAAGATTTGGGGAATTATCCAATGCAGTCGAATTGGGGGACTTCATCATCACCATGTTTGTATAATGGGGTTTTATACCTGCAAATTGACAATGAAGAGAATTCTTTTTTAGTAGCACTGAATGCAAAAACAGGTGAAGAAAAATGGCGAATTGCACGTGATGAAAAATCGAACTGGGGAACTCCAATAATTTGGAAAAACAGTTTTCGTACCGAACTGGTATTACAGGGCCTTAAAACCCGAGGGTATAATCCTGACGATGGCGAACTTTTCTGGGAGCTGGATATGAAGGGAGGGAGAAATATTACATCACCTACAACGGAAGGCGATATTTTAGTTATAGGAAATGAACAACGAAGAAACGGGGGAGGAGTATTATTTGGGATAAAAGCCGGGGCCAAAGGTGATATTTCGCTTAAAGAGGATGAATCCTACAATGATTTTGTGGCATGGTCAGTGCCCGAATCAGGAATAGCAATGGCCACACCTGTAGTTTATCAGGGCCTGGTTTATGTGCTTGACAGAAGAAGAGGACAAATTTCGTGTTACGATGTAAAGAATGGAGAAACAATTTATCGGGCAACAAACATAGAGGATGCAGCTGCTTTTTGGGCTTCTCCCTGGGCTTACAACGATAAAATCTACTGCCTCGACGAAAAAGGTGTAACACACGTAATTAAAGCAGGTAAAGATTTCAAAGAACTAAGAAAGAATAAACTGAATGACATATTCTGGGCTTCAACGGCCATAGCCGGCAAATCCTATATTTTCAGAGGAGAAAAGGGACTTTATTGCATCCGGTTACAAACTTCAAATTAAGGTTGACTGTGTTGTGCCGGAACTATAGAAATCAATTGATTGAGTTTATTTTCCAGGTCATTAACAAATTCCTGTTTTGTTAAAATGAATGAATGATTTTTGTTGTTTTCTCCACGAATCCAAAGTGCTCCTTTTTCGGCATCATAATCAAGATATCCGGATTCTTCTTTATAAAGAAATTCATTTAAGCCTTCAACTGCATACATTACCGCAATAATATCCCAGCTTGGTCTTTGATCTGTAAGTTTTTTATTAAAAACTTTTTTTAACCATTCCTCATAAGCCCTGCGAACAATGTTATTATCTGGTGTTTTCAGAAGTGATTTTCCTGTCATTACATCTGAACCGGTAGCAATAAAACTGGCAGGTTTTGGAAAATTATCCAGCAAGTATTCTGTTGAATGTGCTGTTCCATTAAAGAAAAAATTCCAGTCTTTGGCATAATATCCTTCTGCATTGTTAGCTTTAAGAGCACCCATAGCCACCCAATGTTTTACTTTTTGCTGAATGAGTTCTTTTCCTGTTAAGGGCGAAATTTCATCGGGTTCCGAAATCAACAATTCATAAAGCGCATTGGTGTGTCCCACTGTAAGGTAGGTAACACTGTTATCAGCTTGTACAGCTAAAATTTTTCGGTTTAGTTTGGTTTGTTGCGACACATCGGAAGTCTGAATTTTATCATGACCAAAAAGCTCCGTTTGATTGGCCAAAACTGCTGCATTCATTTTATCCACCGGGTCACCAATTATCGTGTCATAGTCGGCACCAATAGGAAGATCTGGTCGTCCAAAATAAGTATTGATGGCATCGATAACTCCAACACCATAAGGTACTTTTCCTGAACTGTAAATGCATCCCAGGATTTCGACTTTGCCCTGGTCGGCATAAACATGTAACAGAGCGAGGGCGCCCACATCATCACAGTCTGAGCCCATGTCGGTGTCAAAAATTATTTTTTCAACTTGTGGTGTTTCTTTTTCGGTGCAGGAAACAAAACTCAGAAAAAGAACTATCCAAAATATGCTTTTAATTTGTTTCATTAAAGTTTGATTTTAACAGCCCAATCGCGGGTTGAAACAATTTTCCCGGATGGAAATTTACTAAGTTTAAGAGTTCCATTTTCATCAGAATTAATTTCAAGTTGGTCCAACCATTCTCCATCTATCGGATCGAACCAACTAACTTTATAAGTCTGATTTTCTAATAATCCGCTTACTTCGGCTATTTCGCATTTATTTTCAAAATAAACAAATGCCAAATCTTTTTCCGGTTTTAGAAGCATATATGCCCAACCATCCAGTCCTTCTTCGGGCGCACCTTTACTTTTGTGTGGCATTAGTTTTTCTCGTGCCGGTTTACAATTTTGATAATCCATACCTTCAGAAAGAATAAAATCTGCCAGAAAGGGCAATTGAGCTCCTGCAATGTAATTCAATCCTTCCCAGATATAAGGTCGTTCACCTTCATTTTTGGGCTCGCTGGCAACACTTCCGCAATAGGCTCCTGTTCCGTAAATATGTCCGGCCAAACCACCTGACAATACACTTCCATACATTTGGGTACGTCCGAAATAGTTGTCTCTTTCAGAGCCCGGAACCGGGCGCTCTCCTGCCACAGTATTGTGAAATACATTGTCCCAACCCGGATAATAAGGTTCAAGATTAGCTACCGGGTACGCTGGATTTAAATCAAAAAGCTCTTCCATCATGGGATAAAATCCATGGTTTCGGGGTACGTTACCCACCGAATGCATCGTTAACCAGGGAGCTTCATTTCCGTGTCCAAATTGGGTGTATGTTGAACCATCAATAAGAATTGTGTGGGGTTGTCCATACGGCATTCCACCGTATTTCTTATGATGATTGGTTAAAACTTCATTAAAATCTTTGGACGGGAGACAAAAATCTTCGTTAATCCAGTCAAGATGAATACCGCTAAAAATTAGATTAAAGGCTCCGTAACGGGCCACAATATATTGTACATAGCGAGTGTAAGATTCCTGAAAATCGAAATACTTCTTCCACGAAGGACCATGGTCGCGACGAACAGTTTCCAAAAAAGCTATAAAACCCTGCTCATTTAAGTATTTAAGTTTTTTGTCGAGACTTTTAAAATATTCAGGATTTATACGGTCGTAATCGGCTATAATTTCTTTTTCTTCCCAGCGTTCAAAAGGCATATTCCCGTTTTCATCGTGCATAGATTTAGCAGTTAATCCACCATTTTTTTCCCAGGCCTGTCTTACACCTACAGAGTCGGAATTGATGTAAGCCGGAGGAAATTTGTCATCGTACCAGTTGGGAAAAGCAGCAATCAATGCAATGCAATTGTAGCCCTGTTTTTTTCTGAAATGAAGCGCATTTTCAAAAGTGATATTTTCATTGGGAATGTAATTCTCGTCCGCTTCTTCGCCGGTTAGAGGAAATCTCCATGTGGATGCTGCCCACCATGTATCGCCCAGCATAAAAAATGGTGTTCCATCGGCATATTCCAATGCACGGCCATTAGATGTAGAGCGAATAAAACCTCTTCTGTTGGGATTGGTAATTAGCTCTTCATCAGTCCAGCTAATGGCTGAAAAACTTCCTTTTTTGTTGTTTAATCCAGCATCCTCCTGATTCGAAAAACTTTCCCACGACCAATCTCCGGGTTTGGATGCAGCCACGCGAACTACAAATTCGTTTCCACCGTTCCAAAAACCATAAATCTTTTTCGAAAATTCAGGGCCGCTTAATACAACACCCATTTCAACTTCAGTGTAAGGATTTGAATATTCGTTTTGAGTATGAAATACAATTTCATGAATATCGAATGTTTTTACTGTTTTATGTTTGTCTTGACATGCAATTACAAAAAGAGTGGCGAATGCTAAAAAAATATACTTCATAACTAATTTAGAGTTTTAATTGTTAGGTTATCCCACCATAATTCAGTGTGCCAGGTTCTGAAAGCAAAAAACCCTTCATTTAATCCATGGTTGTTTTCTTCAAAAAAATCAATTATTTGGATTCCATCAACCCAATACTGGATATTATTTTCGTTTTTAATAATTTTTATGTGATAAGTTTTGCCAGAACGACATTCGTAATCAAACTTTTCCTTCAGTAGGTTAAATCCTGGATTTTTACGAAACCGAAACCTTGCTTTTTCTTCATTTCCATTGGCCAGATAAGTAATAATATATCCGTTTAGTTTGTGATATAAGCCATATCTGGCGTCTGCCCTTTTGTTTGTTGTAGATTGCAGCGATAAATTTTCATCAGGATGAGCGTACATGAAAAAACAGTTAATGTTATTCGCTGTGTCTTGTGAGGCTATCACATGTACATCAAATTCAATACTGATATTTCCTGAAAGATTTTTATTCAACCAAACCGTTGATTGTTGAGGATTTTGTGTATCAGCATTTACATAAAGCTGCTCATTTTTTATGCTGGCACGGCAACCTTCGCTCCAAAAGTTTTCAGGGATTTCTCCATCGGAATAATCAAAGGTTTCAGTAAAAGTAACCGATTCATTTTTACATGAAAAAAGGCACAGGCATAGAAAAAATATTCCTAAAAGTTTCATAAAATACTAATTTACTTGTGGATGACTGGGTGGAAAACCAGTCCAAAACTCTAAATCATCAATCCATTGGAAAACCGGGCCATTTTCAAACCACTTCTCATCCTGATACAATTTTACAAAAGACCAGAATTTTACCGGCATTGGATTGTCAGGATGTTCTGTACGCCCTTCATAGTTTGCAACTTGCTGATTATTTACAGCCCACCAGACTCGTCCATTTTTCTTGTCTTTTTTGAAATAGGCCTCCATTTTAAACCACTCGCCAATGGGAACTTCAACCATCTTATTTTCGATCTCCCAATCGATTTTACGAACAGGCTGCGGACTTTCTGCCCTTAGCAGCCAGTACATTTTATTGGTGGTGGAATCGCGTGCTATAAAAAACGAAATTCTGTAATTATTTGTGCCGCGACCCTTTTTACTGATTCCTGAGTTGGGTTCCTTAATTTCCATCAACATTCTCCACGAATCAAGCTGGTAATAATCGAGTTGTTTGCTTGCTTTGGTTTTGGGTGCTTTTTCCAGGAAATCATCCTGTAATTTTATCCAAACCGCAACATAACCTTCTGTTAATGCTGAGTCAGGGAAATATGACAATTCGTTGCGGGTGACATTCCCAAATTTATCGTAAGGAAAATCCATTTTAACCGACATATAAATTGCCGATGTAGGTTTATCTTTTCTTCCAACTACTTTGTCAATTGTTGTTTCGACAAAGTTACCGGGTTCATCTCCGGCCAGGTAGAAAAATTTTAGTCTACCGTTCAACTCGATATTCTCCCAAGAAAAATTTGTGGATTTGTCGTATCCAAAAAATTGATGTCCTTTACCGGAAACCTTTAAAAATGTATTTTCTTCGAAACCTGTTTTAAGAATTAGTTGGCTTTGCGAAAAAGTAATTATAACTAATATTGAAAATAAGAATGTAATCAAATACTTCTTCATTAGCAGTTTAGGTTTTAAGAAATTACACGGTGCTTATTATGCCCAGTTTCCATCTTCGTATGAAGGAAGCATCCACTCCAGATTTTTATGGTCGAAAAATGGAGACAGAGAAGCAGCCATTTTGGTTTTTTCTTCTTCCGTCATAGGTTTAAAATTACGCAATAAATCAAGGTTTTTCTGAAGAACTTCTTTGCTTTCCATTCCCACAGTTAATCCGGCAGGGCCATTTAAGGAAAGGGCAAATCGTACAAGTTCACTTCCATCATAGTCCGGATTTTGGTCTTTTGGCCGAACGGCTTTCATTAACATTACTCCCATTCCTTTATTTAATGCTGCCGGGATGGTAATATTTTTTCTGTCGTTTTCGTGATTACCCCAGTGGTTCATTGCAATCAGCATGGTATCGAAATCGCCTCGATCAGCCATAGATTTCATTGCTTCAGCATTTCCATGGCCTGAAAATCCAACAAAGCGTGTAACACCCTGCTCTTTCATTTTTTGAACGATTTCAATCAGGCCTCCTTTTTTACTAATAAGTTTATTGTCTTCTTCAGAATTGATGGAATGAATTTTCAGAATATCAAGTTTATCGGTTTGAAGTCTTTTCAGGCTAAGTTCAATATTGCGCATGGCTTCATCGGGATCCCGGGTACTTATTTTAGTGGATAGAAATACTTCGCTTCTTCTTGTTTTTAAAATCTTACCTATTCGTTCCTCACTTACCACACCATTATTTCTATTTACATAACTATGGGCAGTATCCCAATAATATAAACCGTTATCCAGTGCAAAAGTCAGCAACTCCAAAGCTTCATCTTCCGAATCTATTGTGCACCAACGGCTTCCTAAACCAAAGGCAATTTTGGGTACTTCAACTCCGGTATTGCCCAATAATGCAGTTGGTAAACCTTTCGATTTATAAGGATTGCATGAGAAATACATGGGTGCTGCTGCTAATACTACACCTGCACCAATTGTTCTTTTTACAAATGTCCTTCTGTTAAGATTAGATTTTTTCATTATTAGTAAATTTTAAATTTCAAATTATCTAATGGTGTGTGCTTCAGTAAATTCAACTTTGGTACCATCATCGTTTTTAATATTGAGTAGCCAACGTTTACCTTTACCAACCATTGGCTTTGCCAATTTGTTCTCACCTCTGCGTTCTTTTAAAGTATAAATGGTTTCCTGCATATCCTCAACTAAAAAGCATGGGTGGGAAAAATTAATGTCATTCGCAGGGTAATGTTCAATGTTTTCCACACAGTTGGGAATCTGGTAGTAATTCATCATTACTTTTTCGTTGTGACTTTCAGGGTATCTCCATAATTCTTTAAATCCCAGCACTCCGGCGTAAAATGAATCATTATCAACGACTTCCCTGCAATAGATTCCAACGTGGTGTATTCTTGTTGAAATTCTGTTTTCAGAAAGGTATAACCCTTTTGATTTTCTGTGTAAAGAATTTTCCGTAAGATTGATAAATTCCACAGGCACACCGGAATTATCGTCAATCAGTATTACTTCGTTGCCTGCTCCATCGATGGAGATTTTATCAGGGACTTTGATTTTCTGTTGCTCAAGGAATAATCGCATTTGTTCCACTTCTTCTGTCTCTATTGAATAGGAAACCAAACGTCCTTTGTTTTTTGCCTCCTTATCCTCGATAAACTCCAAAAACTGTCGGTCATTAATTTTAAAAGAGATAACTTTTCCTAATTCAGAATCGTAAGAAAAAGCCTCATCAAAACCTAAAAATCTCCCATAATATTCCCGGGCCAAATCAAAATCGCTGACTAAAAAAGTCATTTTTGCAATTCCCCACATCTCAGGTCGCTTTACTTCCTGAGCAAGGGTAAATAACGGAACAATGACAAGAAGTAAAAGCACTGAATTTAAAAAATATCGTTTCATGATTTGTAAAGAATACAGGTGAATATAATAAAAAAAGCCCTCCGTCTTTCGACGGAAAGCTTTTAAGTTACAAACTAACTAAACTAATTATACCCCGGATTTTGAGGTAATAAGTTTGGATTTCTATCTAACTCATCCTGTGGTAAAGCCAACAGGTATTGATTGTCGTTAAAATTGTCATGAGGCTCAAGCGAGTTTGGTCCTTTGAATACTTCGTTTCCGAGTTTTCTGCGGCTGATATCCCACCAGCGCTTTGCTTCAAACGAAAGCTCCAGTCTCCTTTCTTCCAGCACCATATCTCTGAAAGCATCTTTTGAAAGTCCTGAAACATTTTCCGGGAAATCATTGGGTCCGTCAGGTGTCCAGCGCGCACGCTCTCTCACCTGGTTAACGTAACCTTCCAATTCAGACATTGAAACACCTACCTCGTTTCCAGCTTCAGCTGCCATTAATAATACATCAGCATAACGATAGATAGCATAGTTATGGTCTGTGTAACGGTTATTCTGGTCAGCCACTCCCGGGAATCGGGTGAATTTTGCAATATGGGGACGTTTCTCATTTGAGAATTCAGTGTATGGTATCATTACACCATCTTTTAATGCTTCATCAAGCATTGCTACACTTTTTCTGTAATCTCTGTCATCCCAGGTTTCATAAACTGCCATGGAAGGAACTCCAACACCCCATCCTTGCATATCGGTTCCGCGTACTCCGGTTAATGGACCTAACAAATCGTCGCCATCACCGCCACCACCATTTACCTGGCCCATAAAATCAATTACCCAAAGGTGTTCTTTTTGTCCGTCGTGTTTTGATGCATCAAACAAAACCTGGTAATCTTGTTCCAGGGCAATGTCACTTGCTCCTGCATTTTGAATTACCCATTTTGCATTATCATAGGCATTTTGCCACTCTTCAAGAGTTAAATGTACATCTGCTAACATGGCATAAGCTGATGCTTTCTTAGGTCTGGCATTGGAACCTTGTGTTATAGGAAGATGTTGTTTTGCAAACTCCAGATCATCCTTGATATTGGTATAAACTTCAGCTTTGGGTGTTTTTGATATACTATTTAAAGATTCAGGGTCAGTAACAGCTTCTCCAATGTATGGAATGTCGCCAAATAGTCGTACCAGATTAAAGTAAAGAAATGCCCTTACAAAACGGGCTTCAGCAATCAGAGCATTTCTGGTTTCTTCATCAATATTTTCCAGACTTTCGGCACCCGCAATTGCTGCATTTGCAGCACTGATATTTTGGTATGAATTGGGCCAAAATGCGGTTGTCATTCCATTAAAAGCATCGCTTTGAAAATCGTTAATATGGCGTCGACGGGAAGGTGTTCCGCGATTTCCAATATCAACCATATCGCTTCGAAGCATTAAGGTTAATGAAAATTTTCTTCCCCAGTATCTTTCCGAAGCCATATGTCCGTAAGCTCCAAATAACGCAGCTTCCACATCGGCGGGAGTTTTAAAAAATCCCTCAGGAGCCAGAACACCAACGGGTTCTTCAGTTAAATCTGTACAGGCAAAAGTGCCCAATACGATCAATAAAATTGAAAATATTTTTATTTTATTCATTTTTCTAAATTTTAAAGATTCTTAGAATGTAATTTTTAGTCCCATGGTGTAAGACTTCGCATTCGGATAACTTCCGTAATCCAATCCGGCATTGAGGTTGCCGGAGGCTCCGCCACCCGATCTATAATTCACTTCCGGATCATATCCACGGTATTTGGTAGCTGTCAACAGGTTTTGTCCACTTACATAAATGCGAACATTACTCAGGCCAATTTTGCTTACTGCTGAAGTAGGCAGATTATAACCCAATGCAATATTTTTTATTCTTAAATAACTGCCATCAAAAACCCAACGTGAAGATGAGTGATAGCCACGATCAAGACTTGCTTTTGGTATATCTGTATCAGTATTGCCCGGTTTCCAGCGATTCAAAGCTTCTGTTGTGGAATTGGAGATTCCTCTTAAGGTTTCCAGTTCCATTAGAGTATAACTGTATAAATCGTTTCCTTGAGATCCAATCAGAAAAATATTCAAATCGAATCCTTTGTATGAAAAAGTATTATTGAATCCCCAGATAAAATCAGGATTTGGATCACCAATAATTGTACGGTCGTCTCCGCTTAATTTTCCGTCCGGTTGTCCGGTTAAATCTCCATTATCGTCTTTTATACCATCAATGTCTTTGTATTTTTCACCTCCGGCAAACTGGTCAAAGTTACCTTCTAAAATGGTTTCTCCTTCCTGATAAACACCATCATAAACGTATCCGTAGAAGGCTCCTACAGGTTGTCCTTCACGCAGTACATTGGTGGATTGTATACCTACCATATGGCCGGGATAAGTGCCGTAAAATACGTCATTTCCATCGGGTAATTCCAAAACTTTATTTTTGTTGGTAGAAAAATTCAAATCAGAAGTCCATCTGAATTCTCCATCAAGGTTTACTGTGGAAAGTGTAAATTCAAATCCTTTGTTTTCGATGCTACCAATATTTTTTAACATCGATGAATAACCTGAATATTCGGGTAATGGCAAGCTAAAAAGGAGGTCGGTAGTTTTTTGTTGATAATAGTCAGCAACCAAATAAATCCTTTGGTCGAAAAGACCTACATCTACACCAATATCCAGTTGAGCAGTGGTTTCCCAGGTTAAATTATCGTTTGCCACAGCAGTTGGACGCACAGCATTTACCACTGCAGTATTTTGAATCGAATGTACAGTTCCAAATTTTGCAAGCGACTGATATGGGCCAATTGCCTGGTTTCCTGTTAATCCATAGCTGGTACGAAGCTTTAACTGACTAAGGGTTTCCAATCCATCCATAAAGGATTCATCTGCAATATTCCATGCAAAAGCACCCGATGGGAAGAAGGCCCATTTTTGATTCTTTGCAAAACGCGAAGAACCATCGTAACGTGCATTAATGGTAAAAAGATATCTGTCGAATAATTTATAAATTGCCCTTCCGTAGAATGATGCCAATTCAGTTTCCACCAAACCTGAAGCCGGACTTAACCAGTTGGATGAACCATCCAAATCCCACCAAAGGAAAGCATCTGTTAAAAAGGTTTGACCACGTCCACTCCAACTTTCACTTCTGGTTGACTGGTAAGAATAACCACCCATAACTGATAAATCATGATCCCCAAAATCTTTAGCATATGTCAGGTAATTTTCATTTATTAATGCAGTGTATTTACTTCCTGAAACACTTCCATCGCCACCAACGTTTTTACCGGCATTTAATTTTGTAGAAACATAATTTCCGGTTCTGGCATTGTTGATATTTGCTCCAAGAGTAACCCGAAGTTTTAATTCCGGAATAAAAGCATATTCACCAAAGAAATTGGTTTGAATTCTGTCCTGAACCTGCTCATTGGCTCTTTCGTTGGCAATGGCAACCGGATTGTCATTTGGGTCACCTAACCATGAAATTGCATAATTACCATCTTCATCATAAACCGGCAAAGTTGGTTCACCTGTTGTAACTGCAGAAATAATTCCTGAACCAGTTGTACCGGAACTTCCCTCCTGTGTGCGTACACCATCTTGTATGGTACGGCGGGCAAACATATTTAAACCGATATTAAATTTTTCGCTCGCTTTAAGGTCAATATTACTTGTAATAGAATAACGTTTATAGTTAGAGTTGATGATTACACCTTTTTGGTCGTAAACAATACCTGACAAGTAATACTTAACGTCTTCAGTACCACCACTAAAAGATAGCTGGTAGTTTTGAATGCCACCTGTACGGAAAACTTCTTCCTGCCAGTCAGTTCCGGGACCAATCAAAGTACCGTCCAGAATATTTGGATCTACTTCAGTCACATAATCCGTAAACTGGTCTTTATCCAGTAAGTCAATTCTGTTAATCTCGTTTTGTACCGAATAAGAAGCATTTAATTCAATTTTGGTTTTTCCGGTAGTACCCCGTTTGGTTGTAACCATTATTACACCATTTGCACCACGGGAACCATAAATTGCAGTTGCCGATGCATCCTTTAACACTTCTATTGATTCAATATCTTCAGGAGGAGGTAATACACCACCGGGGAATCCATCTACTACATACAGAGGATCTGATGAAGAATTGATGGATGTTCCTCCACGAATTCTTACTTTCATTGAAGATCCCGGTTCACCGTTATTTGCCTGAACCTGAACACCTGCTGCTCTTCCCTGAAGTGCTTCAGAAACGCTTAGCGAAGGGAAAGCAACCAAATCTTCGGATTTAACCTGAGAAACAGAACCGGTTAAATCGCTCTTTTTTACAGAACCATAACCCACAACCACTACTTCGTCAAGGCCAACAATGTCTTCTTTTAAAACAATGTCAGCAACTCCGCCAACTGCAGTTATTTCCTGTTGCATGTAACCAATAAAAGATACAATTAAAACAACATCTCCTTCAGGAACATTACCAATGGCATATGTTCCGTCGGCACCAGATACTGCCCCATTCGTTGTTCCTTTTATTACCACAGTGGCTCCCATTAAAGGTTCGCCATCTTCGTCGGTTACTTTTCCACTGATTGTTCCCTGCTGATTGGCATCTTCAGCTGGAGAAATAACTATCAGATTATTTTCGAGTACTACATACTTATTTCCGGTTTCATTTAAAACAACATCCAGAATTTCTTCTACTGTCTGCTCACTAAAATTCACATTGTGGTGAGTTTTATTGTCAAGCAAATCGTTGTTATATAAAAATTTGAATTCGCTTTGATCTTCAATAGTCTCGAAAATGTCTACTGTAGAAGCGTTTTGAAGGTTTACAGAAAGCCTGGTACTTTGAGAATAAGCTGTTCCAAATACCTGGGCTGTAGTTAGTAAAAACAATAGCAGCGTAAATTTCATAGCTATTAATAGTTTAAATAGGCTTCTTTTTAAATTAAAGCCCATACATTCATAGTTTTTTTTCATAGTTTTAACGTGCTTATAATTAATAAATAAGTTATTTGTCCGCCGGCAAGCGGATAAAAGAATCAGAATCGGGGAATGTTGGCGCATTTCCCGGTTCATTTTTTACAAGAGATGTTTAATTCATAGGCAAATAAGTTTTAGTTTGATAGTTTGTAATTTTTGTAATTTATTTTTTTAGTATAGTGATTTGGTTTTTATCGATTTTATATTTGAAGGGCAGAGACAAACTAAGTGCTTTTAAAGCCTGTTCTATAGTCTCCTTTTCAAATGTTCCGGTATAACGTGAGCTTTTCAGGTCTTCGTTGTTAATGGTAATTTTTACATTATACCAGCGTTCCATTTTTTTAGACAGGTCTTCAAAACGTTCATTTTTAAATACCAGCACATTATATTTCCACATAACAAACTCCTCGGGATCTATTCCCTCCGTAATTTTAAGTGTAGGTTGAATCAAGGGTATGGATCTTTTTACATTTTCAGAATCCTCTGATTCAGCATTTAAGTCGCTGCTTACAGAGTTATCCCCTACACTAAGCCTGTTTTCACTTTTAGTTAAAGTGGCCTGTTCGTTGGGTTTTAGATAAATCGGACTCGAAATAACACGGTTTCCAACTTTACCTGTGATTGAGATAGAACCTTCCAGGAGTGTTGTTTCCACCACATCTTCGTCGGGATAGGATTTTACGTTAAATGTAGTACCATGTACCTGAATGTTAATTGTAGAGGTTTTTACATTTAATTTTCGTTTGTTGTTTTTTGTTATGTCAAAAAATGCTTCTCCCTCCAGCATCAAATCGACCTCTTTGTTATTTAACCTGGTCGGATATTTTAGTGTCGATCCTGAATTTACCCAAACAGTGCTCCCGTCACTTAACTGTAATTCTGTTTTAGCGCCGTAAGGAACAGTTACACTGGAATATTCAACTTTTTCCGGTAAATACATTTTGACCAAAAATCCGATACCAAAGGTTACGATAACCAGTGCTGCAATCTGAATTGCTTTATAAAGTTTTCTTACTGAGTTTTTACCGTTTACAAAATGGATTGATTCTTTCCGAATTGCTTTTAAAGCAAGTTTTTCCCATTCATTATCTGTCTCGGCAGATTTGGAAATTTGATTGTAGCCTGCAGTTTCCCAGATATCTTTAATGTGATAGAAAAACTTTTCATTTTCATGATTTAAATAAATCCATTTAAAAAGTTCCTGTTTTTCCTCTTCTGAAATTTCTTTTTTAAGATACCTTACAATCAGGCTTATGTAGAGTTCTTCGATTTGCATTTTCGGTTGTCGTTTTTATTAAGACAATCGATTGCATAAAACTACGTCACAAAAGATGACATTTTTTTAGAACAATTTTTTTAATTGTCGTAAGTAATTGATTTATAGTTTTTCACGTAGTATCTTCAGGGCCCTGTAAATTTGGGTTTCAATGGTTCGAACCGGTACCTTTAACTTTTGGGCAATTTCACTGTTTTTTAATCCCTCGAAGCGACTCATTTTAAATGGTAATTTGTATTTCTCAGGAAGTGACTCAATTATATTATCCAGTTTTTCCTGTAGCTCTTTTTCTACCAGGGTTAAATGTGAATCATAAAACTGAATTTCCCTGTTTATTTTTTCCAGTTGTTTTTTCTCAAATTCGCTTTTTACCTGGATATGTTTTATATAATTCAGACAATTGTTCCTGACAGCACGATATAAATATGCCTGCAGATTCTCTATTTCTTTATTGTTGTTTAAAATACTCAGGAAGGCATCCTGAACTAAATCGCGGGCAGCTTCCTTGTTATCGATAAATTTCAGGGCATAAAAATAAAGTGGGGCATGCAATTGTTTAAACGCATGTTCCAATAATAGTTCGGAAGCATTTTTACGAGTTCGATTTTGCCCGGTCATAAAAAGCCATAAGTTAGTTAGTTGATGTAAATATAATTTATTCACTTAATATTCGGTAAATGAAAAATTAAATTCTTAACAGACAATTACTGGTTTAGTCTTACAAGCCGTCTCCAATTTTTTACCTTTGTTTTTTTAAAACGAAGCTTTATATGAGTAAAAAGATAGATTGTTTTGTAACCTTTTCAAATAAGAAAGAAACACAAAACATTGTGGATGAACTGCTTAATTCTGATATAGTTAATAAGGTATTTGTTTTGTCTCAGAGAAAAGAAAAACTGCCTGGCTCAACAAATCTTGAAGTAGTACATTTACATTCAACAAAAACAATAAAAATTATTGCCAAAAATTGCATGTCTGATTTTGCTTTAATTTCTCTTCAAAATCAGAAATTAAAAACGGCACAGTTTGCATTGGAAAGAATGTTGCAAGTGGCATTAAACACTAATGCCGCAATGATATATTCCGACTATATTGAAGAAAAAGAAGGGAAAGTTTTAAGCCATCCAGTTATAGATTATCAGCAGGGAAGTTTACGCGATGATTTTAATTTTGGACCGGTGCAATTGATACGAAGGGATGTGCTACAATCATTTAGAGAAAAGGAGTTTAAATACGCAGGATTTTATGCATTGCGTCTGTTGGCTTCTCGAGTGGGAGAGATGCTGCGAATTCCGGAATTTTTATTTACAAAAATTGAAACAGATACCAGAGAATCCAGTGAAAAACAATTTGATTATGTAAGTAAAAACCAAAGGGAAAAACAAATTGAAATGGAAGTTGTTTGTACCTCACATTTGGGAAAGATTGATGCACGTCTGAAACCACCAGTTAATGAAGTGGATTTTACTGAGGAGAAATTTCCGGTTGAAGCTTCAGTAATAATTCCGGTTAGAAACAGAGTTAAAACGATCAAAGATGCGCTTGATTCGGTTTTGGTTCAAAAAACAAATTTTGAATTTAACATTATTGTTGCAGACAATCATTCTACAGACGGAACTTCGGAGATTTTGTCAGATTATTCAAACGAAGGTAAAATCATTCATATTATTCCTGATCGAAAAGATTTGGGTATAGGAGGTTGCTGGAACGAAGGTGTTTTTAATAAAGATTGTGGCAGATTTGCGGTTCAACTGGATAGCGATGATTTATATGCTTCAGAAAACGCTTTGCAAAAAATAATCGATAAGTTTTACGAAGAAAAATGTGCGATGGTAATTGGTAGCTACCAAATGACCAATTTTGATTTGGAAGAAATTCCACCGGGTATTATCGATCACAAGGAATGGACTCCGGATAACGGGCCAAATAATGCTTTGCGAATAAATGGATTAGGTGCTCCGAGGGCATTTTATACACCGGTACTCCGCAGAATCAGAGTGCCCAATGTAAGTTATGGTGAAGATTATGCCGTTGGGCTGGCAATTTCCAGAGATTATAAAATTGGTCGTATCTACGAACCAGTATATCTTTGCAGACGATGGGAAGATAATTCGGATGCCGCTTTGGATATCGCAAAACAGAATGCACATAATATCTATAAAGATCGCATTAGAACAATCGAAATTAAAGCAAGAATTTTGAAAAACAAAGTTGTTGGTGGGGCAAGATTATGATTAGTTAATATACAGTTCGGCTCCCTGCCTACAGGTCAGGCAGGCGCTCACGGTGACAGTCAGGCTGAGCGAAGTTGAAGTCTGATAATCAAAAGTGATTTTCAATGATTGAGAATAAACAGGTTGATTTAAAAGAGCTTGAAAAATTTGGCTCTGTAGAAAATTTGAATGAGCAGTCCATTACTATTGTTGAGCATCAGAAAAAAAACTGGCAACTGGCAAAGAAGAATTTTGATGCGTTAAATTCTATTCAAACCAAAACTTTTGATTTTGGACATTTTCATATTCAGACGCAATTTAATTCAGAAAGAATCAAGTCTTCGGCAGCAAAAACTGATGCAAAAAGTATAGCTAAACGGCCCTGTTTTTTATGCCTTGATAATTTACCTGAAGAACAAAGCGGCCTGGTATTTCTTAATAAGTATTTGATTTTGGCGAATCCTTATCCAATTTTTCCTGTTCATCTTACAATTTCGCACAAAGACCATTTTAAGCAGGAAATAAAGAAATATTTTGGTGATATGCTGGAACTTGGCAAGGCCTTAAGCGATTTTACTGTTTTTTATAACGGACCAAAAACAGGAGCATCGGCACCCGATCATTTTCATTTTCAGGCGATAATTAAAAATTCATTGCCCATAGAAAATGAGTTTGAAAATCTGGAAAAACATCATTCTGAAACTCTGTTTCAAAAGGATAAAACAAGAATTCTTGCTGTGGAAAATTATTTTAGGAATTTTGTAAATATTGTCTCAGATAACAAAAATGAAATTGAAAAGATATTTCACATTATTTGTCGTGCTTTGAGTGATGAACCCAACAATGAACCGATGCTAAATATTTTGTGCACATTCGAAATAAATCTATGGCGGGTTATTGTTTTTCCAAGAAGTAAACAACGCCCTTCCATTTTTTTCAGCAATGATGACAGACAAATTTTAACAAGTCCTGCATCAGTAGAGATGGGAGGAATTTTAGTACTTCCAAGAGAGGAGGATTTTAAAAAAATAACAAAAAAGGAAATTGAGGAGATTTATAAAGAGGTTTCATTTGACAAGCGGAATTTTAAAAAACTGGTTTTAACTTTGAAGAATGTCTTGAAATAGTTTGCCCATCAGCGTAACCCCAACCCTAAAGGGAGCGCTGATTACAATACTGCTAAATTGTTGAAATACAACAATTGTAGTAATTCTTTTTTTCTTGCACCCTTTAGGGTTGGGGCGACAAGAGAAAAAGAATTGCGGTATTAAAGAAAGAATATAGTAACTCTAATAAAATGGAGTATGGTAGTTAGTGATAATGTTTCCATGTTTTATGGCGCCAAACCTGAAATATTTGACAAAGCAGCTGATTTAAGAGAGAATATGACTGAAGCTGAAAATGTTATTTGGGAAAAATTAAAGAACAAAAAAGTATTTAAATATAAATTCAGAAGACAACACCCTGTTGATATTTTTATTGTTGATTTTTACTGTCATCCATTGAAACTTGTGATAGAGATTGATGGTGGTTATCACTTGAACAAAGAACAAAAAGAATATGATGATGGGCGAACAGCAGAACTTGTTAATTTGGGATTAAAAGATGTTCGATTTTCAAACAAAGAGATATTAAATTCAAACAGAGATTAATAAAATAGAAAATGAAATAGATTTGTAAACCCATCAGCGTTACCCCAACCCTAAAGGGAGCGCTGATTACGAAAAAGACTTCAAATTAATTAAACAAAAATATTTGCGACTTAGCGTCTTTGCGAGAAAAAATGAAAAAACAACCTGAAATACAAGTTGGAATAATGTCAGAAGAAAAGCTTTCTTTTTCTTTTGAAAATGTGTATTTGCTGCAAAAAGACAAACTGTTTCAACCAGGAAATTACAGTGCTTTTTTTGAAAACAAAAAAATTTGTATTGAATATGAAAAGGGAGAAAAAGTTTACGGTAATGAATTTTTGTTTATTCCCAAAAATCCTGATTCAGGTTTTATTTTAAAAGGAGTTACCATTGGCATTGATTTTCATTGGCAGCAAAAAGAGAACCAGCGATTTAATGGAGGCCTGAAATTAATCAATGAAGATGGAAAAATCAGGGCGATTAATGTTATTCCGCTTGAAGAATATTTAAAAAGTGTTATCTCTTCAGAGATGAGTGCAACAGCATCGTTTGCACTGTTAAAGGCCCATGCTGTAATCTCCAGAAGTTGGTTGCTGGCACAAATCGAAAAAACAAAATCCTTAAAATCCGGAGAGGGGATTTATCAGACTTCTTTTGAAACTGAGGATGAAATTATTCGCTGGTATGACCGTGAAGACCATCATAATTTTGATGTATGTGCAGACGACCATTGCCAGCGTTACCAGGGTACGTCAAAAATATATTCTGAAAATGCAGTAAAAGCAGTTGAAGATACTTTTGGAGAAGTGTTAATTTTTGAAGATAAAATTTGCGATGCGCGATTCTCTAAATGTTGTGGAGGAATATCAGAAAATTTTGAGAATGTCTGGGAACCAATTCGATACAGGTACCTTACCAAAGTCGTGGATTCTGAAATTGGAGATACTACCTGTGTTGATTTAAGACAGGAAGATGAGGCGGAAATTTGGATTCGCAATCAACCTCATGCTTTTTGTAAAACCAATAACAAAAAAATACTTTCACAGGTACTGCCTGATTTTGACCAGCTTACTACTGATTTCTATCGTTGGAAAGTGGAGTATTCTCAAAAAGAGATTTCGGGATTAATTAATGTGAAATCCGGAATTGATTTTGGTGAGATTGTAAAACTTGAAGCAATTAAAAGGGGGCATTCATCGAGAATTATCAAACTTAAAATTACCGGAACAAAAAAAGAATTAGTGCTTGGTAAAGAGCTGGAAATCAGAAAATGGCTTTCAGAATCTCACCTTTACAGTTCGGCATTTGTAGTTGACCATCTGTATAACAAAAACGGAATTCCTCAAAAGATTGTTTTAACCGGTGCAGGCTGGGGACATGGTGTTGGGCTTTGTCAGATTGGTGCTGCCGTGATGGGCGAAAAGGGTTATTCATACAAGGAAATATTAAATCACTACTTTAAAGCTTCTGAATTAAAACTTATGTATTAATGACAAGTAAAAAAATACTTTCTGTTATATCTCTTCTTTTTTTGTTATTGACAACAAATGCAACGGAAGTTATTCGTATAAACCAACTGGGTTATCTTCCCCAATCAATTAAGGTTGCAGTGTTTTTGTCTGACAAAGAACAAAAAACAGATCAGTTTGAATTATTTAATTCGATTTCAAATAAGCTTGTTTTTACAGGGAAAACAGAATCCAAAAATGCAGAAGAGTGGGGAATGGAAACTGCCTGCCGATTGGATTTCTCAGATTTTGAATCACCAGGGAATTACTACATTAAAATTGGAAATATAAAATCTCCCGAATTTAAAATTGGTCCGGATGTTTTTGACGGAACAGCTGATTTTATACTTAACTATTTACGTCAGCAACGATGCGGATATAATCCTTTTCTTAAAGATTCGTGTCATAAAAACGATGGAATAATTGTAGACCACCCATCAAAAACAGGTGAAAAAATTGACGTAGTCGGAGGTTGGCACGATGCAACGGATTATTTACAGTATTCTACAACAACTGTAAACACCATTTACCAAATGATGTTTGCTTATCAAAAACATCCCGGAGTGTACAGCGATAATTTTAATAAAAACGGAGATTACGGGGCCAATGGAATTCCGGATATTTTGGATGAAATAAAATGGGGTTTGGAATGGATGCTTAAAATGTATCCGTCTGAAAATGAAATGTATAATCAAATTGCCGACGACCGGGATCACATCGGTTTCAGGTTGCCGGTTGGAGATAAAGCAGATTATGGTCTGGGTAAATATCGTCCGGTTTATTTTGTTACCGGTAAACCACAGGGACTGGCAGCGTTTAAAAATACTTCAACCGGAGTTTCTTCAATTGCAGGAAAATTTGCTTCAGCATTTGCCCTGGGTTCCAGCTTATTTGAAAAAGAAGATCCCGAATTTTCGAAAGTCATCAGACAAAAAGCATTTGATGCATGGGAATTTGCGCTGTCTGATACCGGTTATACACAAACTGCCTGTAACGTTTCACCTTATTATTATGAAGAGAAAAACTTTGTTGATGACATGGAACTGGCGGCTGTTCAGCTTTATCAAATTTCAGGGGAAGACAAATATTTAAAAGAAGCAGAGTTTTGGGGTAAAAGGGAACCGGTTAGCCCTTGGATTAAAAATGACACTGCCGGACATTATGAATCTTACCCCTTTATCAATATTGGTCATTTTTTAATGATGGAGGAAGGGAAAGAAGAATTTGCAGATTTTTACAAAAAAGGTTTGAATTTACTCCGTAAACGAGGAAAGGACGATCCGTTTTTTAATGGCTTACCGTTTTTATGGTGTTCAAATAATTTACTTGTTGCAGTAATTACACAGGCACGGCTGTATAAAAATCAAACCGGCGATTCCAAATTTGAAGAAATGGAAGCAGCCCTGCGAGATTGGCTTTTTGGTTGTAACCCTTGGGGAACAGCCATGATTTGCGGATTGCCGGGTGTTCTAGATTCCCCAATGTTTCCACACTCTTCTTATACAGTTGTTCTGGGAGGCACTACACCTGGTGGTCTTATGGATGGTCCCATAGAAGCAAAAAGACATAAACAGCAAATTGGGATTGTAATAAAAAATCCTGAACAATATGCAGCTTTTAATAAAGGAAAGGCCATTTACAACGATGATATCGGAGATTATGCTACCAACGAACCTACTTTGGATGGCACTGCCAGTTTAAGTTTTTATTTTGCTGCGCTTCAAAGTGAAGGGGAAAAACAGAAATAATAAAAGTCATTCAGTGCATCGCTGCAGTTAAAAGTGAAACATTAATTTGGTGCTAAAACCGAAAATGGATAAGTGTGTATATTTCTTATAATCCAAAAAAGGATTACAATACCAAAAATAATCCAAGGAGTACTTTTAAAATAGAAAATATTAGGAAGTTTCCAGTTGAAAATTTTGTTTAATACCGGTGAGGTGTAATGATAAAAAATAAGAAGAAAAGCCGGGATAAATAGAATGTTATGGTTCACAACACCCAAAAAGTTAAAGTGCAACAAATCATGAATTGCTCTTTGCGAACCACAACCCGGACAATAATAACCGGTAACTGAGTTAAAAATACACCTAGGGAATAACTTATATTCCTCAGGATTTAATACAAAAAAGAGAACTGCCATTACAGAAATAAGAATTAACAGTCCAATATTAATCATTCGCTTCATTCTAATGATGATCTACATTTATCGGGCAGGCATTAAAAATATCATTTTCTGGTTTCATCTACCTCCCCCTTGCAGGAGGTTAGTGGCAGGCATCGTTACCAGCCGGACCCACCGAAAATTGCACCTGCAATCATTCCCAATACACCAAGCATAGTCATGGCAATTGCAATAATAATTCCACTTCCTGCCGAAATCCAGGCCCATAGTTTTGCATTTCTGCTGGCTTCTTCTGCCCCTTTAAAATCTCCTGAAGCCCATTTTGAATTTACCTGAGCCGCATACACTATGGACACAATTCCCAGAATCTGACAACAAAAAATTGTAGTCAGAATGGCAAAAACCAAATAATTCGGTGGAGGAGATTGTTGTGGTTGTAGTTGTTGTTCGTTCATAAATTACGGTTTTATTTATACTGAAATATTCCCTTATCTATCAAATTTAATAGATAGACTTTGAAATACCGAAATTAATTTAAAGCTTTTTGATTTTTTTAGACAAACCATCAATTTTGCCAGATAAACATATTATTTGATAGATTAAATAATAAATATCTATTACAATTTGTTATTATTGATAACCTATTTTTATGTCATCTTTATAAGTAGTTGAATAATAGTTCAATACAAACAGGACTATTGATTTTTCATTTGTAATATTCCAGTTAACAACTCATTAACATTTTTAGCATTAAACCATTAAAAGATAAAAGTGTCTTATTATTGTGTTTAATTTTATTAAACCATAACTGAAACAAAAATGAAAATTTTTAGAAATATAATACTAAGTGCCACTTTTCTTATCATACTAGTTCCTGTCTGGGCTGTTTCGCCGTACAATTTATTTGAAGATATAGCAGATGAGAACTCAGGAGTAATTAAAGGAGTAATTATAGATCAGGCTACCGGGCAACCTATGGAATACGCAAATGTTGCCATTTATACTATGCCCGACTCCATGTTATTTACAGGAGGAATTACCAATTTTAACGGTGAATTTGAGATTAAAGGATTACAATTTGGTGATTACTATCTTGAGGCAAATTTTATTGGTTTTGAAAAGTCAAAGACTACCAATGTCAGTCTTAGCAAGGAAAACAGAATACACGAAACTGGAGAAATAAAATTAAGCCCTTCAACAACAGAAATTGCAGGAGTGGATGTAATTGCGGACAAAGCACCCATTGAATACGAGCTGGATAAAAAGGTAATTAATGTTAGTCAGGTGATTAACGCAGCCGGTGGTAGTGCTGTCGATGCCCTTGTTAATGCACCTTCTGTTCAGGTTGATATTGAAGGGAATGTTACTTTACGTGGATCCGGCAACTTTACTGTTCTGATTGACGGCCGGCCCAGTGTTTTGAGTGGTTCCGATGCTTTACGTCAAATACCTGCTTCAGCACTGGACAATATTGAAATCATTACCAATCCATCAGCTAAATATGAACCTGATGGAAATTCAGGAATTATTAACCTGGTAACCAAAAAGAATTCGATGAATGGCTTTAGTGGTATTGTAAATGGTTCCATTGGAACCGGGGATAAATACAGAGGTGATTTTACCTTGAATTATCGAACCGAGAAATGGAATGCAACAATAGGCGCCGATTGGCGGGATGAAACAAATTACGGGAACATGTCAGTATACAGGGAAACTTATCAGAATGATACAACCACTGTTTTTGACATGAACGGAGACAGGGATTTTGTTCGTGGGGGGTTTAATTATAAAGCAGGACTTGAATATTTTCTATCGGATAAAACTACCGTTTCGATAATGGGAGAAGCTGGAAATTCAAATGGTACCAGAGGTGGTAAAGGATATATGCATGAATACAACATTCCCAATACTTACAATATCTATTCGGTAACCGATGAAACTTCGGCTCGAAATAATGATTTTTACAGTGCCACCCTGAATTTTATGCACCAGTTTGATACAGAAGGCCACAAACTTGAAGCCATGGCATTTTATTCCAGCGAAGACGGTTCGGATGAGGAATCAGAAGAAGAGTATTTGTCTGATGAAGATTTTAATCCTTCAGATATCTATTTGTCCAGAACAATCACAACAGAAAAAGAGGATGAGCAGGAATTCAGGTTAAAAGCAGACTACACTTTGCCAATCAATGAGAACAGCAGGTTGGAAGCAGGTTACCTGGGGCGCTTTGACAAAGAAATAGAAGATATTCTTTTTCAGGATTATGACCCGGAAACCGGAGATTGGATAGATAATGATTTATTTTCGAGTACAACGGATTTTAAACGAAACGTGAATGCCCTGTACTCTACCTATAGTAACAAATTAGGCGATTTTAACTTTATGGCAGGTTTGCGCGGAGAATTTACTGATCGGGAAATCTATTCAACCGGTGTGGATTCATCATTTTTATTAAATCGATTTGACCTGTTCCCAACATTGCATCTTTCATACGATATTGGTGAAAATAACGAGTTGATGTTGAGTTACAGCAGAAGAATTAACCGGCCGAGAGGAAGAGATTTAGACCCGGTTCCTAATTATTACAACCGATATACAATTAGAATCGGGAATCCGGAATTAAAACCGGAATACACCGATTCTTATGAATTGGGTTATATGAGAAGGTTTGGTCGTTCGTATGTTTCTGTTGAGGCTTTTAGCAGGGTAACTCATAACAAAATAGAACGTTTCGAAACATTGGGAGAAGACGGTATTTTTTATCTTCAGCAACAGAATTTTGACAAAGACTTTTCAGCCGGAATTGAATTGATGGGAAATGTCGAGGTAACAAAATGGCTGATGATAAATGCAAATATTTCAACTTATCACTACCGTATCAACGGTGAATTAAACGGGGATACGATTAATCGTGAGAGCAACAATATAAATGGGAGGTTAAATGCAACATTTAAATTCACACAAAATTCCAGGTTGCAATTCCAGGGTTTTTACCGTGGGCCATCAACTTCGGTGCAGGGAGAAACAAAAGCTATGTTTTTCTCCGACGTATCGTACCGACACGATTTCTTTAAGAAGAAACTTACTGCTACTTTAAGTGTCAGAGATCCGTTTGGAACAGGAAGGTTTTCACGCGAATCGTTTGGCGAAAACTTTTACAGCACATTCAAGTGGGAAAGAGAACCCCGTGTAGTGATGCTTACTTTAAGTTATAAGATCAATAACTTTAAATCCAACGACCGTGGAGGAAATCCCGGAGGCGGAGGCGGAATGGATATGGGAGGGGAAATGTAATAATACACTATGGCAAATGGCTAACAAGAATGCTGTCTGAAAGGGCAGCATTTTTTGTTGGAAATAAATTTCGTTTAATGGATGCCATCCCTCTGAGTTTAAAATAGAAGGATGGCATCCATTTTCCAACTTAGCGGACTTAGCGCCAACTTTTCACGCTCCGATAATATTCATTAGCAATGCATGTTTTTGTGCACTGCTAATGCAAGCTTTTGGAAAGTAAACATAAATTAACTGAAAAGTCAGTTAATAAACTGAAAAAATAGTTGTAAAACTGAAAAATCAGTTGTATGTTTGTGAAGTAGTTCTCAAATATTTTGTAATTATAATGGATACCCTCTGCTTTCGTCCCGATTACTCGGGACTCCAGCTGTCCCCCTTAATTAAGGGGGACAGTTGAGGCCGGTAACTTCGAAGAAGTTGAAGGATGAAACGGGGGGTAAACAAAAACAAAAATTTACTCGCCATGAAAAAATTAACCAGAAAAGAAGAGGAGGTAATGAAAATCCTCTGGAAACTAAAAAGGGCTTTTGTAAAAGATATCATCGAAGAATATGGTGAGCCAAAGCCACATTACAATACCATATCATCTTTGGTGCGTTTGCTACAGGACAAAGGAATTGTAGGGTTTAAACAATACGGAAATACCTACCAGTACTTTCCTTTAATGTCGAAAGAAGAATACCGAAAATCGTTTATGAAACAGGTAGTCAGCGACTACTTTGATAATTCGTATAAAAGTGCGGTTGCATTTTTTGTAAAAGAAAAAGGATTGTCGGCCGAAGAGTTGGAGGAATTGGTAAAAATGATTAAAGACCAGGAATAATGGAAGCACCCCTCATTTATATCTCAAAAGTGGCTTTGTCGGTAGGTGTTTTTTACCTGGCATTTTTAGTCCTTTTTAAAAATCAGAAACATTTTGTTTTTAACCGCTTATACTTGCCTGTTTCGCTGGCAATAAGTTTTATCATTCCTCTGATTACTTTTACAAGTATTAAATATGTTGAGCCGGTTCCAGTTGGTGAATTTAATGGTGTTCCCGCAAGTACTCAATTGCCCGGGATTGTACAAAATCAGAAATTTTTTTTAGAGTGGACCCATTATTTGTTTGGCATCTATATTCTCGGTTTTGTTGTTTTATTGTTCCAACTGGTTTTTGGGCATTTCAAAGCCATTCAAATCGTTAGAAAAAGTACGGTTCAGGAGCTGTTTAAAAAGCAGGTTAACATCACAAAGAAGGATGTTCATCCATTTTCGTTTTTTAACAAAATTGTGCTTTCCGGTAAAACTTTAAATCATCCAAACCTTGAGATTATTGTCGACCATGAAAATATCCATGTAAAAGAAAAACATACCATCGATATTCTTATTTCTGAAATCCTGTTTTTGTTTCAGTGGTTTAATCCCTTTGCATGGTTAATTAAAGATGCCATAAAAAACAACCTGGAATATTACACTGATAATGAAATTGCACAAAAACACAATCCGCAAACCTATCAATTGGCCATGGTTTCTTTAGCCGATAAAAAAGAGCTTGCGCCCTTTTTAACCGCCTTAAACGGAAACCAAATCAAAAGCCGAATCATTATGATGAAAAAGAAAACCAAAAACAAATATTCATTTGCTAAACAATTGCTGATTCTTCCTTTGTTGTCGGTTTTGGTGATGGGGCTTTCAAATAAAGTTGAAAAAATAGAGTTGATTAATAATAATCATCAAACTAACGAAATTAAAGGAACTAAAACAGAGTTTTACAAAGTTGTAATCGATGGTAATGAAATCAATACGAATACTCCAGAAATGCAACATTTAAATCTGTCAGAAATATTAGATGCTCCTGCTGCTCAAAGAGCTCCTGGTTTTTTTAGTGAAGTTTCTTGTGAAATACTAACGGCACAGAATATTAATCCTGACAAACTTGAACGAATTCGTTATTCTGGGCGATATCCAAATATTTCAACTTTGTTTATTCGGACTAAAGATTATGCTGAAGGTACAAACCCGAAATTTGAGAAAGAGATTAATCGCTATTCTGCTGGAGTAACTTTAGATACATATAAGACGGAACAAAAGGAAAGAATTGAAGAAAATACCGGCAATGGAACAAGCGAAAGTTCGGACTGGAAAATTTCAGGTCCTTTTAGGGCTGTCAATATCAAAGGCTCAGAAAATCAATTTTTTACCCCTACGACTGAAAAAGGGATTATGTTGGAATTGGATGGGAATAAGAATAAGAGGCCACTTTTATTTGTGGACGGAGTAGAAACAAAATCAATTGAACACCTGAATCCTGAGCAATTTAAATCCATTACAGTTATAAAAGATGAAGCTTCATTAAATAAATATGGGGATAAAGGTAAAAATGGGGTAATTGAAATTTTTTTGAAAAGCGAAACTTTTGAAGCAGAACAGAAATTTAGGGAATTAATAAGCAAAAAGATAAAATTCCCTGAAGAAGCATTAAGCGCGAACATTGAAAAGACATTAAGTTTTTCGGTTCGGATTGACGAAAATGGCAATTTATCTCGGGATGCATTTGTCCCTGAAATCAATATTTATCAGCCAATTGTTGTAATTGGGAAACGTGTCGAAACAAATGAGGCAAAACCTAAAAACACAATAAGTGAAGTAGAAAAGGCTGAAATTTTCAGCAAAGAATTTAGTAGGGTTGTGAGAGAAATAAAACAAGTGGATTTAGATGAGTTGAAAGGAAAATCTATGTTGGTAAATTTTTCATTTAAAATTGAAGATGTTGAATTAACTTCAAAAAATCTACGTATTGGTAAATTAACCTGGAAAAACAATGAACTTTTTAATGATGATAAATTAAACGATTTGCTCGGTGTTGAAAAAGGAAACATTTACTCTAAGGAATATATCGAACAACGAATTTATGGAGAAGTTTCAGATCTTTATTTGGATAATGGATATTTGTTTTTTAATATTTCAATTACTGAGATAGAACAAAAAAAGGGAATTATTGATTTATATTTTAACATTTATGAAGGAAATAAATTTAAGGTTGGGAAAATTGATTTTACTGGTTATACGGATGTTCTGCCCAATGAAGTTTTGAAGAAATTACAATTAAAGTCGGGTGATTTTTTTAGCAGAACTAAATTAAATCAGTCAGCAGAAACGCTTAATAATTTGATTAAATCTAATGCCTTGGTTGGGGATATTGAAGTTCACCCATTGTTGGATAATTCAGATATTGTTAATTTGACTTTTAAGATTAAAGAGAAAATTGAAGATGTTGAAATAAATTCGAAAAATTCCGAACCCATCACAAGCGAATTTAAACTGAGAGAATATATTCGTAAAAGAGTTTATTTTCCTCCTGAAGCCAGGGATGAACATAATTCGCAACTACATATGTATTTTTACATTAAAATCAACAGAAACGGAGAGGTTACCAATGTGTCTGAAAAACCAAGTGGAGAAGTTGTTGAAATAAATGAGATTGAAATTATCGCAAATCGAGATAAAACTGCAATTCCTGAGCTAAGTATAAAAAATGGTAATTTAATGGCAGCAGCGGCTGAACAAGTATTACATAAACTTCCCATAATTGATATTCCTGAGTTAAAAGGGAAAACTGCCAAGTTACATTTTAAATTTGTCTTACTGGACTAATTTTCACAAGTTCTTCATACAATGGATGCCATCCCTCTGAGTAGCATAAAAGAAGGATGGCATCCTTAAATAGCATAAAAATGCTGGAATAGTTTTTGTATCTTTCAAGTAGCGAAAAATGCTAACCTTTTAAAAATGAAAACAATTGTCATACTCTTTCTGATTTTAGGAACTTCAATAATATTGAGAGCACAAATCCCGGAATCAAATTCTGTACTTCAGAAAAAAGAATTTGGAGATTTTTTGAAAAATGATTCAACTGATTATTTTTCTACTTCGCCCAAATTCAAATCAGACACATTTTTATTTAAGCATAAAAATTCTGAAAAATTTGATATCAATAAATATTCTATCCCTAAATCCATTAAAAGAAGTGAGAATCTTGTGGTATTTAACATGCCGATTGCTGGATATGGTTCATATTCCATGAATATGCCGGTGATGGTTCCAGACTCATCTGTGCATTATTACATTAAAGAAAAACGTATTCATTTTTTAAATCCAAAAGAAAAGAAATAACGGATGCCATCCCTCTTACTTTTAACAAAGAAGGATGGCATCCATTTTTAAACTTTGTGAACTTTGTGGTTAATCCTCTTAACACAAAGCCAGCAAAGAAAATCGCAAAGGGTACAAAAAAAGGAGCCTTTCAGAAAATAATCAAGTTTAATTGAAATGTTAGAAACTGGGTTTATTTCAGAAAAAAATCCTCAATTCAAAACAATTATTCTGAAGAAATACCTAAAGAAGTAATCTGAATGACTGATTTAATAAACACAACCGGCATTAAATTAAATAACATAATTTCGTTTACATTAAACTAATTCAACATATTGTTTTGTTAGGTTTGTCAGTACCATTTTTACCTGAGTAAGAAAAAAAACTAAAAATTATTGTTAGCCACAAAAGCCTGATAATTACTATGAAAAACGGTCCATTAACGCTCCTCTGCTTAATTTTAATTATGTCTTGTACGCA
This sequence comes from uncultured Prolixibacteraceae bacterium, assembly GCA_913063265.1. Classification (GTDB taxonomy): domain Bacteria; phylum Bacteroidota; class Bacteroidia; order Bacteroidales; family Prolixibacteraceae; genus Draconibacterium. The sequence goes on along the minus strand of CAJXZG010000046.1, from coordinate 10,111 downwards.
GAAAAAACAAGACACAGAAAAAACTCATCCAACAATTTTTTATCCTGAAGTTGAGCAAAGAACGTTAATTATTGGGCAGATCAATAACTACCATAAATTTACAGATATTCCTAAAATAATTGAATTGTCAGTAAATGATATAACTATAAACAACAGGCATACGTATAACCTGGAAATAGATGGTAGCGGTAAATTTGTTTTTGATATTCCTCTTTATAATCCAACAATATCGTATATCTATTATGGAGACTTCTTTATTTCCCCCTACCTTTTCCCAAATGATACAATTTTTCTAAAATTTGACTTATACAAAAATGGAAACAAGCTTAAAGCCAAAGCCATTAACTATGATGAAAAGCATAATGAATTTCAAAAGAATTTTAAAAGGTTTCACCAATGGATTTTTTATCAAAACAGTGGATTCAGAAAGAAAATTTCGTCAAATTCCAATCCTCAAAAATTAAAAGAAGAATACCTGAATTTTGAAAAAGAAATATTTGAAAAAATTGAAGATATATCCAAAAAGGATTCTTTGAATGACATTTTAACTGATTTTTTAATTTGTAGATCTAAATATTCTATTTACAATGAACTTATCAGCGTAGGTAGTAAAATAGAAAATGAAGATGAAAGACGAGAATTCTTTACTTTTCTCAACGATTCTGTTGTATTCAACAAAAATGCGATACTTTGTGATGTCTATCAGTTCTTTCTGCATAACTATCAGTTTAATGTTAACAGGCCTTTTAAAGCAAAAGCAGACAGCCTTTGCAAGAATGAAGAATTTAATTCGTTGGAATCAATAACTAATCAACTTAATCACTATTTCAGCCAAAGAAATGGGGTATGGGCTGAATTTCTGGCTGCCTCATATTTGTATAATAACATCACTAAAGAAGAATTCGACAAATTGCCTAATTCATCGTTTATGACCTTGATAAACAATTATTTCGAAGATGGTTACATCAGGCAATTACTTTTGTCAACCTGGAAAGACAATTCTAACAAAGATGTGTTATTAATGGAAAAACCAATTCCAAAAGAAGCAAAACTGAAAAAGTATAATTCATTGTCTGGAGAAAAATTATTGGAGAGAATTATAGCAGATAATAAGGGAAGAGTTATTTATATCGATATTTGGGCAACATGGTGTGTTCCCTGTAAACGACAAATACCTCATTCAATACGTTTACATGAAATTTTTGATGGAGAAAAAGTTTCTTTTGTTTATTTCTGTTGCAGATCGGAAGAAGAAACATGGGAAAAAAATATAAAACTATATCAGGTTAAAGGAAACCATATCTTGTTAAATAAAGAGCAGAATGATTTTTTAAAAACCAGGTTTTCAATTACAGGTATACCACGCTATTTATTGGTTGATAAAAATGGTGAAATTGTAGACATTGATGCGCCTCGTCCTGACTCAGAAAAGATTTTAAGAGATATAAAAAGTTTGATAAATCGATAATAACCTATTCTGAAACAAAACCAACATGAATAAAATAAAGAAGTTTATTCCAGTCTTTTTGATATCAATCATATTAGGCGGATGCATTGAAAAATCTAATAAGAACCAGGAATCTACCTTGACAGTTGTTACGGGAAATGTGAGTAATCTGCAAGTTTATCCAAATACAAAAGAGTTTACATTAGATATTCTTGATTTCAGAGGGAAGAAAACAATCTTTAGAGATTCCATAAAAAGTGATGGTTCATTTAAATTTGAGTTTGATTTGTACGCAACACAAGACATCAACATCTACCCCAAAGTTGGAAAAATAATTGCACAACCGGGAGATTCAATTCATCTAAATATTGACTTTAAAGATATAGGAAACGTTCATTTTTCCGGGGATGGTCGAAAATCAAATACCGATTTATATAAATATCTAAACAGTAATTATTCTGTGTTCGAATTTAGAAACCGAGAAACCAGAAAAATGAATCCACCTTCATATAAATATTTCTGCGACAGTGTTAAAACAGTTGCTGAACAAAAAAGACAAGAATTTATTAAAGAAACAAATCCATCACAATTAATTGTTAAATGGACAAAAGACTACATAAATACTGCTTACCAAAAGTCATTATTGACTTTTCCTCATTACCTGGCTTACAAGAGCAAAATAAAATATGAAGATTTAGATATACCTAATGATTATTACAACTTTCTTGAAAATATTGAAGAGAGTTTATCGGACTCAATTTTTAACACTAAAGTTTATGAGTTAATAAACGCCTATACCGGAAGTTTTGCCCAAAGAACTATAAAAGACACGACACTTTCAAAGGATGAATATATTTCCACATTAATAAGTTCTTTATCAGAAAATCATACAGAGAGTTTTTTAAAACAAATTCTAATTGGAAATATATTTTATCAGAGCCTCAATCGAAATGATTTGGATTTTTTTACTGATAACAAAATGTTACTGGAAAAGAATGTACATGAACCATCTTTAAAAATTCCTTTAAATAACTACTACAATGATTTGCAAAAGCAAATGGAAAATATTGAAATTCATTCGAATGCAATTTTAGCAAAACTCAAAGGAACTTCAGTAAAATCTGTAATTGATGAAATATTATCGAAGAACAAAGGGAAAGTTATCTATATCGATTTTTGGGCAACATGGTGTGGCCCGTGTAAAGCTGAAATGCCAAATTCAAAGAAACTTAAAAAGAAGTTGGAAGGTGAAGATATCGTATTTGTTTATATATGCCTAAACTCCGAAGAGAGACAGTGGAAATTAAACCTGTCTCAAATGCAACTCGATGGAACTCATTATTTCTGTAATAAAGAACAAAGCAAAAGTATTAGGGAAAGTTTTGAAATTAAGGGGATTCCGCATTATATGTTGATTAACAAAAATGGACACATATTTGAGGCAGGAAGTTATTTAAGACCCATGAGGCCTTTGACTATTAAAAAGATAGAAAAATTACTATCTGATGTATAGAATTCAGGACAACTCTAAATGGATGCCATCCCTCTGAGTTTTAGCAAAGAAGAATGGAATCCGTTCAAACATAAATAATGATGGAATAATTTTTATAACTTTCAAACTGCAAAAATGCTAACCAATTAAACAATGAAGGCAATAACTTTACTCTTTCTAACTCTTGTTATTAGCTCACTAACATTAAGTGCACAAATTCCGGAGACAACTCTTAAATTTCAGGAAAAGGAATTTGAAGACTATTTGAAAAAAGATACTATAAAACAATTCAACATCTATCCAAAATTTAAGCATCCTAAGAATCATAATTCTTGGAAATTTGCTAAATCGAAACCCATAAAAAGAGGGGAGGACCTTATTGAATTAAATATGCCAATTTTGGCGTTTGGCCCAAATCCCGTAAAAATGCCAATCATGGTCCCTGATACATCAGTTCATTTTTATCTCAAAGAAAAACGAATTGAATTTATAAATCCAAAAGAAAAGTTTTCGAAATAACCGTGAGATTCAACAGATGCCATCCCTCTGAGCTGCTGTAAAGTAGGATGCCATCCCTAAAAAAACCTTAGCGATCCTAGCGCCTACCTAGCGAACTTTGTGGTTAATCTCTTCAACCGCAAAGACCGCAAAGGTTTCGCAAAGGGTACAAAAAAAAGGAGCCTCTCGACTCCTTCTTATCTTTTCCTTATTTTCTATCTAACTAAAACTTTATCAATTTTTATACCAATTTTGCATCCAGTTCAATGCTTGCAGTGCCACCGGCATACAAACGCGAAATCGGGCATTTTTCTTTGGCAACAACAGCCAGTTCGTCAAATTTTTCCTGAGATAAACCTTCACATTTTACAACTGTCGATAATTTAATATTTGTAATTGCTGGTCCGCCATCAACTTCACCTAAAGTTACTGCTGCTTCTGTTTCAATGCTTTCAGGATTTAATCCTTCGCCGCTTAACAAAGCCGACAAAAACATTGAATAACAACCCGATTGAGCAGAGCCCACCAATTCTTCAGGATTGGTTCCTTTTGCATTTTCGAAACGTGTGGCAAAAGTGAATGGCCCTTCATATCCTGTAAAACTTAGTTCTCCTTTTCCTTCTTTTAAGGTTCCTTTCCAAACCGATTTTACTTTTCTTACTGTCATGATGTGTGATTTTATTAATTTACATTTTCCATAATCGAAAGCGTTGCTTCTCCCGGTTGCCAGTTACATCCTGTTAATCCAGGGTTTTGCGTTGCTTCCAGCGCACGAAGTACTTCTGTTACGTTACGGCCTGTACCATCGTTGTTACAATTTACCCATTGAATAACACCTTCGGGGTCAACTATAAAAGTGGCACGATAAGCTACCGATCCCGGTTGCAAAATACCTAATTTTTTGCTTAGTGATTTTGAAGTATCTTCAATTAAAGGGAAAGTAAGATTTGACAATTTTGGATCATGTGTTTTCCATGCCAAATGTACTTCAGCCGTATCTGTTGACAAACCATAAAGTTCAGCATGCAAAGCTTTAAATTTGTCGTGATTATTGTTAAATTCAACAATCTCGGTGGGGCAAATAAAAGTAAAGTCTTTTGGGTAGAAAAAATACACTGCCCATTTGCCATCTGCCTGATGGTCTTTTGAAGTTATCTCGCCAAATGAATTATCTGCTAAAATTGCGGTTTTTTTGAATTTTGGAAATTTGTCTCCAACGGATTTCATAATTTTTTGTTTTTTTTTAGAGAAGTTGTTAAAAGTAAAATTGAAAAACTGCAAGCACCATCTTGATTTCATTGGTCTTCAGCTAATTTTTCTTCCATAGCTTTGGCTATGCAAAAAAAATGGAGCTTTGCCACTGAAAATCAATCTGCCACTTTCGTAATTCCCTTTTTACTTTAAATAACTTCATTGTTAATTTAGACTGAATTAAAATTCAAGGCAAATATAGAAACCAAAGACTTGTCAATCAAATTGATTTTTTTTAACCCAAATAGACAAAAGCTATTTATTATCTTCTAAATGGTTGAATCTGAACCTTGTTTAGCTGTTTTAATCATCGATGGTTGAAATCAGATTCATATTTTAACAATTTTAAATTAAAAGCAATTATTAACTCCTGTTTGACTGTTCTTTTAATATCATTATATTTAGCTGATTTTTTGAAAATTAATCTAAAAGATAGATACCTATCCAATTAAAATTATTAACTATTATGGAACATAAATCAAACAAAAATTCAGTTTCCAGAAGGTCTTTTTTGGGAACAACAGCTGTTGCTGCAGCCGGAATTTCGATAATTCCCAGTCATGCAGTGGCAGGGTTGGGGCATAAAGCTCCAAGTGACAAACTCAACATTGTTGGTGTTGGTGTAGGCGGAATGGGTTTTGCTAACCTGAAAAACCTTGAATCGGAAAATATAATTGGTTTAGTGGATGTTGACTGGAAATATACCGGGGGAAATGGTGTATTTGATCGTTATCCAAATGCTAAAAAATACAAAGACTGGCGTAAAGCATATGATGAACTTGGAAAAGAAATGGACGCTGTTGTTGTAGCAACTGCGGACCATACTCACGCTATTGTGGCAGCTCATGCCATGACCATGGGAAAACACGTTTATGTGCAAAAGCCATTAACACATAGTGTATATGAATCGAGATTATTAACAAAACTGGCAGATAAATATAAAGTTGCTACATCGATGGGTAACCAGGGTTCATCGGGCGAAGGTGTAAACCTGACCACAGAATGGCTGGCTAATGGCGAAATTGGTGAAGTAACAAAAGTTGAAGCTTTTACCGACCGTCCTATCTGGCCTCAGGGTTTAAACACTCCTGAAAGAGGTGACTGGGTTCCTGATACTTTGGACTGGGATTTATTTGTCGGACCAGCAAAAATGCGTCCGTACAACCAGGTTTATCATCCATGGAACTGGCGTGGTTGGTGGGATTATGGTACAGGTGCTTTAGGCGATATGGCTTGTCATATTCTTCATCCTGTATTTATTGGTCTTGAATTAGGATATCCTATTCATACACAAGGAAACTCAAGCTTGTTGTTACAGGATTGTGCTCCTGTTTCTCAATCAGTAAAAATGACATTCCCAGAACGTATGGCTAAAAAACCATGGCCGGGAATGAAGAAAAAAGCTCCGCTTCCACAAGTAGATGTGCACTGGTACGATGGCGGTATTAAGCCAATGCTTCCTGAAGGATGGCCGGATGGAAAAAATCCGAACGACAGAGGTGGTGGTGTATTATTCCACGGTACAAAAGATACTTTGGTATGCGGATGTTATGGTGTAAATCCATGGTTGCTTTCAGGTCGTAAACCTGATGCTCCAAAATTCCGTCGCAGAGTAGAAACCAGCCACGAAATGGATTGGGTGCGTGCTTGTAAAGAAAGTCCTGAAAACCGTGTTCCTACAGCATCTGACTTTAGCGAAGCAGGACCATTTAACGAAATGGTTGTAATGGGAGTTCTTGGTGTTCGTTTACAATCGTTGAATAAAGTATTGGATTGGGATGGAGAAAAAATGGAATTCACCAACCTTACAGACAGCGAAGAAATCAGAACCGTAATTAAAGATGGATTTGCTATTCACGATGGTCACCCAACTTTCCAGAAAACATGGACTGACCCTGTTCCGGCAAAAGAATTTGCTGCTGAATTAATTAAGCACACCTATCGTAAACCATGGAGTTTACCTGATATGCCAGCCTAATTAACATTATTATATTTTACAAAGAGGTGTTCAGTAATGGGCACCTTTTTTTTGATAAAAATCTGGTTTAAAGTAAAAGACTTGCTCCTGAAAGTTTTTGGGATTATTGTAGCTACTTAAGTTTTTGTAAATTTTAAACATATTAAATTAATTATTACTGTCCGAGTAATTTAAAAAAGATTCCTCGCTTCGCCACGGAATGACAGGTTTTGTGGGGTGTTCGCTTTGGGGAGAGGGTGGTTTGGCCCCGAGACTTTGGGGCCAAACCACCCTCTCCCCAAAGTCTCTCTAAAACTAACTCGTTGTCTTTCTGAGCGCAATGTAATGAAGCGAAAGAATCTTTCCCTCAACTTATTTGTTACTCGGACACTGCTGAAAATTAATCTGTCTTAGGCAATGTTAGAACGTAATGCCGAAGTCCGAATCTCGTTGATATCATTCTATGTCATTAGCAATTTGTTTCAGCATCCTTATGTGCAGATAATTAATTATTTGGGAAAAGATCCCTGAAATCATCCCGATAATTATCGAAACAGGGTGACGTAACTACAATGTTTGGTAAGAGAACTTTAAAATTTTAATCTTTCAGATAATAGCCACTTGCACGAATTGTTTTAGTTAAAAGGTGGTATTTTTCTTCCGTCTTCCGACTTCGGTCTTCCAGCCATAGTCCATTCTCAGAATTTAATTTCATTTGAAATCAACCTTAGAATTTCCAGTACCTGACGTTTATTTCTTCATTTTCTTATACCACATAAACTCACCCACATTATAATACTGGTCTTTGAGTTCAGGATTTTTTTCAAGTTCCTCTTCGGTATATGGAGGATACGGAACCAACACATCATCTCCCGGTCTCCAGTCGAGTGGAGTTAACACATTCTCCTTTCGGGTAAGTTGCAAAGCTGCTACAGTTCTTAAAATCTCATCCATATTTCTGCCTACATTCATGGGATAAAAGGTTATTGCCTGAATTATATTATCCGGGTCAATAATAAAGACACCTCTTACATCTCTTTTGTCATCCATCGAAGAATGTAACATTCCGTATTTTTTAGAAACTTCGCCGGAAAGATCTGCCACAATAGGGAAATTAATCTTTACAGGTTCGTCATCTTCATTCAATACCCTTTCCATAAATTCTTTCCAAAGCACATGTCTTTCAATTTCATCTATAGATACTACTGCAACCTTTACTCCTAACGAATCCAGTTCTTTTTGATTAAGTGCCAAACCACACATTTCCGATGTACATACCGGGGTAAAATCAAGAGGATGACTAAAGAGAATTTTCCAATTGTCTCCATAATCTTCCGGGAAATTGATAACGCCCATGGTTGAATTTTCTTTGAAAGAGGGGGCCTTATCGCCAATCAAAGGGACATTGTTTTTTTTTGACCACAATGTCAGAGTAAAAAGGACTGTTAAAAATGTTATTGCTAATCTTTTCATTGTATTGAATTTAAGTTGCTCAGTTTTATTAAATACAGTGCATTTGGATTTTAATGGATAACATTTATTAAATGCTAAAGTTTGTTAACAAGCTGTTATTTTTTTATACCATTTTTCAAGTTAATTTGTTTGTCTTTCAATATATCGATACGCACTGTTACAATACCTTTATTAAGAAACATGAGGATTTTGTTTGCCGGATTTTACGGCCGGTTGAATTAAAATATTACGCTTTTCTAAAATTATAAACTATAGGTAAAACCTGATATTTTTTCTAATTTGCGCGAATATTAAAATTGCAAAAAATAGCCTGAAGAATATGGTTTCACGCAGAAAATTTATTGGAGCAGCTGCAACAGCAACAACCGGTATAACAATTTTACCATCGAAAGTAATTTCAGGATTTGGATACAAAGCCCCGAGCGACAGATTAAATATTGCCGGAATTGGAGTGGGAGGGAAAGGTTACGCCAACCTTAAAAATATGGAACCCGAAAATATCGTTGCATTATGTGATGTAGATTGGGAATATGCAGAGCGAAATGCATTTAAACGTTGGACAAAAGCAAAAAAATACACCGATTACCGGCAAATGTTCGAGCAGCAAAAAGATATTGATGCTGTTATGATTGCTACGCCGGATCATTCTCATGCATTACCTGCATTAATGGCAATGCGCCAGGGAATGCATGTTTTTGTTCAGAAACCTTTGACGCATTCAGTTTATGAATCAAGAATCTTACGTGAAACAGCTGAAAGATATGGGGTAGCTACACAAATGGGTAACCAGGGGAATTCAGATGAAGGTATCAGATTAATCTGTGAATGGATTTGGTCTGGTGCTATAGGTGAGGTTACGCATGTTGATACCTGGACTAACAGGCCAATTTGGCTACAAGGTTTAAGCACTCCCGAAAAGGATAAAAGGGTACCTAAAACACTGGATTGGGATTTATTTGTTGGTCCGGCTAAATGGCATGAATATCATCCTACTTATCATCCCTGGAACTGGCGGGGTTGGTGGGATTTTGGTACCGGAGCTCTGGGTGACATGGGCTGTCATATCCTGGATCCCGTATTCAAGGCGCTCTTGCTTGAGTATCCTGATGCAGTGGAAGCAAGTTCCACACCTTTTAATAATGATTCTCCTCCTAATTCGGAGTTTGTGAGATATGAATTTCCCAGAAGAGATAATTTACCCAAAGTGGCAATGCCTGAGGTTTCTGTGAACTGGTACGATGGAGGAATGATGCCTCCGCGACCTGATGAACTTAAGGATGGAGAGAAAATGGGTGATGACGATGGTGGTTGTATTTTTTATGGTTCAAAAGGAAAAATAATGTGTGGTACGTATGCACAAAATCCAACACTTTTACCAATCCGTAAAATGGACAGTTTTGAGCAACCCCAAAAATCGCTGCGCAGGATTTTTAATGCGATGGAGGGAGGACATGAGCAGGATTGGATCAGAGCCTGTAAGGAGGACAAAGAATCGCGTCTGGAAGCCACATCAAATTTTAATTATTCGGCTCCATTAAACGAAATGGTAATGTTGGGTGTTCTGGCAGTCCGGTTACAAAGCCTGGAACGTAAATTGCTTTGGGACGGAGTAAACATGAGGTTTACCAATATTTCAACATCGGATAAAATCAGGGTATTGGCAAAAGATGAATTTGCAGTGGTTAACGGTGATCCGCGTTTCAGAAAGGATTATGAAACCATGCCTGCTCTGGAAATGGCAGAAGAATGGATTAGGCATACCTACCGAAAAGGCTGGGAACAGATATAATTATTAATCTACTTTTGTATATACCAGTTCTTCTGAAGGATAGGTAATTGTTAATTTATCTCCGGAGATAGAATATGGAAGGTCAGTAGGTTCTGCTCCATAAAACAAAGTTAATATACCGTCTTTGGTTAAATATACAATGTTCGAATTGTAGCTGTCAGGTTGGTCGTAGACCACATAGTTGATTTCTTCCAGACCGGTGTT
>CAJXZG010000045.1 GCA_913063265.1 uncultured Prolixibacteraceae bacterium | reverse complement strand
AAGACATATCTTCCACAAATATTATTTCAGCAGGAGAACCTTTATCGCACGAAGGTACAATATTGGTAAGCTGGACATATTCAATGTTTACTCTTTGTCCTTGCCTGAATGTTACACCTTGCGGATAAAACAAAGGCTGTATCCTGGCTCCATTGTCAAGTTCGATAATAATTCCGCAATTTCCGGCCCCGGCGTAATCAATTACAGTGCCTGTTCCGGCCAGTAAAATTTCATCATCATCCTGATCGCATGCAGTAAAAAACACTGCAAACAAGGCGATTAAATAAAATACTTGTTTCATTTCTGTTTAATTGTTTCAATGTTAATGAGACAGAACTTCATTGAAAACGGCTTAATTCTTCAATGGTAATGTCATGGCTAATTGTTCTGATATAGTTAACGTTATAATATATGTTTTATTCTGTTTCCTGACAATTTACTTAATTATAAACCGGATTTTGTACTTCACCCACAAATAAAATCGCTCCTGTATCTTTTTCTGTAATGGCAAAAACAAAAGGCCTGTTAACCGTAAAATAAGTTTTTGGAGTGGGATCTATACTTGTTGTGCTCATTGTAATTGCGGTTACCGCAGCTGCTTCTGTTCCGTTTTCGTTAACATCGATAAATGATTTATGAATTGCGGAACTGATATACAAATCTTGATCAGATATTTTTGAAAAATCAGCAACTTTTGCCTGAAATGCCTTTTCCATTCCCATTTCTGAAAGCACTGTTTTTAATTTTGTTTCAAATGCAAATTTAAAACGAGGCATAGTTACAATTACAGGATCTTTTTGTTCAAAATCACCCATCCATTTTTTCCAGTTTTCAGTAGACAATTCTTTGATAAGGTCATCCGACGTTTTGCCGGTTTCAGGAAGTAAAACAACCATATTGTATTGTCCGTTTCCATAAGGCATTTTTACTGCGCTAAATAAAGAATTTGATGTATAATCCAGTTTTTCCTCTTTATTCATCATGGGAACTTCAATTGCAGACCGATCAGCTTTTGTAAAACTCAACATTTTTGTACCATTCTTGTCAAATTTGTTGGTCCATATACCGTTAAAATAGACTGCATTAATTAATATCATTCTATCCAGCGGACTTAATTGATTAATTATCCTGGTTATTTTATCATTGGTTTTATCGGCAACCCAATTATTAATATGATCTACTGAAGATGGAGAATTAAAATCCAGACGATCAATTTCAGCACTATAAATATTTCTATTGACGTCAAGAAAGTTTTGTTTAACTGAAAATCCATCAGCATAAAAAATTGAGTTGGCAATCTCAAATACAACATCTGTATCCAATGACTGTAATCCCTTAATCAGCATTTTGTATGCATTATTGATTTCATCAGTTGTTAATCCGTTTAATTTTAATGCATATTCCATTTCAGTTTTGGTTTCAGAATCAGCACCATTATAGGCCATTGCAAACGCAACAGAAATACTTAAGGGCGAAATCATTATATTTTCATCCGTGCTTATTTCCCTGATTTTCTGAAATACCTCGAAACCAAAAGTATTATCAGCTTCAATAAGTTGTGCCGATTTTTCATCCAGTTCAATAATATTGTTTTCCTCGTCTGTCAGGTTTTCATTCTGACAAGAATATAATGTTCCGATAGAAAGCAGTGCAATTAGTGTAAGTATTGTTTTCATTACAAGCGATTAAAGTTTATCAATTTATTTGTCTTAAACAGATTTTATTTGATCCGAAAAGTTTATTCAAAGATGATGCCATTAGTTAAAAGGTTGCGTGGGTAATCTTTTTAAAGTACACGCAACCCAAATGTTTTTTGTTTCATCTAAGTAATGATTTTGGATTGAAAGTATTTGAAAATATACGGGATAAACTAAAAATATAATTATGAAAAAAAGAAAGTAATTATCCTTAATTTTGGGCGAGCTATGAAGATTTAAACTTGGAAGATTTAAAAAATATAATTGAGGAAAGTGTTTCGGGGAATGCTCGCGCTCAGGAAACCTTATACAGCATGCTGGCACCAAAAATGTTTGGAGTTTGTTTGCGGTATTCAAGAGACAGAACAGAGGCAGAGGATAATCTTCAGGAAGGTTTTATTAGGGTATTTACGTATTTAAAAAACTACCGGCACGAAGGCTCTTTGGAAGGTTGGGTTAGAAGAATTATGGTGAATGTTTCGCTGGAAAAATTCAGAAAACAGAACATTATGCACCCTGTAGAAGACATTAGTTTGTACGATGCCAGAGTAGATACAAATGATATTATTGAAAAACTTTCTGCTGAGGAACTGGTGAAACTGATTCAGGAATTACCACCTCGTTACAGAATGGTATTTAACCTTTATGTAATGGAGGGATTTAATCATAAAGAAATTGGCGAGGAAATGCAGATTTCTGAAGGTACATCCAAATCGAACCTGGCAAGAGCAAGGGATATTTTGAAAAAGAAGGTAACAGAATTATACGGGGAAACAGAAGACAGGAGTAATTATACAGCATAGTCGGTTTGATCAAAATCAAATCGAAATAGTAACTGAATGAAGGAAGAAAAAAATATTGACAGTGGAATTCGCGAAAAACTGGAAGACTTCCAGGTATCGCCTCCGCCACATATTTGGGATAATGTGCAGGGGAATCTTCTTGGACATAAACGAAGGAGAAGACTGGCTTATGTTGGATGGATTGCAGCAGCGGCTGTGATTGTTATGGCCTTTATTGCCGGATGGTATTTTAACGAAAGCAGCAGAGAGGAAATAAGTGCTGAAATTGTAGAAGAAACGTTTGAAAATGTTACTAAAAATCCTGAAGATATAAATCAAACCGAGGAAAAAACGATAGCAGAAATTCCGAAAAATAATGAGCATGAAACCGGAAATGTTGAAAGTTCGGATGATATAATGCTGGCTTCTGCGATGCAGGCAAACAGTTCTGACACCGAACGGAAAAATACAGAGAACTCTGAATTAAGGCGAGAATTAACCTTATTTGCAAAACTTGAAAGTGAGGAAGCGACCATAGTCGACAACAAATTTCCAAATGCTGAATTGGCCAAAAGAAAAGAAATTACATCATTAGCAAAATTAAGTGCAGAAGATGAAATGCTTGTTGCCGAGAATATCAAATACATACAATCATCATCGGAAAAAGAAGGTGGTTGGAAAATGGGAATGTTTGTATCTCCAGGATACTCTTCATTTAACGCCAGCCATTCAGAGACTTATGCACAGAATATGACCTATTCAGGCAACGATGGAGCTTCCAATATTGGTGGAGGAGTTTCGGTACAGTATAAAACCAGGAAAAGATGGATTTTTGAAAGTGGATTGTATTATAACCAAAGCGGACAGGAATCAGGGAATACAGTAAATTTTCTGGCCATCAAAGATGATGCAGACTATATGTTTGATGCACCTGAGCGGGTGCCTGATTTAACCAGTAATGTCAGGGTTGAAAATCAAAATCTTGTGATGAACGGAACAGCCGGAGTGATCGAATTTAAATCAACTCCCAAAGGAACGACCCTTAACAAGGAATTTGATACATCCGGTTCCCTGAGTGCCGATGTTATGATACCTGACGGAGAATTCACACAGGTTTTCGATTTTATGGAAATTCCTTTGTTTGTACGTTACAGGGTAATTGATTCGAAATTCGGACTTGAATTTATTACCGGATTAAATGCCGGAATTGTGGTAGGTAATAACTCATTTGTAAATAACCAGTATGGTTTACAAAATGTAGGCGAAACCAAAGATATTTCTACATTAAATGTTTCAGGAACTCTCGGGCTGGGATTTAATTATGCATTTGGAAAACATTTTTCGGTAGCCCTTGAACCACGTTACAGCCATTACCTGAATTCTATTAATACCAATTCATCTGTCGATTTCAGGCCATACAGAATCGGATTGTATACCGGGCTAACTTATGAGTTTTAATTGATTAACGGATTATTGGAAGATTTGTCAGTAAAGATTCCGAATAGTTCCGTATACCTAATTTATTATTCTGTAAATAATATATTACGATTAGCTTATTATTTTTTTGGTAATGGTGCCAAAATTAGTTGGTGTAATTGATTAAAATTTTTCTTAAAATACGAATGTAAATCTGAAGAGGGAACTGGCATAATTATACTCCTTAATCCCTTTCGAATTGTTCACTTTTTATACCGATTGTCGACGGTACTTGTTTATTTATAAAGTCTGCACCAGTTGAATAAAATTACCACAAGTGTCATTTAAAATGGCATATTTTACATTTCCCATTTTAGTTGGTTTAATATTAAATTCTACACCAAGATCCTTTAATCTTTCATATTCAGATTCCACATTGTCTACATCAAATTGTGTCCAGGGAATTCCTGCTTCCTTTAATGCATTTTGAAAAACTTTTGATGGTTCAAAATGAACAGGTGCCGGTTCCAGCAATAGTTCCGGTCCATCCTGCCATTCTTTTGAAACCAGGGTTAACCACCTGTTACCACCTCCTAAAGGTTCGTCCTTCTTTTTAATAAAACCTAATTTGTCTGTATAAAATTTTAAGGCTTTTTCCTGGTCCAGAACCGGAATGCTTATAAGTGTTACTTTCATTTCTTATGTTTTATGTTACTGTTAACTAATTTATTACATGAGGTTTTCTTATTTGGAGTTAAAAAATGACTTATAAGCCTGTTATTTTTTCTTTTTACGGTTTTGATACCACAGGTAATAAAATATTAGCAAAAGAGGCAGGACGATCAGAAGAATAATATTAAAAAGGTTCCATTCCACCGGATCAGGTTTTCCATAAGGTAAACCATCGGCAGATTGTGCAAATACAATCAATGAAATTAAAACTAAATATGTCGATAAAACTGCTTTCTTAATCATATTATATCAAAATAGAATAACTTTTAAAATTAGAGCAAATAATGGTGTGGTTTTGTTCAGTTAGGGCTTATGCTGTTTGAGATTATTCCTTCGCTCCCGCGCGATTGTTTCGCGTGGTTGGTTGGCAAACCAACTCTACTTTACAACAATAACATCATCCAACAAGCCTTTTTCTCCGGCATAGTCTGCCGCACTGCTATATAAATAATCTTCAGCTCTAAAAACCAACCCTTCTTCAACCGGATTTTGGTGGATATAGTTTATTTTCTCATCAATTACCTTGTTGCTCCATAATTCAATGGGTTTATTGTCATGCCTCCAGAATTGATACTTTTTTACATTGGAAGATTTGCTTCCTGCTTTTTGAAATTGTTCCAAAAGAAATTCCTTTCTGCTTTCAGCACTGTTTTCCATAATTGCATTAACTATTGCCTTACTTGTAAATCTTTTAAAATCTCCCAATAGTAATTCTGGTTTTTGCTCTCCGGCACTTCTACAAATCAAGTGCATGTGGTTTGTCATTATGCACCATGCAAATATTTGCATTCCTTTTTTTATTTGGCAAAATCGCAGACTTTCTATGATAATGTTTCGATATTCATTTTTGGTAAATACGTCCAACCACTGAATTACGGCAAAACTTACAAAATAAACTCCTTCCGGATTATGAAATTTATAGTTCCGACTCATTAGAATTATGTTTGGCAAGGATTTTAAAGTTAAGTTTTAATATTTATAAACCACACGATACAATCGCACGGGAGCGGGGAGCGGGAGCGCGCGCTGGCACAGTCCCCCTTTGAAAAGGGGGATCAAGGGGGATTGACTTTAAAAGAATTACAAAACTACCGAATAATATCCCCAAAAAATACTCCATTGGCAAGCAGTTTATTTGTTCCCAGCCAAATACCCCGGAAGGTCATATTTTCGTGGTAACTGATAATTTTTCCACCTCCAACAGATTGAACTGAAATTACCGGAGCGTTTTTTATTCTTTCCAGATTTTCATTCGACACAAATCCGCTTAAAAATGGATCAGAAGAAAATTTAATCGGTTCAGCATGTTTAATATCCAACGTTTTGGCAACGCTGCTTCCCGATTTGAAGACGGGAATTGAATTGCCGGAATAACCATAACAAATCGGATGCGAATTATCGATACTTGTGTTAAAGATAGCCCCGCTGATTCTGTTGATATTTCTCTCTTTATAACGATCGGCGTAATTAAAAGTAAGTGAAGTGTCGGTTTTAGCTGCACCTTTAAAAGAAGTTTTGCTGATATCGTTTTTGGCTGCCCAATCAGTGGCTCCCTGGTTGGCCATCAAAATACCACCTTTTTCAATCCACGATTCCAGTTTTTGTATTTCTGCTTTGTCCCATTCGCGATACGAACCGGTAGGCAAAACAATTGTATTATATTTCGACAAATCCATGGAATTCATTCTGTCTGTATTCGCCAGAGTTACCGGTATTTTATATCGTTGATCAAAAAGATGCCAGATTTCACCTGCATTGGTACTACGGGTACTGCCTCCCATAAATACAAGGATTTCTGGTTTTTTTAGCGGTGCAAATGAATTACTTCCCAAATCTATTCCTTCAGGAGATAAACCTGTTTTTAACCCGTAAAAGTCGACTCCGGTTTCTTTTGCGGTATTCTGAATTAGCCGGTACAATTCTTCTCCAATAACAGGCTGGTGATTGGCTTCAATTAAAATCGTACCAAAACCAAAAGCTTTTAATTCTTCTTCAATTTCAAAACTAAAAAGCCGGGTTGCCACTTTTGTTTTTAATCCTGCTCTTTGAATCGCATACAATGCCTGCGGAGCAGTATATTCATTCCATTCAAGTAAATATGCAATTTTGCTTTTTCCGCCAATTACTTTGCCTTCCGGGATGCTAATGTTATTGACAATTTCTGAATCTAAATCTTTTAACGAATTGATTTTTGCAAAATCAACATTAAAAGTGAATGGAAAATTCCAGGTTGAAACATCATAAAAAGTACTGTCAGTAAACGAAGTAGCTTCCTCAAAAATTGATTTTATGAGCCTGTATTGGTTTTGATCCGATGGCACAATAAAACTGCTTTCTGCTAAAAACATTTTATCATTTATTTCATAATCAGATTTATTTAAATACATCTCTACCTGATGCTGTCTTAAAAGTTTTGCCAATTGAAAAGTCCTGAGTTTATCATGTTGGTTCCCAAAAATATATGCCTTTGTCGATTCGCCGGCTGCTAGTTTTCTGGCTTCTTGGTAAAATGTTTTTTGATGTTCCAGTAAATCATTTTTTAAATCCATTGCCGCCTGTAAGGTCGATAATGTAACAGTAAACTGGTTTTTAATTCCATAAGATAATTTCTTTACTCCGTTTGAAGTTTCACGGATTCTGCCACGGTATCCTGCCTGCTCAAATAAAATTCCCACTCCGCCGTTTACATCCGGATAAGAAGAACCCTTGCCGAAATAGTAATCATCAAACTGCTCCTCAGAAAAATAGGGAGTTCCGATTTTATCCAAAAACTCAGCATGATATGCTGCAATTTTATGGGTGAGTACATAATTGTTTTCCGGAGTTAAAGGATTATTTCTTGAAGGTACACCGGGTTGAAAAAAGAAAGTTGAATTGGAACCCATTTCATGATGGTCGGTTACAATATTGGGTAACCATTCGTGAAATTTGGTAATTCTGCCTTTCGATTCAGGATTTACCAACAATAAATAGTCACGGTTTAAATCGAACCAATAATGATTTCCTCTTCCTCCGGGCCAGACTTCATTAAACTGAATTGAATTGTAATCACCGGTTGTATTTTCACTCTGATACATATTGGCCCAGGTGCTGTGCCGTGTAAATCCATCGGGATTTAAACAGGGATCAACTAAAATTATAGTGTTTTCAAGTAACTCATTTATTTTTGCTCCTTGAGCTGCAGCCAGGTAATAAGCAGTTAACACCGATGAGTTGCTTGCACTCGATTCATTTCCATGAACACCATAGCCAAGTTTTACAACAAGGGGAACATCTTGCTCTTCCGTATTTTCATCAGGATTGGCATTTTTTAGGTGTAAAGATTTTAATGCATCAAGATTTTGATGATTTGTTTCTGATGTATAAATCAGATGTACCAAAGGCCGATTTTCCCAGGAGCGGGCATATTCCTGAATTATTACTCTGTCTGATAGCCTTGATACTTCATTTAAATAAGTTAAAACCTGCTCGTAATTTAAATGCCACATTCCAATACGGTGTTCGAAAAAATCTTCAGGTGTTGGAATACTTTTATCGTAAGTCACATCATTTGGCAAATAAAAATCAAGACTTTCCTGTGCAAATGAGAATAATGCATAAAATACGAAGGTCAGTATTGTAATAATTCTTTTCATATGAATACTATTAAAATTGGTATTGAATTTGAGGAGATAAAACTCGTCCCGAAGATTGAAAAAAAAATGATGAGAGCAAAACAATATGCCGGACTTTTTTACAGTTAGTAATTTTTTAAATATCAATTAATCCATGATATTTTATTTATTTGAAACAATCATATGTTATTTTAATATATTTGAGAGTAAATAATACCTAAAACCGATATAAAAACTTTGAAACCAAACAATCCAGTCAATATTATCGTTCTGGCCTTTTTGCTGGCAATGCTGAATGTTGCTGTTTGTGCTCAAAAAGTAAATGAAATCCAAATTACAGAATCATATACTGATAAGCCTCTTGAAGAGTTTTTGACAGTTTTGAAAGAAAAATACGGAGTAAAAGTATTTTATAAAGAAAGTTGGGTTGAACCTTTTAAAATAAGCAAAACTTTTAAAAATACTCCATTGCTGCAAGCCCTGAATAACCTGTTTCTAAATCATGAACTTACGTATAAAATCTATCAGGAGGATGCCATTATTATCTTTAAAAAGGTAATGGATGTTCGGTCGGTTTTTGACCGGGAATCTCAATTGATGGTAATCGGAAATCCTATAAATACCGGACGTTATAAAAATGCCAAGATAAAAGGACGTGTAATCGACGGACAAACAGGAGAAACTTTGGTGGGTGCCGTTATTTACAATAATAAACTGGAGAAAGGAGCCACAACAGATTTGAATGGTGAATTTGAGCTGGAACTGCCTGCCGGAGATCACCAGTTGCGTTTTTCTTTTGTAGGTTTCGAAAGTACAAATTTGAGGATAAGATTGATTGAAGATGGTTCTGCGGAATTTGAACTTTATGAAGAATCGCACAGCATTGGTGAGGTAACGGTATTGGGAATTCAATCAGATTTGCCGCAGTCGCAAATGAGCATGGTACAGATGAGCACAACTGAAATGAAAAGAATGCCTGCATTAATGGGTGAGGTAGATGTACTAAAAGGACTGACCATGCTTGCAGGTGTGCAGTCGGTAAGTGAATTGTCTTCCGGATTTAATATCAGAGGTGGAAATACAGATCAAAACCTGATACTGGTTAATGGAAGCCCGGTTTTTAATTCATCACATCTTTTTGGATTTCTGTCTTTGATTAATCCGGATGTTGTTGAGGATGTTCGTCTTTTTAAAGGAGGAATCCCTGCCAAGTTAGGAGAAAGGGTTTCATCGGTAATGGAAGTAGATTTTAAAGAAGGCAACCAGGATTTAGTCAGAGTTTATGGTGGAATTGGATTGATAAATTCGAGGCTGGCATTGGAAGGCCCGATTACAAAAAATAAAAAACTCACTTTTGTAGCAGGGGGAAGAACCTCTTATACAAACTGGATATTGAGTAAAGTTCCTGATGTTGTAGTCAGTCAGAGTATTACCCATTTTTATGATATTTCGGGAAAGGTCACTTATAAATTTAATCAGCATAACAAAATTAGTGTTATGGCATATCTGAGTAATGATAAGTTTAGTACCAGTGTTCAGACTGTAAACGAGTATGGAAATAAACTAGGTAATTTTACGCTAAACTCCAGATTTGCAGAATCCTTATATGGTAAACTTGATTTGTCGTACAGCGAATACAATTACAGACTTACTGATTATGCAAATCAAAGCCCGCCCGAATCTTATTATTTAAATAATTCTTTAAAATATGCAGCAGCAGGATACTACCTCAAATGGCACCCTACTGCAAGGCATAACGCCGAATTTGGTTTCAAAACAAATTTAAACCAAATTAGCCCGGGTGAAATTGATCCCATTGAAGAGTCAAGTTTAATTGAATATCAGAAACTAAATGACGAGAAACTTTTGGAATGGGCAGTTTATATTGGCGATGAGTTTGAGGTCTTGCCAAATTTTTCATTTTCAGCGGGTTTGCGGTATTCACATGCCAGTAATATAGGAACACCCGTAGTATATATTTACGAGCCGGATAAACCCATTAGTCCCGGAACTGTAATCGACTCCTTAACTTTTGGTAAAAATGAAGTTTCTGCGTCGTATGGTGGATTGGAGCCACGTTTACTTTTTAATTACGAAATAAATCAAAATACATCACTCAAACTGAATTATCAGCGAACACGTCAAAACGTATTTCAACTCAGTAACAACGCCGTGATTTCCCCTGCTGAAACATGGAAATCGGCAGATTACTATTTAAAACCACTGATAAGTGACCAGGTTGCATTTGGCGTTAACAATAATTCCTGGTTAAAAAATATCAATTTCTCTGCCGAAATATATTTTAAATACCTTCAGAATCTGATTGAGTATAAAAACGGTGCAAGCCTTATCATGAATCCTCAGATTGAAACTGCTTTAATTCCAACGGAGGGGTATTCTACCGGTATTGAGCTAAGTGCCAAAAAAAGTATAGGGCGCTTAACCGGTTATGCCAGTTATGTTTTTTCATCTACCCGTCAGAAAAATACAAGCCGGTTTAGAGAAGAAAATCTTTGGAATGGAAAGTATTACAAAAGTATCTATGACCGGCCTCACGATTTTTCTTTTACAGGAACATACAATATTAGCAGACGATGGAAATTCTCCGGAAATTTTGTTTTTATTTCAGGCCGACCGATTACTTTACCTGAAGTCAAATATATTTTTGCCGGCGAACAGTTGGTATATTATTCTGAAAGAAATAAATACCGGATGCCTTCCTATCACCGGGTAGATTTGTCTGTAACGTTTGAAGAGAATTTAAGAAAGAAAAGAATGTGGAAAGGAAGCTGGACATTTTCTGTTTATAATCTGTATGGCAGGAAAAACCCATATTCGGTTTATTACAAAAAATCTGTTCCAGCCGAAAGCAATAATTTTAGTGCATACGCTATTTATAAACTTTCTGTTATCGGTGTTCCGGTGCCATCGATAACATATAATTTTAGGTTTTAATGGTTAAATGGTTGAAATATAGTTTGGTTTTTGTTGTTTTCCTTGTGGGTTGCGAGGAAATATATACACCTAAAATTGAATCGAGGGAGGCAATTCTTGTTGCCGATGCAAGGATTGTTTTTGGTGGAAACAACAATTTTATCAGGCTGTATAAAACACATGGTTTTTATGAAAAAGGAATCCAGTATCCACCTGTATCTGGTGCTGAGGTTAGTATTCTGGATGATAAGAATGTTGAACACAGGTTGTTCGAATCAATTCCGGGAAATTACACTGCGAATTTTTCTCTCGATCCGCAATACCATTACAAACTAAAAATTATTACAGAAGGAAATACATATGAATCTTCGTTTGAACCTGTACCCCCTTTGCCTGATTTAGATACTGTTTATGGTGAAGCCGGAATAAAAATTGTTAAGGAAGGTGGTAACAATTCGGCTGAACAAATAAATGAAGTGGAGGGAGTTCATCTTTACGGTGATATTTTGAATGAAAAAGAATATCCGTATTACAGATTTACAACCCGAAAAGTAATGCAATATACTTATACAATGCAAATAGGGGATTTTGAAGAAACAGTTTATGCATGGTCCTCTTTTTATCCAAAAGAAAATTTTAATGTTGCGGCTCCACCTGAATTTTCATCCTCAACAGCCATAATTAAACATCCCTTGACATTTTTAACAAGATGGCCTTATATAGGACAAGGTAAACGATTTGCAGGATGGATATTAATGTTGTATCAGCATGGGATATCAGAAAGTGCATACAACTATTACAATGACTTAAATAATCAGATTAATGCTCAGGGGCGCTTGTTTGATCCGCTGTATGTGCAGGCAAGAGGTAATTTAAAATGTATAAATGATAGTACCCAAATAGTTTTGGGGAATTTTGAAATTGCAAATATAAAAGAACACCGGTTTTTTGTTCAGTACTCTGCTGTTGAAGAAGGAAGTTATTTTATAAAAACGATACCCTATTTTTACGATATTCCAAATTCAGGTGATTTGTTTGGAGAGAAACCCGATTTTTGGGAAGCACCTGTAAAATATTATCCCAATGAATAAAACCTGCTTCATATCAATACTATTGGGATTCCTTTTGATTGGTTTTCAGAACAAAACTGCACAAAGCCAAACAGAATTGGATAGTCCGGTTTTATTTGTCGACCGCGACTATTGTGTTTCGGGAGATACAGTTTGGTTTAAAATATTCTATCCTGATAATTCATACGAAACAGGAAATGTAATCCGGGTGCAATTAGATAATAAAAAGAATAATCTAATTGCAAATGTTGCAGTACTTACCCATCAAAACTGGGCAAACGGATATCTTCATATACCCGATTCATTGAGCACCGGACAATATTTTCTGACCGCATATTTAAACGCTCACCGAAATATAAACGATCTTCAACTGGAAAGTAAATCGCTTCTGGTTTACAACAGGTTTGAAGAGCATGTTGCAAAGATTAACATTGCAGATCCTTCTGTCTTCGATGATGTAAAAGAAAATAATAACATTGTAAATATAAATAGCGAAAGAACAAATTATAAAACCAGGGAAAATGTAAAAATCAGCTTTGAATTTGAGGAACAAATTATTCCGGAATTTGCTTTGGTTAAGGTCGCTTTAATTGATCCCCTGGCCAAACAATTAGAAAGAAAATATGCTTTCAAATATCAAAGTTTAGATTTAAAAATTCCTGATTTTGCTGAAAACAATGGCTTTTTGTTAAGCGGACAAGTGACAGACAAAAATGGAAACCCCGAATCCGGAGTGCTGGTATTACTGTCATTAAGTAGCGAAACACCGTATTTGGATTATTACTTAACCGATGAAAACGGGAATTTTCATTTTTATATGAAAAATGCTTTTGGAAAAACGAATATTGTTCTTCAGACAGTTGGGGAAAGTTTGAAAGATTACCATATTAAAATTCAGAAAAACGCTATCATACGTTCTGAAGATTTTTCAGAGCTATCTAAAATACTTGAAAACGATCAGGTTGATTTTATAAAAAACGCCATCGAGAGTAGTTTTGTCAACAAATTGTTTAATCCGTCAATTACTGTTCAACAAGAGGATTTTATATTTCCTGAAAGGTTTTCAACACCGTTCTACGGGCAGTTTGATGCCAGGGTATTTCCGGCAGAATTTGAAGATTTACCGGATTTTAAAGAAATATCCCGTGAGTTATTGCCGGGTGTACAATACCGCGAAAGAAATGAGGAGATTAGCATTCGTTTAATCAACAACGACCGGGGAATGTATTTTGGAAAAGAACCACTAAGATTAATTAATGGTATTCCTGTGTTTGATAATAAATATTTTACTCCTCTGAAATCAACCGATATTGATTATGTGGATATTGTAAAAGATGAACGAATTTACGGCGATTTAATAATGGAGGGTGTTTTTTCGGTTATGCTTCACGACAAATCTAATTCATGGTTAATAAAACAACCCGGTTTGTTTCGTTTTGAAACAAGTTTTTTACAACATAACAAAGAAAAAGTTTATAGTAATTCTGCCATATCTGAGCCACACTATCCTGATACAAGGCAGGTTTATTACTGGGAATTAATAAACCCTGAGAATAACAATGAGATAGAATTTAATTTGTCAGACAGAAAAGGCAGGGTTGAAATATTGATTTCAGGATTTAAACAAAACGGGGAATTTTTTAAATCAACAAAAATAATTAAGGTCGAATGATAAAAAGACTTAAATATTTATGGCTTTTGGGATTAATGCTGTTTTGTACAATTATACAAGCTCAGGAAACAGGACTGTATTATAATGCTTTAAACAGTAATTCAAATCGTTTGTCGGGTAAATTGCAGGGAGAAATTTATTATATTAATGTTATTAGCAGCGTTAACTATTTTTTACAGCCTGATTGGGAAAAGGGAGAAATTAGGTTAAAAGACGGTGATGTTTTCGGGGAAGTTCAAATGAAATACAACGCTTACGACGATGAACTGGTGGCTTATAACGAAAACAATAAAACACTTTTTATTGTAGATAAAAATACTGTTCAGGAGTTTATTTTTTATCCTGAACCTGGACAGGTAGGAAGTAGGATAAGAAAATTTGTGAATCTCGACTCATTGCAGCTGAACAACGACAGAACTTTTTTTGAGCAGTTGTATTTGGGGTCAGCAATGTTACTGGCTTTTCATAAAGTTGAAATGAAAAAAACCAGACTTTACACTGATTCGACTGGCAAACTTACCGATACAGAATATGAACACAAAATATCCTATTATTACTATTCACCTCAAAAAGGCATGGTAAAAATCAAACTTAAAAATCATAGTATTCAGCAGATTTTCCCGGAGCAGAAAAAAGAAATACGAAAAAATCTAAGAAAAGCAAAAATAAATATAAATAACGAAGGCACTGCTATTCATGCATTTGAGGTGCTCGATAAATCAGGATTTTTAAAATAATTGAATTTTTTTCCCGATTCACGCAACCACAATTATCATAATAACATCTCCTATTCAAACAACTTAATTCATTCAAAACGTTCCGAATAATTGGATTCAGGTTCCGGTTTTTGTGTACAGCTGTTTTCCAAGTTTTTGAACATAAAAAATAACCTATGAAAAAATTGTACCTGCTGATATTTAGCATTATAGTTTGTTTGCCAGTCATAGCACAACCCGAAAAAGGATACGTATATTTGAAAAACGGAACCATATTAAAAGGGAAATTTCAATACACTAAAGATTTATCCAAACTTCAGATTGAATCAGCCGGCAATTTATGGATTTTCGATGCCGATGAAATTGAAAAGGTTACTAACAAAAGGTCGCAAATGCTAACCGAGTTTGACGAACAAAACTTTAAATCCGGCATTATGTTTCGAACTGAAATTGGTGTATTGGTGGGGAATTCGGAAAATAGTCAGTCGGCGCCTTTTAGTTTTTCAACTGCTTTAAATTACAATTTACTTCCTAAACTTTCTGTTGGTGCAGGGATTGGATTAGAGTTTTTAAAAGAGACCTATTTACCTGCTTTCGCCAACGTGGAATATAAATTCAGAAACTCGTATTCAACTCCTTTGGTCTTTGTAAAAACAGGTTATATGATTCCTCTTGAGGAAACCAATCCGATCTACAATGATGGCATTGAACCCTATTATTACTACGATATTATGCCCTGGCCACAGCCACGAAATGTCTATCCAAATCCTGATGCTTCCGGTGGTTTTATGATTAATCCGGGAATCGCTTATCAAAGAATGTACTCATCCGGTTTTGGAATGTCAATTGCATTTGGTTATCAGTTTCACCGTTTGCGTTACAAAGGAGAGAACGATTATCAACTGAATATTGATTACAACAGGCTTTCAATAAAATTAGGAATCATCTTTAATTAAACCAACCATGAAAACAATCATAAAAATATTTTCAATCTTAATTCTTTTTGTCAGTTTTAATTCATGCAAAGACAAATACTCTGAGGACTTTACAGCCAATTCTCCTGTTTATTTATCGTATGAAGATTTACGAAATTCAGTAAAAATTGTCGGGAACAGAGAATTGGAAAATCCGGGCAAGATTTATTTTAAAGACGGTTATATTTTTGTTAATGAGGAAATGAAAGGAGTTCATATTATTGACAACAAAGATCCGTATAATCCCAAAAATACAGGATTTATAGAAATTCCCGGGAATGTGGATATTGCGATAAAAAACAATATTTTATTTGCCGATAGTTATGTTGACCTGGTTGCAATTGACATTTCAGATATTAATCAACCCAAAGAAGTGAATCGTGTTCAGGATGTTTTTCCATACTTGACACCACCACCCGAAAATCCGGAATACAGACAGGCAACTGTGGATAAAGAAAAGGGTGTTGTTATTGATTGGGAGATTAAAAAAGTACATCAGGAAATAGAATATAAATATTATCCGCACTATTTTGAAGGACGATCGGATATATTATACAGCTCTTCCATGGATTATGCCAAGTTGTCTTCACCAGCAAACGGTACTTTTGGTGTTGGAGGGTCAATGGCCAGGTTTGGTTTATATAAAAACTATTTATATGCAGTTGATAATTCCACCCTGTATACATTTGATATCAAAACTCCTGAAGAACCAAAAGATATTGGCAAACAGGGTGTTGGATGGGATATTGAGACCATGTTCATATACGATGACCATATGTTTTTGGGAACCCGTTCAGGGATGGAAATTTTTAGCCTGGAGGTACCCACAGCTATTCAATATGTAAGTAATTTCTGGCATGTTACAAGTTGCGATCCCGTTGTAATTTCTGAGGGTTTTGCTTATATAACTTTACGGGGAGGAAATGCTTGTGGCAGTAATACAAATCGTTTGGATGTTGTTGAACTTTCTAACGATTATAAAGAAAACAAACTGATTTCGTCGTACCCTTTAAGTAGTCCTTATGGTTTAGGTGTCGATACAGAAACTTTGTTTGTTTGTGATGGGGAAGAAGGATTAAAAATATATGACATTGAAAATAAACGGAATATTGATAATAATCAAATAGCTCATTTTGATAATATTCAAGCGTATGATGTTATTCCGGCCAACGGGTTTTTGTTTTTAATAGGCGACGATGGATTTTATCAATATGATTATTCAAACGCAACAGATATCAGGGAGATTAGTTTTATACCGGTGAAAAAGCAGGATTCAATGTAATCTGCTTTTTATGGTTATTTCAGGTTCATTTTTTACAGATTGAGTCGTGTCAATTTTTATATTTTCATTTATCATTTATTGAATTAACATAAGTAATAATCGATTTTGGTTTTTAAAATTAATACTCTTTAAATATTCTATAAATCATTTCAATTTTCCACCTATTGAAATAATTTGATTTTGCAAACAACAGAAAATCAGTTGTTTTTAGCTGTTATAAATAGCTGAAAAAAAAAGATGTTTTTTCTTGTTTATATGAAATTTTTCTTATGTTTGTAATAGAATACAATTCTAGGACGCATTTTTTTATAAAATATTTGAGTAGTTGGAACAGATTTATTTGTTGTTGTATTGTATTTGCAACACAGTAATTTGAGGCATTTTTTGTTGTTAGTGCAAGTTTTAGATTAAAGAATTTGCCAAACCCATAAGAACAAACTGGCTTCGGAGCAAAAAATCAAAGAATTGTTCCAAATAATTTGAAGGACGATAATTATAACAAAAGAGTTGTATAGATAATTAGCTGCTTGACGCTTGCAGATAAATTATTTGAAAGTTAAAACATAAGACCATTAAATCATGAATTCAAAAGAGTATTTCATCAATCCCAGAGAAAATGATACCCCTGCATTTTCGAACAAAAGGAATTCAAGTGAAGAAAAAATCAGAATGATGAAAGAAGTCATTCGGAAGGAAGTTCCGTTTAACGGGAATGGAGCAAAAAAAAGTATCGATAAAGACCTCTTTAACAAATGTACAAGAGACTTTATTGAGATTCAAAATGGCAGGTTTGTTCACAATGTAAAAAGTGAAGTTACTGCATTTGAATTAAACCATCTCAAAAATCAGAATAGTCTGCTGAAGCAGCT
Organism: uncultured Prolixibacteraceae bacterium; assembly: GCA_913063265.1. Lineage (GTDB taxonomy): Bacteria > Bacteroidota > Bacteroidia > Bacteroidales > Prolixibacteraceae > Draconibacterium. Next base: position 22,414 of record CAJXZG010000045.1, on the reverse strand, counting down.
TATTGCTGAATTAAGTCATGAAAATATTGAATTGAAAAACAGATTGTTAAACGAGGCCAAATTAAGGGCTTCGGGTGAATAGAAGGAAATTTTAGTGATTTACAATAAGGAACAAAAGATTTAAAATAGTAAACAATTTAAAAACCTGAGATATGAACACAAAAAAAGATAATTCTTTTTCACTTTCTGAAGCAGAAACTGAAATATTGTGCAAAAAGCAGGATAAAATTGAAGTGGTAAACTGTCCGAGAAAAGATATGATTTGCCAGAAACAACTTTCTGTTGTAAATAATTGCTATGTTCTGTCGGAACAATATTTTAAAGATAAAGAATTTCACAGATCGATAGATGCACTTTTGGATGCTTTTAATACTACAAAGGAATTAACCGAAACTCCCTGCTCCGGTTGTGCGAAAGTCTTTCGTTCTACAATTACAGAATCGATGTCGAATATGCATCATGACCTTAAAAAGATGACATCCGGATTTTTTGCAAAAAAGAGCTATAAACCAAGTTGCGAAAAAGCCGCAGAGGTTCTGGAAAAATTTAAAAAGGAAAATTTACTGGAGACCCCCAAACTGAATGAATCAAAGAAACGTTTTATTGGTGATTATATCGATAAAAAGGTAAGTTAATGTAAAAACTTGAGTCGAAGAAAAGCCTGGCAGAAAGCCGGGCTTTTTTCATTGGGATACTTTCATTTAAATTGTATTTTTGCGGAACAAATATCAAAAATGATTTCTGTTCATTTTTGAGTATAGTTAAAAACAGATAAACTTTTTAAGTTGCGGGATTATGAAGAATAAAAGATGGTGGAAAGTTTTGCTACCCTTTGTGGTGGTTGTTAAGGTAGCTGTTGTTGTGCTTGTATTAAGTTCAGCCAGAAGTGATAATACCGGTAATGCTGAACAGGCAGAGTTACAATATATGCCTGTCCCAATCCCTGAAAAAGTATTTGTAGCTGGCGAAGAAATGCCGCTTGAACGTTTCGATGTAAGAGAAGCACTTGACAGAGAATTACTATCCAATGCATATTTTCATTCTCAAACAATCAGATATCTAAAACTGGCACCCCGCTATTTCAAAACGATTGAACCCATTTTAAAAGAACGGGGCGTTCCTGATGATTTTAAATACCTGGCTGTGGCAGAGAGCGGATTAAATCCGCGTGCTGTTTCACCTGCCGGAGCTGTAGGATTTTGGCAGTTTTTAAGCGGCACTGCAAGAGATTTTGGCCTGGAGGTTAATGGCGAAGTTGACGAACGTTATCATATCGAAAAATCGACCTATGCATTTTGTGATTATGTACTTCAGTCTTATGATAAATTTGGAAGCTGGACTTTGGTAGCTGCTTCTTATAATGGAGGTATGTCAAGAGTTGAAAAACAAATGACAAGGCAAAAAATGACGGATTACTACGATTTACTTTTTGTCAGCGAAACTTCACGTTATGTGTTCAGAATTGCAGCCTTTAAAATTATTTTCGAAAACCCGGAGCTGTATAATTTTGTTATTGACGAAAAAGACAAATATCCGTTAATTGAGACACGCGATGTTGAAATTACAGGGCCGGTGGCAAGTTTTGGGGATTTTGCAATAGAAAATGGAGTGAGTTACAAGGTTTTAAAAGATTTTAATCCCTGGCTAAGAGATACAAATCTTACCAATTCCAAAGGGAAAAAATACATTGTAAAGGTTCCGGTTATAAATTGATTGGGGATTGAAAAATAAAATTCAGAAGGAAACAGAATCAAATATTGTTTTACCTGAAGGGGTAGAAGAATCAGAAGAAAAAATTGTGGTTTACGGAGCGCGGGTTCATAATCTGCGCAATATAAATGTTACCATTCCCAGAAATAAATTAACCGTAATAACCGGATTAAGCGGCAGTGGTAAATCATCGCTGGCGTTTGATACAATTTATGCCGAAGGTCAACGAAGGTACATCGAAACTTTTTCTGCATATGCCAGATCGTTTCTGGGAAATATGGAGCGCCCGGATGTGGATAAAATTACAGGATTAAGTCCGGTTATTTCAATTGAACAAAAAGTTACCAGCAGAAATCCACGTTCCACTGTTGGTACGGTTACCGAAATATACGATTTCCTCAGGTTGTTATACGCCAGAGCAGCTGAAGCATTTTCTTATAATACCAATGAAAAAATGGTGAGGTACACCGAGGATAAAATTCTGCAGCTAATAAAAAATGATTTTGCCGGGAAACGAATAAACATTCTTGCACCGGTTGTAAAAGGAAGAAAAGGACATTACCGGGAATTATTTGAGCAAATCCTGAGAAAAGGATTTCTTTCGGCCAGAGTAGATGGAGAAATTATTGAAATAAAACACAATTTCAGAGTTGACAGGTATAAAAACCATTTTATTGAAATTTTAGTTGACAAACTTGTTGTCGATGAGGTGAGCACTTCAAGACTTAAAGCAAGTGTTCAAACTGCCATGAAACATGGTCATGGAATTATCATGATTCTCGACCACGATACACAGCAGGTTAAATATTACAGTCGTTTATTAATGTGCCCGACAACCGGAATATCATATAACGAGCCGGCGCCACATAATTTCTCGTTTAATTCACCACAGGGAGCTTGTCCGAAATGTAACGGTTTGGGAAAGGTTACTCAAATTGATATGGACAAAATTATTCCTGACAAAAAAAAGAGCATTGCCAAAGGAGGAATTGCACCCTTGGGCGCGTACAAAAATTCCATGATATTCTGGCAGATTGAAGCCCTGGGTGAAAAGTTTGATTTCAATTTAAAAACTCCTGTAAGTGATATTTCGGAAGAAGGAATAAGAGCAATTCTATTTGGAACAAACGAAAGGCTTCAGTTAAAAAATACGCCATTGGGAAGCAGCATGAATTACCAAATGAGTTACGATGGTGTTGTAAAATATATCGATAGTCAGAGAGATGACAATCCGTCAAAAACAGCGCAAAAGTGGGCAAATCAGTTTGTAAAATCAGCTGTTTGCGACGAGTGTGACGGAATGCGGTTAAAAAAAGAATCACTTCATTTCAAAATCGATGGGAAAAATATCTCAGAACTGGCTCAACTCGATTTAAATGAACTCGGTGTTTGGTTTAACGGACTTGAAGAAAGAATCACCGAACGACAACGAAAAATCGGAGTTGAAGTGATTAAAGAAATTCGGGATCGACTCGGATTTATGCTGGGAGTAGGTTTAAATTATTTATCGCTCGACAGATCTGCTAAAAGTCTTTCCGGAGGCGAATCACAAAGAATCAGACTGGCAACCCAAATTGGTTCTCAGCTGGTAAATGTGCTTTATATTCTCGATGAACCAAGTATTGGTTTGCATCACCGCGATAATTTGAAACTGATACATGCACTCCAGCAATTGCGTGATACAGGAAATTCCGTAATCGTGGTTGAACATGACAAAGATACCATGTTGCATGCCGATTACCTGATTGATATGGGACCTCGTGCAGGTGAACACGGTGGTGAAATTGTTGCTGCAGGAATGCCAAAAAAGGTATTAAAAGCCAATACACTTACAGCCGATTATCTGAATGATAAAAGAAAAATTGATATCCCAAAAACAAGGAGAAACGGGAAATCAGATTTTCTTGAAGTTAAAGGATGTTCAGGCAATAACCTAAAATCTGTTAGTTTAAAAATTCCCCTGGGAAAGTTTATTTGTGTAACAGGGGTTTCAGGAAGTGGAAAATCCACCTTAATTAACGAAACATTACAGCCAATTTTAAGTCAGCATTTTTATAAATCGGTTAAAGATCCGCTTGCTTATAAATCGGTAAAAGGACTCGAATATGTAGATAAAGTGATAAGGGTAGACCAATCCCCTATTGGACGAACACCAAGATCAAATCCGGTTACTTACACCAATGTTTTTACTGATATAAGAGCCCTTTTTGCTCAGCTACCCGAAGCAAAAATCAGGGGCTACAAACCTGGAAGATTTTCATTTAATGTAAAAGGCGGACGTTGTGAGGAATGCCAGGGAGGAGGATTGAAATTAATAGAAATGAACTTTCTTCCCGATGTTTATGTGCACTGCGATAAGTGTAACGGCAAAAGATATAACCGGGAAACACTCGAAGTACGATATAAAGGAAAATCAATCAGCGATGTACTGGAAATGACCATTGAGCATGGAGTTGAGTTTTTTGAATCAATTCCGTCAATTGCTGTAAAACTGAAAACTTTGCAGGATGTTGGACTGGGTTATATCACTCTGGGACAATCGTCAACAACACTTTCAGGGGGTGAATCGCAAAGGGTAAAACTGGCCTCCGAGTTAGCTAAAAGGGATACCGGGAAAACTGTTTATATTTTGGACGAACCTACCACCGGATTACATTTTGAAGACATCAGAGTTTTGCTGGATGTGTTAAACAAATTAGTTGACAAAGGAAATACTGTGATTGTGATCGAGCACAACCTGGATGTAATAAAAGTTGCCGATCATATTATAGATATTGGTCCTGAAGGAGGAAAGAACGGTGGCGAAATTCTGTGTACAGGCACTCCCGAGGAAGTAAGTAAAAACAAAAAATCATTTACCGCAAAATTCTTAAAAGAAGAATTAAATTAGGTTTTGCTTGAGATTCACAATAATTCTTAATCAAGCAAAATTGATTTTAAGTGTATTACAGATTCGCATAAATTTTAATACATTTACTATTCTGTCGTATTTTTAACGAAATCGATAAAATTAACAATCGTATTTTTCTAAAAATTATGAATCAGGTAGAAGTATTTTGTAAAAATACCAACTCAAAACATAAGTATCCCTTGGGTACTTCGCTGCTGGAAATTAGTCAGGATTTGCCCATAGAGTTAGAAAACAAGGTATGTGGCGCGATAGTAAATAACCAGGTAAGAGAATTGTCGTTTTGTTTGGTTAAGCCCAAACAAATTGAGTTTATTGATGTCTCTCATCCCGATGGAATGCGCCTGTATATAAGAAGCCTGATTTTTCTTTTGTATGTGGCAGTAAAAGAAACTTTTCCTCAGGTAAAACTTAATATTCAGAATGGAATTTCAAATGGCTATTTTTTTGAATTAGAGGGTTTTGATAAAGAAATTACAGAATCTGATGTATTTACCATAAAACAGGAAATGAATTCTTTGATTGCAGGTAATATCCCTTTTGTAAAAAAGAGGATTTTGACTACAGATGCGGTGAACTTTCTTAATCAACAAGGACTGGATGATAAAGCCCTATTATTTGAACAACAGGGTAATCTTTTTTCAAGCCTGTACTTTTTGAAAGATATCGCCAATTATTTTTACGGGCACCTTTTACCTTCAACAGGCTACATTTCAAATTTTGGATTAATACCTTATTTTGACGGAATTCTTCTTCAGGTTCCTAAAAAAAGGAAATTCAATACCTTACATAAACTGGTAAAAAGCGATAAACTTTTTGGAATTTTTCAGGAGCAGAAAGACTGGGCCGAAATTTTAAACGTATCTACAGTTGGCAATCTCAACAGCTTTTCGTTAAACGGGAAAAGTGGCGATGTAATAAAGGTTTCAGAAGCATTACACGAGAAAAAAATTGCAGAGATAGCCAATATGATTTATAAGCTTGATGCCGATTTAAGGGTTGTACTGGTTTCCGGGCCTTCGGCTTCGGGAAAAACAACCTTTAGCAAAAGGCTGGGGGTTCAGTTGGCGGTAAACGGATTAAGGCCCTACCAGATTTCACTGGATGATTATTTTGTCGATCGTGAGAAAACACCATTGGATGAATTCGGGGAATATGATTTTGAAGCATTGGAAGCCATTGATATCGAATATTTTAATCAACAATTATTTGAATTAATGCAAGGCAGGGAAATTGAACTTCCGGGATTTGATTTTCAACAGGGGAAACGCAAAAGAACAGGGAAAAAACTAAAATTGGAACAGGGCGATATTTTAATTGTTGAAGGTATCCATGGTATGAATCCGGGTTTGTTGACCAAGATCGACAAAAAATATACTTTTAATATTTTTATTTCAGCATTAACCCAGATTTCGTTTGATGAACAAACCCATGTTTCAACAGCAGATAACAGGTTATTCCGAAGAATTATCAGAGATAGCAATTACAGAGGATACTCCGCAAATGAAACGATTAAAAGATGGCCGTCGGTTCGCAGGGGAGAAGAAAAAAATATTTTTCCATATCAGGAAAATGCGGATGTTATGTTTAACTCGGCAACCTTATATGAACTTGCAGTTTTGAAAAAATATGCAGAACCTGTTTTGAAACTGGTGCCTGAAAACTGCGAAGAATACTCGGAGGCCAAACGTTTGCTCAAATTTTTGTCATGGTTTAAACAAATCGACGATGCAGAAATACCACCTACTTCTTTGTTGAGGGAGTTTTTAGGCGGAAGTAGTTTTGCCTATTAAAACTAACATTTATAATCCACACAAAAAGTTAAAATTAAGTATGCCACAAAATCTCACAAAAAGAATATCAATTGATTAACTTTCGTGAACTTTTGTGATTTTGTGTTTTTGTGGCGAATCGCTACTTTTCGGAATGAGCTTAAGTTTGAAAATTGAAATAAACCTAATAATATGAAACAACTAACATTTTTTTTTATCTTTTACTTTTTAGTTCAGATTTGTTTTGCTCAAAAATTTGTACCCAATTATGATGAAAGTAAAGTCCCTGATTTCGAGGTACCTGATCCCCTTGTAAGCTTTAAACAAAAAGAAATAAATAGTAAAAAAGACTGGGAGAAAAAAAGAAGGCCTGAACTACTGGACTGGTTCACCCAAAATATGTTTGGAGAGGTCCCCGGTGATTTGAGAATTGTTTCATATGAGATTATTGAGGAAAGCGACGACGCATTAAATGGCAAAGCTAAACGCAAACAGGTAGAAATATCTTTTAAGAAAAAAGGACTTACACTCGATTTTACAATTCTAATATATCTGCCCAAAGATGTACAAAAGGCACCGCTTTTTATAGGGTATAATTTTTACGGTAATCATACAATTTCAGATGATGTGAATATTGTTATTTCCGATGCCTGGGCAAGCAATAATGCATCATTAGGCATACAGTATAATCAGCTTAATGAAAAATCACGGGGAGTAAGAACAAACCGGTGGGCCATTGAAAAAATTATAGATGCAGGAATGGGATTGGCTACTGTTTATTATAGTGAGCTAGATCCGGATAAGAATGATTTTAGTGATGGTATTCATCCGTTTTTTTATAAAAATGGTCAGGAAATGCCGGCAGTAAACGAATGGGGAAGTATTGCTGCATGGGCATGGGGATTAAGCCGGGCAATGGATTATCTGGAGAAGGATGATGATGTTGATGCCTCGAAAGTGATTGTTTTTGGGCACTCAAGATTGGGAAAAACATCGTTGTGGGCCGGAGCTACAGATGAAAGATTTGCTGCTGTAATTTCAAATAATTCAGGTTGCGGTGGTGCTGCACTTTCAAAAAGAAAATTTGGTGAAACGGTATGGCGGATTAACAGTAGTTTCCCGCATTGGTTTTGCAAAAGGTTTTATCGCTTTAATAACAAGGAAGAAAATTTGCCGGTTGATCAACATCAGTTGCTGGCGTTGATTGCACCGCGTCCGTTATATGTCGCAAGTGCAGAGGAAGATCAATGGGCCGATCCCAAAGGAGAATTTCTAAGTACCTTTTATGCCACACCGGTTTATAATTTGTATGGGAAAAAAGGGATTGAAACTATCGAAATGCCTGAAGTAAATCAACCTGTTCAGAATACGGTGGCTTATCATATCAGAACCGGAAAACATGATGTTACGGACTACGACTGGGAACAATATATAAAATGGGCTAAACAAGAACTAAAAATTGAAGAGTAATAAAGTTATGAGAAACCTAAAAATTATTTTCATTTTAAGTGTGATAATAAGTGCATGTTCAACCTCAGAACCTGAAACAATTTCTTTATTCAATGGTTTTGATCTTTCTGGCTGGCATGTTGACGTTCCGGCAATGGATAATAATCCGGACACCATAAATCCTTTTATTATTCGAGATTCAATGCTGGTAAGCCTGGGAACTCCGGGTGGACATTTGATTACCGATTCAGTTTATCAGAATTATAGAATTAGAGCGGAATACAGATTTGCAGGAACTCCCGGGAATTGTGGCTTGTTGGTTCATGCATCAACACCTCGAGCGCTGTATAAAATGTTCCCAAAATCGTTGGAAGTACAGATGATGCATGAAAATGCCGGAGATTTTTGGTGTATAGTCGAAGACATTACGGTGCCGGATATGGAAGCCAGACGCGGACCCAAAGAAGAGTGGGGGATTACCGAAGGCAAAAGACGTCGTATTCCTAATCTTACTGATGGTTCTGAAAATCCGGTTGGTGAATGGAATACAATGATAGTTGAATGTGTTGCCGATACCATTAAAGTCTGGGTTAATAATGAAATGGTTAATTTCGGTTATAACTGTACAACTACAAAAGGACAAATAGCTGTTCAGGCTGAAGGTTCAGAAGTGGAATTCAGAAAACTGGAAGTGACGGCAATTGAAGCTATAACACAAACTGAATAAATTAGGATACTGCTTAAATCTTATTCTTTTAGCATAAAATTTATACGTGTGCTGTTGGGCATTATTACTTTTACACCTTCAGGAGGAAAAGGGAGTGTCCATACAAAAACCTCTGTTAGCATTGGCATACTTCCAACACCCAATACAGTGATGGATTTATTTTTCGAAACATCAAGTGAAGTTAATTGGTTAACACAACTGATCATTCGGGTCAGTTGTAAATTATTTGACAAATCGAGTTGGGTAATAAAATTGTTGTCGCAGTGAAGAGAAACCAGAGCAGGATTCTTCGAAACATCAAGTTCCCGAAGGCGATTGTAGCTGCAGCGAAGCGATTGTAGAACCTGTCCGGGAGGAAGTTTAAGTGATTCAATCTGGTTTTTTTCGCAAATTATCTCTTCCAGGTTAAAATTTCCTGAAAGATCGACATGTGTAAAATCACATAAATTACAATCAAGATAACGAAGTTCTGAAATAACCGAGAGATCCAAATACTCTAAAGACACCATTTTCAAAACCAGTGAGTCAAGGTTTGAGAAAGCTTTCAGGTCACTAAAATCGCTTATTCTGCTTGCCACAATAGTTATTTTTTTTACACTTTGTGCTTCTTCAACAGAGATAAATCCATCCTTATCAGTATCGATGCCCTGCTCGAGTAAAACAGAAAAAAGGTTTTGGTCAGTAAAATTTACAAGTTCCACCGGATCTTCTTTTTTACATGCCCAAAGAACTGAAAATAATAACAATAGTATGATAATATTTTTAATTGGATTTTTCATGCTGAAATAAGTTGCGTAAACATCAACAAGTAGTATTTTTCTTCAATTTATTATCTGTTGATTACAAACATAGAAAGATTTTATTTATTATTTAAAAGCAGGTTGCAGTGTTAATGACACCCTTTCAACCTTGATTTTGAGGAATGATGTTCTGGTTAATTTTGGGTATTATTGTAATACCTTAGAAAAACATACTATTTTAAGACGCAAGGCTATGAACTTAAATTCCTTAAACCTGAAGCGATTTCGATAAAATGGAAAAAATAACATTTAAACCAACATCCTTTATGAAACGAACATGAAATTTTTCATTAAAATATTACACAAAAAAGGATGAATAAATTTTATATGAGAGCGACGGATGGAGCGGTTCCATCTGTCAAATTTGAATTTTCATATTACAGAAAAATTAAAATTTATAAAGATGAAACGAATAATAATATTACCAGTCTTATTTTTTTTATTGGGAATCTCTGATTCGGTATTCGCTAAAGATTTATCAAAATTTGAATGGGGGCTCATTCCAACCAATGACACGATTGTAACCGGCAGGCATGAAAATGCTTTTGTTGAGTTTAAAGGTAAATTCTATCTGATAAGCGGGAGAGGAATTAATCCGGTAAATGTATACGATCCAAAAACTAATCTTTGGGAAGTAAAGAGCAAATCTCCGGTAGAAATTCATCATTTTCAACCTGTGGTTTACAAGGATGCAATTTATTTAATGGGTGCAATGACCGGCAAATATCCTAAAGAACAACCCCTGGAAAACATATACATTTATTACCCCGAAAAAGATATATGGGAAAAAGGACCGGAAATACCTGAAAACAGAAGACGCGGTTCTGCCGGAACAGTGATTCACCGGGATAAAATCTATATGTTTGGTGGAATCCAGTTGGGACACACAAGTGGTACTTGTGCCTGGGCTGATGTTTATGATTTAAAAACCGAAACATGGGAGATTCTTCCTGATGCACCACATATTCGTGATCATTTTCCTGCAGTTGTGGTAGATGGAAAAGTATATTGTATCGGTGGAAGAAATACAAGTTACCATGAACCAGATAATTTTGGGGCATTTTTTTCGGCTACTATAAAAGAAGTGGATTGTTACGATATCGATAGCAAAACCTGGAATACTTTAGAAGAAAATATACCTGTCCCAACAGCTGCCGGAGGAGCAGTTTATTTCAAAAACAGGATTATTTATATGGGAGGCGAAAGCGGACAAAAGCGGGCACACAATGAAACACAGGCTTTAAATCCAAAAACAGGGAAGTGGGAATTACTGGCACCCATGGATCTGGGCAGACACGGAACCGGAGCCATAGTTTTTGAGGATAAGGTTTATGTTGCAGCAGGAAGTGGAAATATGGGGGGTGGTAATATGCAGTCTATTGAAGTTTTTGCTGATGATTTAAACTGGAAACCTTTATTCAATGGCAAAAATTTGAAAGGTTGGTCAGTTAAATGTTTGCCGGGTGATAAAGACAAGACATTTTGGGAAGTTGTAGAGGGTGAAATAGAATGTAACTCATTGGAGGATGGTACGCATGATTATATCTGGTTGTACCATGGCGATGAATATTCAGATTTTGAGTTGCGTTTAAAATTTCAGGCGTTTGAAGAATCTCCCGGTAACAGTGGCGTACAAATCAGAAGCAGGTATAATAAAAATCTGGAAGCTGAAGGAGCTTATTGGCTGGATGGACCTCAGATAGATATTCATCCTCCGGCACCATGGAGAACAGGTTTGATTTATGACGAAACCTGGGGAGAGAAACGATGGATTTACCCCAGTCTTAAAAACTGGGAAATTGATAAATCGGATACGAGGCATAAAACAATCTTTACTAAAAAAGAAGGGGAATGGAACGATCTGGTAGTTGTTTGCAAAGGAACCCGAATTCAAACATTTCTGAACAACATCCCGGTAGCCGATTTTAACGGAGAAAGGATGTTAACCAACGAGGCTCATATTTCAACAAATGCTGGTTTAAAAGGGCACATAGCATTGCAGCTTCATAAAAATGATAAACTAAAAATTCGTTTTAAGGATATTTTTATAAGAGAATTGTAATGACAAAATTTATATGAAAATTGTATTCTGTATACAAAAATGATTATTTTTAAGCACTTTATAAATCCAAAAACCTACAGATATGAAGAACATCATTTATCTCTTGCTGTTTACCCTGATCGTTTCCTGTCAAACCCAACCAAAATCATCGATTGAGGTCGAAGGCGAGTTAAAACAGTGGCACAAAGTAACGTTGGTAATTAACGGACCCGAAACGTCTGAATGGGCAAAAGAAAATCCCTTTTTAAACTACAAACTGGAAGCTACTTTTACAAAAGGCGAAAAGACTTATACTGTTCCGGGATATTTTGCTGCTGACGGTAATGCAGGAGAAACTTCGGCAGAACAAGGTAATATTTGGAAAATTCATTTCAGGCCAGATGAGGCAGGGATTTGGAATTACAAAATTTCATTCCGAAAAGGGAAAAACATTGTTGTTATCGATGAAGAAAATTTAGGTGATCCTGTTGAATTAGACGGTACAGAAGGAAGTATTGAAATTTTAGAATCAGACAAGACCGGTGATGATTTCCGTGCCAAAGGAAGAATTATAAATGGCGGCAAGGGTTATTTTAAATTCCAGGGAACAGATAAAATATGGATTAAAAACGGAGCCGACAGTCCTGAGAATTTTTTGGCTTTTCATGAATTTGATCAAACTCATCGTTTTACTTTAAAAAAGGTGATTCGGGAAGGTGAAGCCAATCCAAAGGATGGGATCCATAAATATGAAGCACATTTAAACGACTGGGAAGAGGGCAATCCAACCTGGCAAAACGGAAAGGGTAAAGCAATTATTGGTGCATTGAACTATCTGAAATCTGCAGGTATGAACTCGGTTTATATGCTTACCATGAATATTATGGGAGATGGTAAAGATGTATGGCCATACAACGATTACAACGAACGCTACCGTTTTGATTGCAGTAAACTCGACCAGTGGGAAGTGGTTTTTGATTATATGGAAAGTTTGGGAATGATGAAACATTTTGTTTTGCAGGAAACGGAAAACGAGGTACTTCTTGATGCAGGACATACCGGTGTTCAGCGTAAAGTTTATTTACGTGAACTGGTAGCTCGTTTTGGACATCATCTGGCAGTTACCTGGAATATGGGTGAAGAAAACGGTCCGGCACACTGGACACCGGTTGCGCAAACCGACGACATGCGCAAGGCAATGGCCAATTACCTGAAAGAAATAAATCCCTATCCTAATAATGTGGTAATTCATACATTACCCTCACCTGATGGTCAAAAAAGGGTACTGACTCCTCTGTTAGGGTTTGAGAATCTGGATGGACCATCGATGCAAATCGGAAATCCATACCAGGTAAATCAACATGTTAAATTATGGATTAACGAATCGGAAAAAGCCGGGAAACGCTGGATGGTAAATCTTGATGAAATCGGGCCACACTGGAAAGGAGTAATGCCGGATTCTCACGATGCTAACCACGATACTGTTCGGCACCACTGTTTGTGGGGAGCTTTGTTAGGAGGTGCAACCGGAGTAGAATGGTATTTCGGTTACCGTTATCCACACACCGATTTGGAGCTGGAAGACTTCCGTAGTCGCGAAAACTGGTGGAATCAATCAACTGCTGCAACTACTTTTGTGAATCAATTTCCATTGGAAAGTATGAAAGCAAATAATGAATTGGTAAATATCAAAGATGCTTACTGCCTGGCAAAAGAAGGCGAAATTTATATTGTTTATTTACCAATGAAATCCAAAAATGCAAAACTTAAAATAAAGGCTGATAAAGAACTATCGGTAAAATGGTTTAATCCTCGCGAAGGAGGAGAATTACTTGAAGGAAGCATTAAATCAGTTTCTAGTGGAAATCGAAGCTTAGGAAATCCACCTGCCGATGATGATAAAGACTGGGTGGTTGTAGTTCGATAAAATATTGGGTTATATAATAAGCAAAAGATGTCATCTTTAAATAGATGACATCTTTTTTTTTGAATTCCTTTATTCCGACTGATTATTTGACCGGCATGCAAACATCAGTAATCAAATCCTTTGGAGCGGTTTCTTCGGGATTATTCCTGTAAAATTCCATTGGTGATATTTTCTTGTTTTTCTTGTATTCCTTTGCCTGTTCCATTCCCATAATCGCACTCCATGCATTTCCCAGAAGTTCATATCGGCCAATGTGTCTTACCGAATTAACCTTTGTAGCCGGGAGAGTGTCGTTAAATATTCCTGCAGGTAAATTGTTTTGGGCTTCTTTAACCCCAATTCCAACAGTATAAATAATCTTATTTTTGCTTAAGTCATATTTATGATATACTGAAAAGAAATCACCTGATAAAATCTTACTGTTTTCTTTGGCATAGGCATTTAGTTTTTTAACATCGCCATCCATTATTTTACCAATGGTTTCAATGGTACATTCGTTTTTAATACCAACAAATTTGCAGCCAGCAAACTCTGATTCACCTAAAAACTCCAGATTAACACCAACCTTTCCGGTTTCAATATATTCTTTTAACATCTTTAAGCCGCGGTCGTAATCCATGCCCAGCATTCTTTCCATCATCGGCTTCATCCAAAACATAAAAAAAGGTAAGGAACCGTCCATAGTCCAGGTTAATGTTGTAGTATCCTTTCCATCTGTTTTAATTAAAAAATCTACCGTAGCTTGAGATTTCCAGGGCTTCAAAAATGTAAGGTCGTAATGAATTTTAGAATCAGATTCTGAAAGTACCGTCATTTCTCCCACACCAACACGTTTGCCTTCCCATCTTTGAAATTTCCCTTCATTCGAAACATTTACACTAGCCTCCGGATCAGTTATTAGCCATGGCGACCAATGTCTCCAGTGAGTAAAATCTGCAATTACACTTTTTACTTTGTCAACACCTGCGTTGATAGTAACTGATTTTTCGATATGAGTTTTAGGCATAATATTTTGTTTTTATTGATAACTATCTGTATAACATAACATTTGTAGAATTAAAAAGTTTCTGAATCTGATGAAAAACAATATAAAAACAGAGTGCAATATTTCCTAAAGTATGGATAAAACTCAATTCATTTTTAATCTGAAAAATTCCCCGAGGCTCTGCCACGGGATAGTCAACTTCAAGAATTTTCTTTATTAAACTCTAATCCTTTTAAAATTTACCCGAATTTGTTCAATACATGTAAGCTCTTTTTTTTGTATTAATTACATTTTGCTTTGCCTTGTTTTACAATAGAGATCCCTTCACCAATTGAATAATTCCCATCCGGTAACAGATATACAGGGAAAAATTTTTCCTGCGCTGCGGTTGTTTTATAATAAATACCAACATTCCCATTATTTTCGATTACCTTCCAGCTTCCAAACTCCTGCCAGTTGTTGTGTTGTTCGTTGCCCATCACAGTTCTTTTTATCATTTTTCCGTATAAACCGTAATATCCGTTAGTGCAATAATGAATCTCTATAAAATAGTAAGTGCCATATATAACTTCTCCCTCTCTATATGTTATCAGAAAATGGTTGTTACTGATGAAATTATGAACTTCAGAAACCGTCGGAATTGTTTGGGCATTTATAGTTTTGACAATAAATAATGATAAGATGAAAACGATGGAAAAAGATGCATAAAATGTTTTCATAATAAGCCCTTGTTTATATTTCTAAAGCTTATAATAAGTTACAATAAATCTGTGGTTTATTTATTCAAATTACAACTTAATCCAAACTCCGTTTTACCGATGACCGCAAATTCTATCTTGTATAATCCGGGAACAGCAAGGATTAAATCTTTTTCCCAATGTAAAATGCATAACCATAATATGCTTTGTATTGGTAATATAAATCAGCCTCATATCGCTGATAAGCAATAAATTCTTCGGCAGTTTTGTTGCCTTTGTATTTTTTTAGAAAGGATTCCTGACTCTTTTGCATAAGGGAATAATAATTTGTCCAGCAAGTTTCGGGGACTGTAAATGCAGCAAGCGGAATATAACCGGCGGTTTGCATTTGAGCGAGTTTGTTTGCGAAGGTGTCAATTTCAGGATAGGCTTTTTCCCAAAATTCCTGAATCGCGGAAGGCCGGTTTTCAGTAAACCATGTATTTTCTGTAACCGCAATATATCCTCCAGGTTTCAGATATTTACGCCACTCATTTAATCCGCGTTTAAATCCAATGTTATAAATCGCTCCTTCCGACCAAATCATGTCCAGTTCTTCTTTTCGAAACGGAAGATTTTGCATATCGCCAACAATCCCTTTTATTCTGTGCTTAAGGAGCTTGTTTTGTGTGTTTCGGTTAAATTGATCAATATAATCCGAACATAAATCAATACCGGTAATTTCACTTTTAGTACTTTGAGCTAACACCATAGTTTGGCCACCGGTACCACATCCTATATCTGCAATTTTGGAGTTTTCATCAAGGCCTTCGATAAAACTTAATGCTTTGAGTGTAATATCCGAACTACCCGGTGCCTGTCGTTCTGTACCGGAGAAATATTCACGAATAATTTTAAGGTCAAATTCATGAATGCTTTGTTTTTTACTGCCCATAAATTGTGTTATAAAACTTTAGTATTGTTTAAACTTCAATACTGCCAATCTCCTGCCATTACCTCCGAATTGTTTGTTTATCATTTCGCTTTGGGATGAGATTTCTATATGTTTTAAATAACAGGTTTTGAATGTAAAATATTCCATAACAAATGAAATCTGTCTGCTTTAATCCTGATGTTAATTTTTGATGCCCGTTATTTGTCCCAGGCCATGTTCCAGTTCGATTTTTGAGAAATCTTTAAAACCTGCATTTTTCATCCAGGAATTCACTTCGTTTTCAGAATAGCAATCACCACCTTCAACACCCACTAACATATTAATGGAAAAAATTGCACCTTGTGGTGGTACTGTTTTTGAATCATTCATTATCCAGTCTTGTATAACAATTTTACCCCCTGGATTTAAGGCATTGTAACATTTTTTTATGAGGTCCTCGTTTGTTTTGTATGAATTACTGTGTATAATGGCAGATAAAAATATCAGATCGAATCCTTTGGGAAGTTCGTCAATCGTAAAGTCTCCGGTATAATATACGATGCTATCGCCGTAACCTTCTTTTTCTACAATCTTTTTTGAAACAGGAACTACATTGGGGAGGTCAAAAATAGCGGTTTTTAATCCCGGTTTTTGTTTTAAAAATTCCATGCAAAAACATCCTGAGCCCCCGCCAACATCCAACACAGAGTCTACATTTTGCAAATCAATTTCTGCAATTTGAGTAGGAGCTTGTTTCTTTCCCCTGTAGTGCATAGCATGAATAAATGCTTCCAACCAATCTTCTCCTCTTTCATTGATATTTGATGTATCAGCAACATTACCGATTTTTACCACTTCAGTCAAATGGCTCCAGGTATTCCACAAATGATTGGAATGCATCAGGCCGGCCATAAATTCAGAACTGTTCTTTGAAAGAAACTGAACACTCTCTTTCGAATTGCTGAAGTTTTCATTTTCCTTGTTCAAAAGGTCTGTTGCAACCAAAGCATTTAGCAATCTTTCAGTTGCATTTTTATTTAAATTTAATCCTTTGGCTATGGTTTCAGCATTTAGACTTTTGTCGTTTATAAATGTGAAAATATCCAGTTCATAGGCAGTCAGTATTATTCTGCTTTTCTGAAATGCCACTGCCATTTCTCGTAATTCTTTAGCATTCATAGAGTTTCAAGGTATGTGTAATTATTTAATATTTAATTTGTTACAGGGCATACACTGACTGGCAACCCAACGAATCCCGGGTGTTTCTGTCCACATGTCGTGGAACTGTGCTTTCGCATGTGTACACCAATTCAAATCTTATTAGGTAGTTTAAAATTGCAAATTATTTTGGATTAAACATGATTGGTGCACATAAAAAGTATTCCATTAGAATTACCAGGCGGAATATAGGTTTTTATGCAGAAGGGGAAAGTAGTTTACGGATTCCGTGTACTCTGGAAACCTTTAGCCGAAAACAAGTTGGTTTTGGGAAACACGGACTGCAAAATCCGGTTTTGACGAACCGCAACCTTGATGTAACGAAGCGTCAGCAATGGAACTGCCACATATATCATGAACAGATAGGAAAAGATAAATCAAAATCTGAGAATGTTCGCTGGCGGGAAAAATGCATTCCGACCATCTTATCCGGGAGCATCAACCTGATAAGTGCATTGTTGTTTTTTACCGCTAATGATATTGTCAGTTAATTAATTTATTGGTTTATTTTTCTGTTTTTTTGTAATAAATTATTGTTAAAGGATACTTTGTTAGAAACAAGTCAACTATGGCATTATTGAAAAATGAATTTCTCGAAATACTGACAAACTATCAGGGAATACTTTATAAAGTCAGTTTAGTTTATTTTAAAAGCAAAACAGACAGAGAAGATAATTTTCAGGAAATAGTTTATCAGCTATGGAAGTCGTATCCGGGATTAAAGAACAAAAGCAGTATTGGTTCCTGGATTTATAAGGTGTCGATAAACACTTCTATTTCAAGGATAAAAAAACAAAGGAGAATTGAATACAAAGAAAATATACCCGAATTACCCGATAATTCAGATATCATTGAAGAAATATCAAAGAATGAATCATTACAATTATTAATCAATGCTATTTATAATCTTGATGAAATTGACAAGTCAATTATGCTCATGTACCTTGAAGAAAAGAATTATAACGAGATAGCTGAAATCATTGGTATCTCAAAATCAAATGTCGGGGTACGAATTAACAGGGCTAAAAAAATATTAAAACAGAATTTTGAACACTTGAATCATGGAAAATAAAGAACTACAAAAAATCTGGAAAAATCTGGATGTAAAAACCAATCAGAAATCAAAGGATGAGCTGAATCTGTTACTGATTTCAAAAACCAGGCAAACGATTAATAAATTCACGATTGTTATAGTTACATCAATAATTGTTAGTGTTGGATTAATGATCTGGCTGATTATTACATCCGTCAACCGTCAGGATGATTTGATTTATTTGATTAATAATTTAACACTTGGAATCCTTACTGCCATATCATTCATTTCGGGTTTATTCTCCTGGTATAAATTGCAAAATTATAAATACAGTCAGCCTTTAAGTAATTGGTTGGAAACAAGAATAAAACTTTTAACCAAATGGTTAACCGGAAGGTTTAGCAAATCATACATATATTTAATCCCGTTCTTGTATCTGCTCACTGTCTTATCCATTCACGTTTATTTTGAAAATAAATCATTTATTGAAGTACTTAACACTGAAGAATCAATTATCGGATTAATTGTTGGAATTCCAATCGGTCTTTTCGTTTCATATTATGTAGTGCTAAAAATCAGAAAATATCAACTGCATAATCTCGAATTTCTAAAGAATTTGCAGGGTCGTCTTTACAAACTGGACGAATGATAAAATCATCGTAATCCGCTGGATGTGCGATCTGAATTGTAATTCTAAAACTATAAACATGATGAAGAAAATTGGATTGTTAATCATTATGGTTTTATCATGCCATCATATTTTTGCCGATGAAATTATCAGTATAAAATTATCAGATGGTGACAGCATATCAGGGCGATTGGAATTTCCGCATGGAAATGAGGACATTCCGCTGTTAGTAATATTTGTTCATGGTACAGGACCCAATACCTACCTGAACAAGCGAAAAATTGGAAATATTGAATTTAACTATTTTGATTTGTTCGCAGCGGAGTTTAATAAACGTAACATTGGATTTTTTACTTATAACAGGAGAGGTGTTACTCTTGGAGATACTCCGCCATATTACGATAAAATTGATTCCGCAAAGTATTCAAAGTATTTACCTTTCAATGAAGTCAGGGATGTTGAATCAATAATTTCGCATTTAAAAAATGATGGTCGATTCTCAAAAACAAAGATAGTTTTGCTGGGTTGTAGCGAAGGAACTATTATTGCATCAATGGTTGCCGACAGAAAAATTGAAAAAGTGGATGCATTGTTACTGTTTGGCTATGTTAACGAGAACTTATCTGATGTACTTAAATGGCAATATTCCGGCAAGGCTTCTTTGATTAACCTTCGAAAATATTTTGATAGTAACAGGGATAATATTATTCAGAGGAATGAATACGAATCAACTGAAGAAGGTGCTACCATTGGAAGATCCAAACTATTTCGAAATGCAGATTTTGCATCACTGGATCTAGTGAAAGACAGTGTTATAGATTATAAGGATTTTGAAGTAAAGCTTGCTGATTATTATGAATATTTAATGTTGATGATTGATGCAGGCAATAATAATTGGGTTTGGAATAATTATTTCAGGGTAACAACGAGATGGCTGAAAGAACACTTTTTACTTGAGGCCAATAAAACGAGGTTATTGCGGATAGATATATCAATATATATTTTCCATGGGATTGATGATGGAAATGTTCCTGTTGAAGGCGTATATGATATTCAGGATAGGTTCAAAAGTGCGGGGAAAGAAAATTTGCAATGTTATATTTTTGAAGGTCATAACCACGATTTAAATTATTTGCAATGGCAATTCGAAAGACAAATTCCTGAGGGATTAGATTCAATTTTTTGTAAAGCTGAATTGCTGTTTAAATAAGATAAAGCTTTTGTTAATGTCTGTGTTTTTATTTTCTTTTCGTTAGTAATTCAAATAGTTCTTCATTTATATAATAATTTCCAGTGCCTAATTTTTCTTTTTTAAGCATATTATCGTCAGACAGTTTATTCAAATAATTTGCTGCTGTTAGTCTGGAAACGCCTAGCTCATTAACAACAAACTCAATTTTTGTGTATGGGTGTTTAAATAAATTGTTGAGCAAGTCCTGACTATAAAACTTGTAATTGTCTCTCAGTTTGTGTTTATAAGCAAGCATTAATTCTTTAATTTTCAGAATTAATTCGATAGTTTCTCGCGAAGTTTCCTCAACACCTTTGACCATAAAAAGTATCCAATCCTCCCAGAGGTTTTCGTCTCTAACATTTTGTAGAAGTCGGTAATAGTCAGGTTTATGCTTTATGATATAGTTGCTTAAATATAGAATTGGAAGATTTTGCAGTTTTTCCAATATCAAATACAGGATATTTATTATTCTTCCTGTCCGCCCATTTCCATCATAAAATGGATGAATACTTTCAAACTGGAAATGTATTATTGCCATTTTAATCAAAGGATCACAGTCTTGAATTGCAGAGTCGTTAATGTAATTTTCAAGATTTGACATTAAGCCTAAAATTTCCTCATAATCTTGGGGTGGGGTATAAACTGTTTCTCCGGTTGAAGCATTTTTCAAATCGGTTCCAGGTAATTTTCGAAATCCAGCTTTGTTGTTTTCTAGTGCCGCTTGAATTTGTAAAATGGTTCTGTTTGTCAATAATCCACTCTCTGTTGTTAATTCAAATCCTTTTTTTAGTGCGTAGATATAATTCTGAACTTCTTTGGCATTAAGTGATTTAAATGCATCAAAGTTTAGTTCTGACTTGTACAAGTCATCGTGTGTTGTAATTATGTTTTCTATTGCTGAGCTATCTTTTGCCTCTTGCAAACCCAAAGTATTAATTAAGATATTCTGGTTTGGAATAGTAGAAGCAATACCTTTAAGTTCTGCTAAAGCTGCGTGAGCGGCAGGTAATGATTTCAGAACGTTTTTCGTTTCTAAATCAATATCGAGTGGTAATTTAGTTAATTCCCAGTTTTTCATTTGTAAAGAAATTTAGATAATCTATACAAATATAGTTTCTTTTGTAAAGAAAATCGAATAATCTTTACAAATGATTTTTGTAAAGTATAAGAAATTCAATAATCTATGCACTAGGTCGGCTTTAAACAAGTTCATTAACGGTCACTTATATGTGGTCGGGCGGGATTTTGAAACAGTGTCCAGCCAAATCTGCCACGGAGCCAAGCCGGCTTTTTGTTAAACATTATTTTTAGCACCGTCATCCGTCAAAGACGGATTGGGGGTGGTTGAAAAGGGCGCGAATTTTGGATCACCGCGCCCGCCCGCATTACATTTGCACTTTGTTATGGCGTCGTAGTTTGTTTTTTAGGTTTGGTTTTTTGCATTTATTAGTTAATTGTCAATCCAAGTTTTTTCCCTAATCCTTCTTCAAAAATTTTAAACAGTGTGGAAATTTGAATGTCTATTTTTCCATTTTCAAGTCGGGAAATGTAACTCTTTTTTGTACCAGTTTTTTTAGCCAGGTCTTCTTGGGTGAGATGAGCTTTTTTTCTTTCTTCTTTTATCATTTCTCCAACAATAAAAGCTTTTGCTTTCATCTCAAATTCATCGCGTTTTTCTGTTCCCAGTTTTCCGTATTTGATGTCTAATAATTCATCATAATTTGTTGCATCTTTTATTGTTTTCATTTTCCTTCTCCTTTTTTATTTTTAAAATAATCCTCTTTAATTTTTAATGCCTTTGCAATTTCTTTCTTCGGTGTTTTTTTGCTTTTCTTCTGAAATCCGTTAAATAAAACAACAATTCGTCCGGAGTCAAAACAGCAAAATACCCGATAAATGTCAGAACCAACTTTTATTCTTATTTCATAAAGTCCATCCGTACTTTCAATATGTTTCAAAAATTTCTGAGGAATTAAATCCACAGTTTTAATCACTTTAAAAACATATTCTATTTTTTGTTGTACCGATGAATCGAGCGAAATATAGAAGTCAATAAAATAGTTTTTATAAAATTTTATTTCTCTGGTCATTCTGCAAAGTTAACAAGTTTGTAAACATTTTGTTGTGTAAAGACAAAATATTATCAAGGATTATTCTTCTTTTTACTATGCGGCATAACGGTGGCAATATGCGGAGGCCGGGAATTCGAAGCTCCAACCTGTCAAACCGTTGCTATTTTTAGTAAATGTACAAAAGTTCAAATTACCCACATCGCCCGGCTTACGTATATTGCGTGTGTGTGCCCAGCATGAGCATGTACACACTTTCTTAAAAGCTTTGAAAAAATGTTGAAAATACAAATTTTCTATGT
>CAJXZG010000044.1 GCA_913063265.1 uncultured Prolixibacteraceae bacterium | reverse complement strand
AAATATTAAAATGGTTGGTTATAATCCCTTTTACCGGAACATAGAAATGCATTTTACTAAGTTCTGTTTTACGTGGTGTGTTGTTTTGGATTGATAAACTTAATTGTTCGGCCAATATATTATCCTGAAAAACTGAGTCGTGATTATAGTTGGTGAAATTGGCTTCATAAGATTCATTGGCAGTGTCGATAACTGTCTGTTCTTCAGGCAACTCTCCGGCAGCAATCGCCCTTATGCCCCTGAAAAACTCATCACGTTTTGCAAGTTCTATTTCCAACGAATCTACTTTTAGTGCTATATCCACAAGCATCTGACGTTGTTTGGCATCAGGATAGCCGGGAATATATTCACGCAATCCGGTAGCAGCAATTAGTAAAGTCACTAATATTACAATTATCGATGAAGCAATACTAACAATTGTAAATACTTTTAACCTCGATAATTTAATGCTCCAAACCGACTGAAAAGTTGAATCGTTGAATATCGTCAAACGATATTGATCCTTTATTTTATCTAAAAAAACTCTTTTCTTCGATGGTTTCACTATTCAATTTCTTTGAGCCGTGCAAATTTAGAAAGAAATGATAAACAAATCGATTGATTATCATTTTTTAACCACTTGAATAAGATACAGTTTAATTTAGATGGTTCAAATCTGTAAGTTTTTTTGAAATATAAAGACATATGTCACATATGAGAAAATCTTTTAAAACTATATTTGCCAACTTCTTAAGAAAATAATCATTAAAATGAGAAAATTAAATTTTATACTGTTGTTTACAGTATTGTCTTACTCTTGGGCAATCGCTGATGAAGGAATGTGGCTGCCTTCGCTTATTTATAAACTGAATATCGCTGATATGCAGGAAAAAGGTTTGGAATTAAGTGCTGAAGAAATTTACAGCATAAATCATTCAAGCCTCAAAGATGCAATCGTAGCACTTGACCGTGGTTCCTGCACTGCGGAGGTTGTATCAAAAGATGGTTTGTTGCTTACCAATCATCATTGCGCATTTGGCGAAATTCAAATGCATTCCAGTGTCGATCATGATTATCTGAAGGATGGATTCTGGGCCATGTCTCGTGAAGAAGAACTGCCAAATCCGGGTAAAACAGTGACGTTTCTGGTAAGTGTGGAAGATGTTACTTCAAAAGTTCTTGCCGATGTTACGGAAGATATGAGTTATGACGAAAGAAGGAGAATTATCAGAAGAGTTTCTTCGGAACTTGAAAGAAAAGCGAAAGGAAATTCACATTACGAAACTTATGTTCGTAGTTTTTTAAAATCGAATCAATATTTTCTTTTTGTAGTTGAGACCTTTAAAGATGTACGTTTGGTTGGAGCGCCGCCACAGGCTTTAGGTAAGTTTGGCGGCGATACTGATAATTGGATGTGGCCACGGCATACCAACGATTTTGCTATGTTTCGTGTATATTCAGGACCTGACGGCAAACCGGCTGAATACTCAAAAGACAATATCCCGGTTCAACCTAAACATTTTTTGCCGGTTTCCATAAAAGGAGTGGAGAAAGGTGACTTTGCAATGATTATGGGATATCCGGGAAGAACTAACCGATATGAGACTTCGTTTGGTGTAATTAATACCATGAATGCTACCAACAACGTACGTATTGAGGTTAGAAAAGAACTTTTGGATATTTGGGGAGCTTATATGAAAACCAGTCAAATGGCCAGAATTCAATATGCTGATAAATATGCCGGAAGTTCGAACTATTACAAATACAGTATTGGTCAAAATAAAGGATTAACCAACTTAAATGTTATTGCAAAAAAACAAGAGATAGAAAAGGAGTTTACCGAATGGGTTAATACAAATAATAAACGAAAAGACAAGTATAGCGAGGCGCTTTCAATGATTGAAGAATCTTTTAAAAATGCTGACCTGGAAAAAGCAAGAACATATCTCAGTGAATCGATGTTAAGAGGGCCGGAAATTTTTAGGTTTGCCAATCGAGCCAGTTCTTTAACAGACCTTTTGGAAGAGCCTGAAAAAAATTCGGAAAAGATCAAAAAAATTTCAGAATCAATAAAAGAAAGAATGAAGGCGCATTTTAAGGATTATAATGCAGCTACCGACCAAAAAGTGGTTGCTTCTTTATTAAAAATTTATTCAGAAAATAATGACGTACAATATCATCCCGAATTTTTTACCGGGATTCAGAAAAAGTATAAAGGTAATTTTGAAAAGTATGCATCTAAATTATTTGATAATTCAGTATTTGCAAGTGAAGAAAAACTGAATGCTTTTCTTGAAAAACCTTCTTTAAAAGTACTTGAAAAAGATATGGCGTTAAATGCAGCAAGTGACATTTATGGAAAATATCGGGAGTTGACAGTAAAAGTGGGAGAAAACAGAAATATAAGAAGTGAAGGCGAAAGATTATTTGTTGAAGGATTAATGGAAATGAATCCGGATAAAACATTTTATCCTGATGCTAATTCAACCATGCGTTTAACTTACGGGAAAGTTGATGATTATGAACCGCGTGATGGAGTTATCTATAATTACTACACAACCGTAAAAGGCTATTTGGAAAAAGAGATTCCGGGTGATTCAGAGTTTGATGTTCCTGCAAGAATGAAAGAATTATTAATCGATGAGGATTATCGTCAGTATGCAGATAAAGATGGAACACTGCGAGCTTGTTTTATTACGAATAATGATATTACAGGAGGTAATTCAGGTAGTCCGGTAATCAACAGTAAAGGCGAATTAATTGGAGTTGCTTTCGATGGAAACTGGGAAGCAATGAGTGGCGATATCGCTTTTGAAACAGAATTGCAAAGATGTATTAATGTTGACATCCGGTTTGTACTTTGGGTAATTGATGTTTATGCAGGAGCAACACATTTGATTGAAGAAATGGAAATCGTAAAATAATTTTTCGAAAAGATATAAAATGATAACCTCGTCAGTTTTGGCGGGGTTTTCTTTTGCTTTAGATTTGGGACTATTAGTACTGAGTATTGAGACTTTCTAAAAAGTTTGTTTCTTAAAAAGAATACTCTGTACTTTGTAGATTAATAGATATTAGTTCTAAAGTATTGATTACAAAGATTTACTACTTACTATATTTCAGCTATGTCTCAATACTCAATACTAAAAATCTCACTACTAAAAAAATATGGCCGGACCAAAAATTACAATTTATACCGATGGTGCTGCCCGCGGAAATCCGGGACCTGGAGGATACGGAATTGTTTTACTTTCGGGAAAGTACAGAAAAGAAATTTCTGAAGGTTTCAAACTTACCACAAATAACCGAATGGAATTACTTGCGGTTATTGTTGCATTAGAGACTTTAAAAATTCCGGGAAGTGAAGTAACCATTTATACTGATTCGAAATATGTTGCCGATGCGGTGACAAAAGGCTGGGTATTTAACTGGTTAAAAAAGCGTTTTAAGGGAAAGAAAAATCCGGATCTTTGGTTACGTTTTTTGGAAATTTATAAAAAACACACGGTAAAATTTATTTGGGTAAAAGGCCATGCAAATAATCCGCTCAACGAACGTTGTGATGAATTGGCGGTTGAAGCCTCTCTTCAACCAATCTTAAAAGAAGATACGGGGTATAATCCGGAATAAAGTTTTTTCATTTTTAGAGATAAATATAACGGTATTCAAAAAAGCCACCGCTGACGTTAAAAAGCAAAAATAAATTTCTTTCACTAAAATCAATCCCGAGCACTCGGGACTCCTTTTAGCCCTTCGTGCGTCAGGTCTAACGAGCGTCAATCAGCCTTGATTTTTTAAAGCTTATTTCATTTATTTTCTTAATGCTTTTTTCCGTAGGAGGGAGTAGCTGCAACTAAAGTGCGGGCGTGTCAAAAAACCGTCAATCGGGCTAATTGGCAACATTGAAAAAACTCAGAGGTTATTTTTGACAAGATTTTTGCATCCTTTTCATCGAATGGAAAAGGATGAGCCTGTCTGGCTAAAAGACAAAATGTAGAGCAATACTACATAATATATTCTTAGCTTAAATCAACTCAAAAGTGAATTAGCTAAGTAAGACTTTTGCGATAATAGAAATATACCTGTGGCAAATTAAAGAAACACCAGGTTTTAAGGAGAATCACTTAAAGTTATGATTAAACCGCTTTTAAGCGCTGAATGTTAGAGCGCATAATTTTATTTTCAGCATATTCTTTTGTAATATGCAGGCTGTCAATATCTTCCGAAGGAGTAAAAAACATAGCATCATTCATGATGTTTTCACAAATCGAACGAAGTCCACGTGCACCCAACTTAAACTCCACAGCTTTGTCAACGATATAATCGTAAGCTTCCTCTTCAAAATCCAGATCTATACCATCAATCTTAAATAATTTCTTGTATTGTTTGATAACTGAGTTTTTAGGTTCAGTTAAAATGTTACGAAGCGTTTTTCTATCCAATGGATTCAGATATGTTAAAACGGGCAACCTACCTATAATTTCAGGAATTAATCCAAAAGATTTTAAATCCTGAGGTGCAACATATTGTAACAAATTCTCACGTTCAATTCTGTCGGCTTTTTTGGCTGCAGCATAACCAATTACCTTTGTATTTAAACGGTTGGCAATTTTGCGTTCAATGCCATCAAAAGCACCGCCACAAATAAAAAGGATATTTTTTGTGTCAACCGGAATCAGTTTTTGTTCGGGGTGTTTACGGCCACCTTGCGGAGGTACATTTACAGTAGAACCTTCAAGAAGTTTTAATAAACCCTGCTGAACTCCTTCTCCTGAAACATCGCGGGTAATTGACGGATTGTCTCCTTTACGGGCGATTTTATCAATCTCATCAATAAATACAATACCTCTTTCGGCAGCTTCTACATTGTAGTCCGCAGCTTGTAATAGCCTGGTCAACAGGCTTTCAATATCTTCCCCAACATAACCGGCTTCTGTTAAAACCGTGGCATCAACAATGGTGAAAGGAACATGCAACATTCTTGCGATAGTTCTTGCGAGGAGTGTTTTTCCTGTTCCTGTCTCACCAACAAGAATTATATTGGATTTTTCAATTTCAGTTTCGTCGGCATCAACAGCTTGTTTTAGTCTTTTGTAATGGTTATAAACCGAAACAGCAAGTGTTTTTTTTGCTTCATCCTGACCAATTACGTATTGATCGAGAAACTCTTTAATTTCTTTTGGTTTCAGAAGATTTGCGCCTTCCAAATCAAAGGTGCTGTCTTTTTTTACCTCTTCCTGTATAATTGAATGCGCCTGATCAGCACACCTGTCGCAAATGTGTCCGTCAATTCCTGCAATCAGTAAATTAACCTCAGCTTTTTCGCGACCACAAAAAGAACACTTGTCTGATTTAATTTTATTCGTCATTACTTACTGTTTCTAACCATTACTTCGTCAATCATACCGTATTCCACTGCTTCTGTAGAAGTCATCCAGTAATCACGATCGGCATCTTTTTCAACCTGTTCTATGGGTTTACCGCTATGCTCAGAAATAATAGTGTATAGCTCGTTTTTCAATTTCATAATTTCCCTCACCGTAATTTCAAGTTCAGTTGCCTGTCCTTGTGCGCCACCCATAGGTTGGTGAATCATCACTCTGGAATGTTTTAATGCAGTACGTTTACCTTTTGCTCCGGCAGTTAATAACACCGCAGCCATCGATGCAGCCATTCCCGTACAGATAGTAGCCACATCGGCAGTAATGTATTGCATGGTATCATAAATTCCAAGACCGGCATGTACCGAACCTCCGGGTGAATTAAAATATATCTGAATATCTTTTGTCGGATCTGTTGACTCCAAAAATAATAGCTGTGCCTGAATAATATTTGCAACTGTATCGTCAATTGGCACACCCAGAAAAATAATACGGTCCATCATTAATCTGGAGAAAACATCCATAGATGCCACATTCAACTGACGTTCTTCAATAATAGTAGGAGAGATGTATGCATTATACATCGAGTTGTATCTGTCCATTGTCATGCTGCTAAAACCAACATGTTTTTCTGCGTATTTTCTAAATTCGTTTTTATCGCTCATCGTACAAATTGGGTTAAAATAAAAGTAACTTTGTAAACATCATTTTAAAAAAATGAGCTACAAAGTTACAAAAAAGTTTATTGCTGCTTCAATCAGCAAAAATGTTATTTGATTTTTGGCCGTTTTAAACGCCTTTTTATTTCATTAGTTTATTAAATTCTTCCTGACTAATATCGGTTTCCTCAACAGTAACTTTTTCCTTAACTGCCTCAATTACTTTATCTTCGTACAGTTTGGTGTTGATTCTTTCCGCTTCTTCAGGTTTTTCAAGAATCATTTTTGAGAACGACTCCAATTGTTCTTCAGGAATATCAAAGATTCCGTATTGTTGGTATTGAGCGCGTGCCATTTGTTTTGCAAAATCTTCAGTTTCTTCTTGTGAAACTTTAATTTCGTTTTCTTTACCAATGGTATTTTTTATCAACTGCCATTTTAAGTCATCGATAAATGCATCAAATTCATTGTCGATCTGTTCTTCTGTGGCTTCTTTATTCACGGTAAGTAACCAACGTTTAAGAAATGCTTCAGGAAGTTCAGTATCGAATTTTTTTACCAGTTTATCATGTGTGTCGATTCCGAATTTATGATTTGAAGAATGAACTAAATTTGCTGCAATTTCTGATTTTATTCTGTCCCTGAAATCTTCAACAGTTTTTACTTCGGTTTCTTCTCCATAAAGTTTTTTGAAAAGCTCTTTATTCAATTCTGCTTTTTCAAATTTTAGAATTTCTTTCACGGTAAAACTGAAATTACCTGAAAGCGTTTCTGCTTCTTCAGGTTTGATTTTAAGCATGTGCGCGATTTCAGTTTTGTTTTCGTATGCTTTTACCGGATCAAAAACGATAACCTCATCTTTCTTTTTGCCTAACGCGCTTTTTTTGATTTCATCGTCTTTCATCATATCAATGGCAATCAAAACATCTTCAACTTTAATTCCATCTTCCAATTCTTCTCCGGCATCGTTCAGTTGAACAAAGTTTCCGCGAACCAAACTTTTATCTTTGATCTCGTCATCAGGAACATTTTGACCTAATTGAGATTGTGCCATTTCAGCCTGTTGGTCGATCATTTCATCAGAAACCTCAATATTGTAATACTTTATTTTAGTTTTTTTATCCAGTGAAATGTTGACTTCAGGTGCTAATGCAATATCAAAAACAAACTGAAAATTTTCATCTTTTTCCCAGCTGATATCATTTTGTTTTTCTTCGTTTGGAAGTGGTTCTCCCAGAATATTTAGTTTTTCACTAACCAGATATTGTGAAAGTTCTTTTGAAAGAATCTTGTTAACTTCTTCAACCAACACAGGAATTCTGTATTTTCTTTCGATAATACTAAAAGGAACTTTTCCTGGTCTGAATCCCGGGATTGCTGCTTTCTGGCGATACTCTTTTAACTGGCTTGCAACAGTTTTTTCATAGTCAGCTTTTTCAATGTCAACCTTTAGAATTGCATTTACTGCATCGATATTTTCCCTGGTGATGTTCATGATGAATAATTTTAAATCAAGTAATTTTAAATAACAACCGCCGACACTTTCGAATAGTGAAAGGTCAGCGGCTTGTTGTGCGGGCGAAGGGACTCGAACCCCCACGCCGTATGGCACTAGATCCTAAGTCTAGCGCGTCTACCAATTCCGCCACGCCCGCCAAACAGCGCGCAAAAGTAATTATATTTTCTTAATATCCAAAAATAAGTGTTTGATAAAAATGTATTATTCTTTTTGATAACAGATCAATAAATATTTAGGCAGAATGATTTTAAATTAAATAATGTTCAAACTTCCACTATTGAATATAATATTATTTTAGTATTATTGTTGCCTTTGAAGATGTATAGAAAACCTTTATCAATAAACCAAATTCTAATTTAATCATTATGAAGATTTTAAGTTCTCATTTAAAAACTTGTATTGCAATACTTTTGTCATTGATGCCAATTTCAAAAATCCTGGCTGAAGAATTACCCGAATTTAAATTTGGTAAAATTAGCAAGCATGACATACTTAATTCTAAGTTTGAAAATGATACAAATGCACATGCATTTTATTTGTTTGATACAGGACGTTCTGAAATAAAGTATTTCCAACAGGATGGATTTAGAATAGAGTTTACTCGTCATTGTGCAATAAAATTTGTTACAAAATCAGGATACGAACATGCAAGTTTCGAAATTCCAATTTATGAAGAAACTAAAGGAGTTCGAGAAGAAAAAGTAACTAAAGTTAAAGCCATTACTTATAATGTTGAAGATGGGAAACTATTGGAAACATCTTTGAATAAGAAAGATATTTTTATTGATAAGGAAAATGAAAATTGGTCGAACTATAAGTTTACCATGCCAAATGTTAAAGTAGGTTCGGTGATAGAAGTACAGTATAAAGTTGTTTCCGATTTCTTATGGAATCTTCCCTCTTGGTATTTCCAAAACGAAATACCCTGCAAATGGAGTATTCTCAATGTTAAAATTCCGGAGTATTTTAGTTATGCAAAAGATATGAAAGGTTATGTTCCTTTAACAGTTTCGGAATCCAACCTTTTAAATGGGCAAATAAATATTTCAAGTGTAGAACGGAGAAATCAAGGATATCAAGCGATTTTATCAAATCAGATAAATAACAATACAATTTCATTTAAGATTTTTCAAAATTTGTTGGCAGCAAAAGATGTTCCGGCTTTTGAACCTGAGCCTTATACTGATGCAGATATAAATTATATTTCTTCAATTTCATTTGAACTTGAATCTACTAAGTTTCCAAACCAGAATATTAAGTTGTATACAACTACATGGGAAAAGATTGGCGAATCATTAATGGAAGATGAATCTTTTGGCAGACAATTAAAAGGAGTAAATAGTGCAAAAGATATAACCGAAGGTTTGATTGATAGTGACATAAGTGAAGTTGAAATAGCCAAAGCCATATTTGACTATGTTAAGGCAAATACCAAATGGGATAGACGAACAACAAAATGGTGCAATAATGTAAGACAAATTATTAAAACAGGCGTTGGTTCAAGTGGAGATATTAATATAATGCTAATCAATATGCTTGATGCAGCGGGATTGGAAGTATTCCCAGTATTGTTGCGAACCCGAAGTTCTGGAAAACTTCCATTTTCAAGGCCATCCTTATCTTCATTAAACTACGTAGTTGCAGGGGTAAGAATTGAGAATGAAACAATTTTACTCGATGCGACAGAAAATGAGATTCCTTTTAATTTTATTCCAGAAAGATGTTTAAATGGGAAAGGACTAGTTTTAAAAGACAAAAATAAAATTGAATGGATTGATCTTGCATCAAAAAGATTTTCCAGAAAAATAGTATATGGAGAACTGGCACTAAGTGAAAGTGGAGAAATTGAGGCTGTTTTTAATAAAAAATATGATGGTTATTTTGGTTTAAGAAGAAGAAAGTCAGTTGATATTGAAAAAGACGAAATTGTTAAGAAATTTCAACATGACAATCCCGGGTTTTCAGTTGATAGTTACGAAATGAGTAATGCAGACAATCTTTTAAAATCGTTTAATGAAAAAATTTCAGGTACAATTTCTGACCGAACTACACTTGTGGGTGACATGATATACTTTAATCCATGTCTTTATGAAAATTATGAAGAAAATCCGTTCAAAATTGATGACAGAATGTATCCGGTTGATTTTGGTTATCCGATGGAAGACAGGATTATATATTCATTTTATATTCCTGAAGGCTGGCAAGTGGAAAGTCTTCCCGAAAGAATTATACTATCATTACCGGATGAAAAATGTAAATTTCAATATGTTGTACAAGAAACTGGTGGAAGGATAATGATTAGTCAGACCTTTATTATCAAGGAAACAATGTTTTTGCCTGATAGCTATGCTTCATTAAAGGATTTCTTTAAGATGATTATTGACAAACAACAAGAACAAATAGTGCTAAAAAGAATTTAAAAAATGAAAAATTTTATTTGGTCACTGTTTGTTATTCTTAGTTCTTCATTGTATGCGTCATCTACATTATATAATACTGCTTTTATTGCTGATTCAATGATAAATAATGCGAATGCAGTAGTAAGGTATGATAGTATTTATTATAACTTAATTGGCCCTGGGAAAGCTGAAATGTCAAGATTAAGGGTAATAACAATATTAAACAAAAGAGGAGAGGATTTTGCGGAGAATTATGTTTTATATGATAAGCACAGTAAAGTAACTTCGTTTGCAGGTCAAATTTTAGATGCTAAAGGAAATAGAATTCGGAAAATTAAAAAAGATGAAATCACAGATAACAGTCTGGTTGGCAATTATAATCTTTTTCAGGATGATCGGTATTTGAGTTTTACAGCTTTAAATACAACTTATCCTTATACCGTTGTTGCAGAATATTCTGTTAAATATGATGGAATTGTTTCAATAAATAGATGGAAGCCAGTTCCAAACTATAATGTTTCAATAGAGAAATCAGTTTTTGAAATATTATCCGATAACGTAAAATTGAAATTTAAATCTTCAAATCTGGGACACAATGTAAAAAGTAAGTCTTCTGATTGCGGAAATAGGTTTACATGGATTATGGAAAACAAACCAGTTATTGAACACGAACCATATTCACCTTCATTAAATAGTTCTTTTCCATTTTTATGGGCTGTTCCAGAAGTTTTTGAATATGATGGTTGTCGGGGAAGTTTTGAGAGCTGGGAAAGTTTTGGTAAGTGGGAGTGGAATTTAATTGAGGGAAAACAAAAACTTCCAGAAACTACATGTAATAAAATAAGAGAGCTAACATCCACTGCAACATCTGAAATTGAAAAAATTGAAATTCTGTACAATTATCTTCAGAATAACACAAGGTACATTAGTGTGCAACTTGGAATTGGAGGTTGGGAGCCAATTTCTGCGTCTGATGTTGATAAAGTAGGATATGGTGATTGTAAAGCACTTTCGAATTATTTGGTTTCATTGCTTAAGGTTGTAAATATAAATTCATATTACACTCTTATTGGAAATGGTAATCAAAAAATTCGGTTTCCAGATTTTGCATCTATGGGACAGGCCAATCATGTTATTGTTTGTGTTCCTGTTGATAAAGACACGATTTGGCTTGAATGCACTAATCAAAAGTATCCTTTCGGATATATTGGAGCAGGAAATAGCGGAAGATATGCATTGTTAATCACTTCGGAAGGAGGGAGGTTGGTTAAAACTCCCTTAATTGGTAAAAATGAAAATCTTCAAACAAGGAATGCTTCAATTGTGATAGATCAAAAAGGAAATGCAACAGCAAATGTTAATACAGTTTACAAGGGATTACAATTTGGGAATAGACATTTTTTGTTGAGTGAAAGCTTTGATGATCAGAAAAAATGGTACTTACGCAATCTTTCTATTAATTCTCCAATTCTAAACTCATTTAGTCTTGTTGAATCTAAAGATAAATCATGCGAAATATCTGAACAGCTAGATATTTATATTCCTAAAAGCTCAATCGTATCAGGACCAAGGTTATTTATAAAACCTAATTTGTTGAATACCTTTTCTTCGTCTCCACCAAAAATGGATGAAAGAAAATTTGATATTCAACTTGGTTTTGCCTATACAGATATTGACTCTGTAAAATTTACTATTCCGGATGGATACATTATTGAGTCAGTATTTAACGATATCAATCTTTTATCAAAATTTGGAACCTATTTTGCAAAAGTATCAAAAATTGGAAATGAACTTTTATACATTAGAAAACTTCAATTGAACTCTGGGAATTGGCCTCCTTCAGAATATGAAAAATTCAGGAATTTCTTTAAAACAATATATATATCCGACCAAGCTAATATTGTATTAAAAAGAGAATAGATTTCTACCGTAGTTCAACAATTGTTCCTCTATTTTCACTTTGTAATTCTTCGGGAATTGTTTCTCTTATTTCGCGCCATAATAAATTGATAAGTTTATATTTTGCAAAATGTCTTGAATAAACAAGGCTCACTTCCCGGATCGGTTTTATATTGGTAAAAGACAGCACATTTTTTTGTCTTTCCTGAGGCATTCCCATCTTTGCCAATTCCGGTATTAAAGTCAGTCCTCCTTCGCGATCAACAATATTCACTAAAGTTTCCAGGGATCCGGCTTCAAAATGAAATGGAAGCGGGCTGTCAGTTGTTCCAACAAAAGAACAAAGATTGATTACCTGGTCGCGAAAGCAGTGACCATCGCTTAATAACCAGATTTCGGGAGTGGCAATGTCTTTTACCGTAATTTCCTGCTGTTTATGCAAGGGGTGTGAGGGGTTGGCATAAATCAACATTTCCTCGTAAAAAATTGGTTTTTCATTTATTTTTTCTTCGTGAAGAGGTGTAGCCAAAATTCCAACGTCTATTAAATCTTTGTTAAGCAATTTGATTATGTTGTCGGTGGTTTCTTCTACAACCTTAATAAAAATGTTAGGATATTTCTTTTTGTAATTTCCAATAAAAATGGGCAGCAGATAAGGCGCCATGGTTGGTATTATCCCAATTCGAATTAAACCTGACACCTGGTTTTTATGTTCTTTTACGATGTTATTAATTTCTTCGTTTTGTTTTAAAACAATCCGGGCCTGATCGATAATTCTTTGTCCCACATCGGTTGGTAAAAGGGGGTGACGGCTGCGATCAAAGATGATGATTTCAAGGTCCTCCTCGAGCTTTTTGATTTGCATAGAAAGCGTGGGTTGGGTAATAAAACAGCTTTCTGCTGCACGTCCAAAATGTCGGTAAGTATCTACGGCTACAATGTATTCCAGTTGAGTTAAAGTTATCATGATGATTGTTGATTTTTGTCTAAATTTAGGAATAATCTATAAGAATGGAACAATGTTTTTATTGTTATTTTTTTATGTTAGAAAGATCGACTTTTTTTAATAAAAACTATTCGCAATGTAAAGCCACAATTGATAAGGATTCAGATAAAATCGTAATTTTGCCCGAAATATTTGAGGATATGAAGTTTTCGATATATAGTATTTTAGCTGTTTTAATTTTATTACTAATAGCATGCGGACCTTCTGACGAAGAAAAAGCAAGGGTGAAAGTTGGGTATGCAAAAATGTTGTTGGAACAGCAGGATACAATTCAGGCATTACAACAATTGGACAGTGTAGCCAGACTATATCCAAAAGCACCTTATTCTATCAGTGCGGCAAAAAATCTGATAAACGAAATCAATTTTAGCTTACTCGAACAAAAAGAGAATGAACTGGATTCCTTAAAAATGAAAATCATTGAATTGGAAAAACCATTTGTAAAAGAGAAAACAGAATTCGACCGTTATGCCAGATATACCCATAAACGACAAACTCTAAACAGGTCGATCACCCGTTCGTTTTTGCAAATTTATCTCGACGAGCGTGGAGAAATGTATTTAAGCAGTAATTATCATGGAGAAAACTGGTTAAATCATGTTGGTTTGCGGGTTTACGATAAAGAAATCAGCGCCAAAACAGATTCGGTTCCTATTGGAGATGTAAACAATCATCGTTCTGACTTTATGGAATACAAATGGGAAAAGGTGACCTATCGAAACGGGAAAGACAATGGCGTAATTCAGTTTATTGCAGATAATGCTGACCGCAGGTTAAAAGCTGTTTTTTTGGGAAAAGAACTGTTTTATATAATACTTGAAGATTACGATAAACAAGCGGTTAAAGATGCTTTGGCACTCTCAAAAGCTATCTTAAAAAAGAAAGCCCTTGAAGCTGAAATTAAAGAACTTCAGCAAAAACTGCAGATTAGTTAGTCCATCAAGCTGGAGCTATTCTATGATTTTTTTTTTGAAATCCGGAATTGATTTCTAAATCCATTTATTAATATACAGAAAGAAGTCAGAAGACTGAGGTCAAAAAACTATTGGTTCAATTCTTCCGTCTTCCGTCCAGCTTATTTATCGAAATAGCCTTAAAGTCGCCGTCTTTTCAGAGTAGTTTGATAATTTAAATGGCTCGCTTTGAAAAATTAGTGGAGCAAGATATTTCTTACCATAATTACTATATTTTTTCCTGCCGGAAGCCTTCGTTTTTGGCTTGAACCAAAAATGAAGCAAAAAGTTCAAGGCCGCTTTTTATCTTCACCTTCCATCTTCACAAAACCTAACTTCGAAGGAGTGATTTCCTCGATTCCTCAGAACTTCTCCTTCTCTCTAAGGTTTTGCTTCGATTCCAGATTTGATAAAAAGAGGCCAAAGTACGTAGTAATGCCCAGTTTTTATTTACCCACAAACTCGCTCCAAATTACTCCTGTTTTTTTACTCTTTTTTTTAAATAAAAATTTCTCTTCCAATTAAAAGAAATGCTATGGGATTGAGTGCGGGCTCGTCAAAAATCCGTCAATCGGGCTAAGCTGAAACATTGAAAAAACGCTTAGGTTATTTTTGACAAGATTTTTGGTTCCTTTTCATCGAATGGAAAAGGAACTGCCCTTCCGGCATTAGGAAACTCCCGGTAGGGAAAATATTTCATTTAACCTAAATAACTATAATCTTTAAGCTAATCAAATGGATAAAACAGATTTACGGAAATCGGACAAAAAGCCTATTGAATAACATTTAAATATTTTTCTGCTCCACCTATTTTTTGAGGTAGCACATTCTAATACTAAACAATTTCTTCCACGTTTTGCGGAGGATTGGCTAAAACAGCTTTGTTTCCGTTCACCACAATCGGACGGTGTAAGAGTTTTGGATTTTCAACCAGAATTTTAATCCATTCTTTATCTGAGAACTCTTTTCCTTTGTATTTGGCGATATAATCTTTTTCGTGTTTGCGAACCAAATCTACAGCTTTTAAACCTGTTTTTGAGATGATTTCGCTCAATTCACTTTCTGTCATTCCGGTGTCGAGATATTTTACAATTTCGATATCAAATCCTTTTTCCTCGAGATATTGTAATCCTGCCCGGCTTTTTGAACAACGTGGATTATGGTAAATTTTCATAACTAAATGATGTTTATGTTTTATGTATTTATAATAGTCTTCCTGGGCGCGATATACGACTTTGCCTTCACCCTTATTGTATTCGTTAAGTAAATTGGCATCAAGAATTCGTGCTTTGCTGTTATCACGAAGCTGAATATTTAACATCTCCTTTAATTCATCCTGAATTTCTGTATCATAAATCGGGCAGGCAACTTCAAAGCGACGGTTCAGGTTTCTTGGCATCCAATCTGCCGAAGAAATATACATTTTTTCATTACCGCCATTACCAAAAAGAAAAACACGGGAGTGTTCCAAATATTTGTCAACAATACTTATTGCAGTTACGTTTTCTGAAAGCTCTGATGAAATTGTGAGTCCGAAAATTCCACGCACTATCAATTGTATTTTTACACCTGCCCTTCCGGCTTCTCTGACTTTTTTCATCATTTCAGGATCGATAAGGCTATTCATTTTAATAATCATATAAGCCTCTTTTCCCATTCTTGCCAGTTTGATTTCATTTTCAATCATGCCGGTAAAAGCGCTTCTCATTCTAAACGGACTTACCACCAGATGTTCGTATTTGAAATGTTTATAATTGTGTTTAAAGAATTCAAAAATATTGGCTACTTCATCCGCCAAACGCCGGTCAGATGTCATTAAACCCTCATCGGCATATACACGTGCTGTTCCTTCATGAAAATTTCCGGTGCCGATATAAGCATAATTTCTATAATCACCATTTTCTTTTCGTTTTATCCATGTCAGTTTACTGTGCACCTTAATACCGGTAACTCCATTAACTACATTGGCGCCTTCTTCCTGTAGTTTATTCGACCAGTAAATGTTGGCTTCTTCATCGAACCGGGCCTGTAACTCAATTACTACAGTAACATTCTTTCCATTTCTAACGGCATTTAAAAGGGCATTTACAACTTTTGAATTTCCGGCAACCCGGTAAATGGTAATTCCGATTTCTTTTACACGGGGATCGATTGCAGCTTCCCGCAATAAATCAATATAATGGTTAAAAGTCTGATACGGGTAATGCAGCATTACATCTTTTTGCCGTAACACTTGCAAAATACTTGTATTTGGGCTTAAGTCTTTGTGCCTGATGGGAGTTAGTTTTGAGTAATAATGTTTCTTTTTCCCTATTTCAGGAAAATTCATAAAATCTTTATGATTATGATAACGTCCTCCCGGAATTGCATTTTCTTTGGCTAAAATTTTCATCTTTTTAAAGATGAAGTTTTTCAAATCCTCAGGCATGACTCTGTCGTAAAGAATTCGAACGGGTTTGCCGGTTTTTCGTCTTTTCAGGCTGCTTTTCATTTTTTCCATAAAGCTTTTTGAAATATCATCGTCGATATCCAATTCTGCATCTCTGGTAATTTTTAAAGTATAAGCTTCATGAACATCGTAATCAAAGTAAAAAAACAAGTCGTTTAAACAATACCTGATTACGTCATCAAGTAACATCACATATTTTTTGTTACCTGACTTTGGTAAAACTAAAAACCGGGGGACAGATAAAGATGGAATTCTGATTAAAGCATATGCAAATTTATCAGGATCGAGCCTGTTAGAAAGTTTAACTGCCAAATAAACAGAGCGATCTCTTAAGTAAGGAAACTTTGTTTTTTTACGCAGCATTATTGGCACAAGGTTGGGCAAAACTTTATCGTAGAAATATTTTTTAACAAAGACACCTTGCTGATGCGTTAATTCCGTTTCTTTAATCAGAAAAATATTGTCCTCTTTTAATTCTTCGAGAATATCTTTAAAGATGGTTTGAACCTTTTTTTGCTGTTCAATTACCACCGATTGAATTTTATCATGTAATGCTTTTGGTGTGAGGTTTCCAAGAAGGTTTTCTTCATCTTTTCCAAAATCAACCATCCGTCTGACAGCCGCAACTCTGACTCTGAAAAATTCGTCCAGGTTATTGGAAAAAATACCTATAAAACGAATTCGTTCAAAAAGCGGCGTGTTCGGATCTTCTGCTTCCTGTAACACTCTTTCGTTAAATGACAACCAGCTTATTTCACGGTTAATAAAATTCTGATCGGAATACATTTTTAATTTCTAGTTTATGGTTTGATCCTAAATACTGTTTATGAAAAATCTGTTATTTATCTGTTAAATCCCTATTAGTTTGAAAACCAAAAATCTATGATTGAAAGTTAATTATGTTCATTTCTGCTAACTTCCTACTTCCGGCTTCTGTCTTTCCTTATTTTTACAACCAACAATATGGAAAAAGGTTTTTAATTTTTCAATAGGAAATCCTATGTTTTACAAGTTAGAATGTAACCCTTTAAAACAACATTTTACAAGTAATTACTAATTCAAACCGCCGGGCTTTCTTTAAATTTTGAATATAGATAAACGAATGATGAATTAAGATTTAAGAGAACTTTTTATAGCTGCCTTCTTATTCGTTATTCGATAATCGTAATTCGCTAATCAGAAATAAAAAGTTCAGCAAATAATCTAAAAATTATTCTCCACCAAATTGCATTAAATAAGCCTTTATAAAACCATCAAGTTCACCGTCTAAAACAGCATTTACATTTCCGGCTTCAAATCCTGTACGAACATCTTTAACCAGTTTATAGGGCTGTAACACATACGATCTGATTTGTGAGCCCCACTCAATTTTCTTTTTTTGAGATTCTATTTCTGCAGTTTTTTCATAGCGTTTTCTGAGCTCTTCTTCGTACAATTGAGATTTTAAAAGTCGCATGGCATTTTCCTTATTAGCCAGTTGCGACCGACTTTCGGTGTTTTCAATAATAATACCTGAAGGAGCATGTCTTAACCGTACTCCGGTTTCAACTTTATTTACATTTTGTCCGCCGGCGCCTCCACTTCTGAAAGTGTCCCAGCTTATGTCTGCAGGATTTACCTCAATTTCAATCGAATCGTCGATTAATGGCGCAACATAAACCGATGTAAATGAAGTCATTCTTTTGTTTTGGGCATTAAAAGGAGACAATCGTACCAAGCGGTGAACGCCGTTTTCGCTTTTTAAATAACCATAGGCAAACTCGCCTTCGATTTCCAATGTGCAGCTTTTTATTCCTACCTCATCACCTTCCTGCATATCCGCGACTTTTATTTTAAAGCCGTTTTTCTCTGCATAACGTGAGTACATTCTGAATAACATTTGTGCCCAGTCGTTACTTTCGGTACCACCTGCTCCGGCATTAATTTTTAAAACCGCCCCCAAACGATCCTCCTCATTACGGAGCATATTTTTTGCTTCAAGTTTTTCAACAGCCTCAATGGTTTCGTTATAGGCAGAATCAGTTTCTTCTTCGCTTGCTTCTTTTGCTTCAAAAAATTCATAAAGCACAAGCAAATCTTCAACCATTTGATTAACAGTGTTGAAACCATCAGTCCACACTTTTATAGTGCGGATTTTTTTCATTTGTTTTTCCGCTTCTTTGGGATTGTCCCAGAAATTGGGATCCTGTGTTTTTAGTTCTTCTTCCTGAAGTTGAATGATTTTACCATCGTAGTCAAAGATGCCTCCTTAGCGCATCCCGGCGCTCCAGAAGATCATTTATCTGGTCCTTAAAAATCATGCTTTATTGTTTTTTGATATAAGTGGGGCAAATGTAAGAAGATTTTTGGCGAAACTGAACTAAAGAATTATGTGTCGATAACTTCATTTAAATACCTATGAATAATTTCCGGCTCAAAACCACGACTTTGAGCAAAACGAATAATCTGGCCGGTTTTTTCAAATTTGGTTTTGCCTATTACTTTTCGGGCTTTTTCTTTCATGGTTTTAATCAATACTTTTTTGTACTGTTCGTCATCGATTACTTCAAGCCCTTTACTTATTGTGTTATCGCTTAATCCTTTCCCTTTTAGATAGTATCTGATCTTTGTTTTACCCCATTTGTTAAATTTGAATTTATCAGAAACATATGCACGAACGTACCTTTCATCATCAATAAATTTTTCTGCTTTAAGTTTGGAAATGATTTCCTCAACCAATTCATCCATTATTTCGTAAGCAACGATTTTTTTTCTGATATCGTTTGAACATTGTTCAGAACGGCTGCACAATTGCGCCATTTTTGAATAGGTTTCATTTACGATTGTTTCGCGGTCTTTCATTTCATTTCCAAATTTAAAAGGGACACCAATTTACAATAAAAAAAGCTAAATAACCAACTCTAAATCAAGTCGTTTTTTATTCGTCCATAAAATCCACTTCTTGTTTTACTCCTGTAAAAAATTCTTCCAATTCAGCCAGAGTGGATTCTGTTTTTTCGACGTCTTTTACAATCTTTCCTTTTTCCAGAATTACAATGCGCTTACAAACATCGGTAACATGGTCGAGGTCGTGACTGGAAATTAGAAATGTTTTACCTTTTATGGTGGCAAAATCTTTAATGATCTGACGTAATTTAAATTGAGAGGTTGGATCTAAATTGGCAAAAGGTTCATCAAGAATCACAAATTCAGGATTCCCTAATAAAGCTCCTACAACACCAACCTTTTTCTGGTTTCCTTTTGACAAATCCCTGATATACTTTTTCTTACCAATAATTTCATCGTTAAAAAACTCCTTAAAATTATTCAGAAAACCATCGATATCATTTTTATTCATATCGCGCATCTCTCCTAAAAATGAGAAATATTCATCAGGAGTAAGATATCCAATTGTAAAACTCTCATCGATATAAGCACCTGTTAATGCTTTCCAATCCTCAGTTTTTGCCACCGGAATTTCGTTAATAAACACTCTGCCGCGTGTAGCTCTGATGAGGTCGAGAACCAAAGAAAATAAAGTTGTTTTTCCGGCACCATTGTTTCCAACCAGCCCAAAAACTTCCCCGTTTTCTATTTTTAATTCAGGTATGTTCAGCACGGTAGTCCCGCTATATGCTTTTTCAAGATTTGTTATAGTTATCATGTTTAAAAAGGTTTGAAGCACGAGGCACGAAGCACGAAGACTTTGAGCACCGTGTTATTATTAATTTATTGATTGTATATTGAGAATTGTTTTTTACTCATCTATTTATAATTGGATTGAAGCACGGAGTTCGAAGTACGAAGACCGGGAAAACCGTGGCTTCAGGAATTTTAAATTTTATTTCTAAATGCGATAATCATATTCATTAAGTTATAACAAAAGTCGTACTGCGTATGAAATATTTCTTCGGCTATATATTTTCTGAATTTTGCTTTGTAAAGACAACTTATAACTTCTGCAAGAGAACGGATGGAATATCCAAGGAACTTTTTGTATTCAGGCTTTGATTGAACAATTGAGCCTTCTGAAATATTTAATGCAACGGAATCAGCGGCTCTGCAAATCTGCGATGAAAGATTGTAAACTTCTTTTTTTGGAAATTTTTCGGACATCGTATTGATTTCTTCACCTAATTCCATAGCTCTTTGCCATATAATTAGTTTCTCAAACTTAAATCCCTTTTTATATTCCATTTTCTTTTCTTTCTTAAAAAACTTTTAGCTTCCAACTTCGCGCTTCTTCTCTATCTCCGAGCTTCATGCTTCCAACTTCGTGCATTTTTTTCTATCTCCGAGCTTCGCGCTTCCAACTTCGCGCCTTTATGTCGTCTTGTATCCCGCTATCATCCTATGCTTTCTCTTCAAATACTGCTTTGTAAAATAATCGATTAAACGTGGGTGCAAAATAATGCCAACTAAACCCAGACCCCCTAAAATAATTAAAGCCGCAATATTTCCGAATGCAAAAGCCAGAATCCCATATACTGCCAGCGGACCAAAAAGAATAGGAAAACTTATCAGCCAGTTGCTGGCACTCATTCCCTGGTAATTAAACATAGCCCCTCTTTCCAAATCTATTGCCTTTTTACTGTTTAATCCCAAACCAAAAATTACCCAGCTATTAACTCCCACATTATAAAGCATAACTGCAAAGTGGATGTAAAGCACTTTTGGGGTAATTGACATATATCCCAGGGAAAGCAGGTAAAAAATAATATTGGTAACTGCCATCAGAAAAAATGCTGATTGTAATATTTGTTTCATTTTTACATTTTGTGCCATTAAAAGTGAATAATACCTGCTGTGCCACGCGGGGAAAAACTGGCCGTACATCATCCCAAAAATACCGGTCATAAACATTCCGCCCAAAACAAAAATAAACTCCGGCATATCGGCGCGATAATCTTTGTAAATCAATAAACCATAAAAAATAAAAAGAATAGACATGGTTGCAGTTGTCCGAGGTCGTTTGTTCCGGGCAATCATTTTCACTTCAAGCGAAAGCATTTTGCCATATTCGCCCACCTGGTTTAACCATGAAAAATCATAAATATTTTCCTTCTTTTTCTTTTGAGAAATCTCGTCAAGAAAAAAGCGGCTTAATAAGAATTTCAGGTTTAAAAAATAAAGAGCTGCAATTAGCACTGGAAATATCAGAACTGCTAATGGTTGCTGAACCACAAAATCAAAAATCTTCCCAAACGCTTCATTAATTTTTATAATTTCAAAATGATTAATGGCAAAAACACCTGCTGCAAAAGCCAGAAAACCATAAAAAAACCAATTGGATTCGTTAGTTCGCCATTTTACATAAATGGCTAAAAAATGACTTACAAAAATCATTAAAAACAGAGATGCCAGCCATGCAGTCAAAACCGGAGTTTCTAATTCGTGAACCGCAGTTTTAAAAGTAAAAGGCAAAATCAAAAATAATGGCAGAACATTGAAAAAATGCAATACCGATTTGTTCAGCATGTATTTTGCAATCCGGGTTCTTTTTACAGGTAGAATTAAAAATGGCTGATAACCAAATGTTGGAAGATTTTGAACCATTATTCTTAAAACAAACTCAAAGCCCACATAAGCAAAAATAAAGGTATTAAATATGGCTATTTGCGATTCACCCGGGAAAGTTTTTTCGATATATTCACTTAGGTTAAATCCTAAAAATAGTGCTACAGATGAAAAGTAAAGTGCCAGGAATATTAATACTCCTTTTGTTGCGACATTTTTAGAAAAGTTGGCAGACCGGGTAAATTCACGCCAGCCAAAATAGAAGAAGTTTCGCTTCATAGCTCGGATTGGATTATTTAATTTTCTTATGATTAGTAAAAAAATGAATTATAAAGTTACAGTTATTATTTCAAAAAACCGGTTATCACCACACCATCTTTGTACCGATAAGTTTCACCTGAGGGATTAAATAGTTCAACCATAACAATATAAACACCATGTTTTAGTTTTTGTCCGGTTTGGTCCTCTCCATTCCATTCGATGGTTCCACTTGTATTAATTATTTCGTTATTAGCCAGTTTAAACAAAAATCTTCCTGACTCATCAAATATTGAAATATTTGCAACATAACCTGGTTTGTCTACTTCATACTTAATCAGATATTCATCGTTGTAGCCATCAAAATTGGGTGAAAAAGATTCAGGACTAAAAGTAATAACCGGTTTACTTGTTACTTCAGTTTCTGTTTGTGAATTTTTGTAGCCGGGTGTGCCA
Organism: uncultured Prolixibacteraceae bacterium; assembly: GCA_913063265.1. GTDB lineage: Bacteria > Bacteroidota > Bacteroidia > Bacteroidales > Prolixibacteraceae > Draconibacterium. Next base: position 18,249 of record CAJXZG010000044.1, on the reverse strand, counting down.
TATCCAGCTGTGGTTGAAGCAGAATGCCAGTTTTTAGGATCATTTGTGTTCCGGGTAAAGGATATCCGTTCCAGAGAAATTCCTTCTTCGTTGGAAAGAATCGGATGATGCATTTTTTCGGAATAAAAAAATTCGTCGATAACCTGAAGATTTTCATCCAGTAAAACCACATAATCTTTATCGTTATTATAGGATGGAAATTTTTCCATTTGCTGAAAACACTTTGGGCATTGAATATCATACCAGGGGAATACACCATTTGTGTCTTTTGTCAAAGCAAGGTAGGACTCGGGATAAAAACTTTTTTGAATTGATGAAAGTTGATAAATCTGGGTAAGTTCTCTGTTTGAATTTCGCGAGGCAAGGTAAAGCCGATTAAGAGAAATCTCTTTTGCTGAATGATTATAAATTTCGACATAATCTGAACCTACAGAAACAGGATTAAAAAGTACTTCATTAATTAAAATATCTCCCTCTCTTATTGGCTCCTGAGGTTTTTCTTTTGCAGAAATTATTACTTCATCGAGAATCACTTTGTCAGAGGAATAATGGTTTGACATGTAAACAAGAATTTGTAATTCTTTCCCTTTAATTTCTTTTTGTTCCACAATCACAGAACCCCAGTTACCATTGTTTTCGCCATTGACTTCAAAAAAAAATTTATCACCATTATCAACACTAAAAAATGCTTTTAAATATTTATTATCGGTATTGTTATTACTCCCTGTTTCTGAGGCATTAAGTTGGATATTTACATCAATAAAATCCTCAATAGGTATAATCTTTGATTTCCAGACGATTTCTCCATTAACGTCTACAACTTCAAATCTTCCACCTGAGGTTGATACTGTTTTTGCATAATCTTTTTCGTTTTGTAATTCAACATTCGGGAAATCCAAAGTCCAATTTACGATTTCAGAAAAATCAGATTGAATCGTTCCATTTTCACTACCCCAGATTCCTTTATTGGGGAGTTCAAAACTTTCCCTCCAGATTTCCTGCGTATGAGCCGGGGTACAATACAAAATGTAAATGAATATTAAGATTTTTAGATTATTGCTAATCATCTGAACTACAATTGGAAGCTAAATATTAAATTTGTTTCGATTTAAAGATAGCTATTACATAATTTTTTAAAGAATTTAACGAATGAAAGTTGCAGTTGTTGGAGCAAGCGGGGCAGTAGGACAAGAATTCCTGCGTGTACTTGCCGAGCGAAATCTTCCGATGGATGAGTTGGTATTGTTTGGATCGGCCAGAAGTGCCGGGAACGAGTATGAATTCAAAGGTAAAAAGCTGGTTGTTAAAGAATTAAAACACGGTGATGATTTTAAAGATATCGACATTGCTCTTACTTCTGCAGGTGCAGGTATTTCAAAAGAATTTGCTGATACTATTACAAAATATGGTGCAATTATGATCGATAATTCTAGTGCATTTCGTTACGATGATGATGTGCCGTTGGTTGTGCCGGAGGTGAATGCGGAAGATGCAAAAGTACGTCCAAGAAATATTATTGCCAATCCGAATTGTTCAACAATTCAAATGGTTGTTGCATTAAAACCCATCGAAGATTTATCAAAAATAAAAAGGGTGAGAGTAGCCACTTATCAGGCTGCAAGTGGAGCAGGAGCTCAGGGAATTGCCGAACTGGAACAGCAGGTGAAGGAAATTGCAGAAGATAAAGATGTTACGATTAATAAATTTCCATACCAGTTGGCCATGAATATTATTCCTCATATTGATGTATTTCTGGAAAATGATTATACAAAAGAGGAAATGAAAATGAACTGGGAGACAAAAAAAATAATGCACACCAATGCCGAAGTTAGTGCTACCTGTGTTCGTATTCCGGTTGCACGTGCCCATTCTGAAGCAATTTGGGTTGAAACCGAAAAAACACTTTCAGTTGAAGAAGTTAAAACCGCTTTCGAAAATTTTGAAGGTTTGACAGTTGTTGATAATCCTGCAGAAAAACAATATCCTATGCCATTGTTTGTTTCTGGCAAAGATGATGTATATGTGGGTAGAATCAGAAAAGATGTTACTGATCCAAATAGTATCACCTTTTGGTGCGTTGGCGACCAGATTAAAAAAGGAGCGGCATTAAATGCTGTGCAGATTGCAGAATGGTTGATTGCCAATGATGAAGTTTAAAAATTTAAATTTAGCATATTAGAAGCCCGGTAATCCGGGCTTTTTTTATTCCCGGGATCTGCGGTTTGTAACCGCAGTATTTTCGGAGGTTGAAAACCTCCGATCCCAACAGCTTATAGCATCGGATTACTATAAGTAATATTGCTGTTTCTCTCGAAATCGTACAGGGTAAATATTCTTAGGTTATAATAGGCAACCCAATACGATCGAATAGCATAAATGTAGTCTCTTCGGGCTTTGTCCCTTTCCTGTAAAGCGATATTCATATCTGTGATGCTGAGTTCGCCATTTTGAAATTTTCGTAAGGCAATAAGGTAGCCATTCCCGGCAACTTTGTCCGCTTCGGTAGCAGTTTTTATCTGGTCTTTTAATAAACTGAATTGCTCAACCTGCACAATAATCTCACGTTCAAACTCTTCGATATCTTTGTTTACATCAAAGATGGTAAGTTCTCTTCTTGTTTCAGCCAGTTTTACTGAGGAAGCTGATTTACCCCAGTCAAGAATTGGAACACTTAAAGAAATGCGTAAAGTACGGTCCTTTTGCGGATTTTCATAAATACCCGGAAAATCTGCTGCACTGTTTGAAAGTCCAAAACTTCCACGTAAAGTAGCATTAATTCCGGTTTTACTTTTTGCTTCTGCCAGCTCCCGGTCAGCATTTATTAATCTTCTCTCGTAATATGATGTTTCTTTGCGGTTTTCTTTGGCTTTTTGAAGGGCAGTGGATGGATCAATCTCAAACAGCTTCATTTCAAGAGGAATTATTAACTCCAGTTCCCGATCTTCTTTTAAACCAATATAGGTACGTAATTCAAAATCGGCATTTTTTAACTGCATTCTGGCTTGGTTAAGCGATTTTTGTGCATTCAAAACCGAAAGTTCAATGCGCGAATAATCGTTATCCGAAATTTGTCCAAGTTCCTTTTTGGTTTTAGATATCTCCAGATTATCCAGGCTGTTTCTTAGATTGTTTTCGGCCAATACAAAGTTGGTTTGATAAGTAAGAAAAGTGAAATACCGGTAGGTTGCATAAAGCGAAATTTCTTCAATATCTTCAACAAAACGTTTCTGTGCTTCGTCGTATACCATAGGTTCGGTTTTTTTATACCACTTCATCCAGTTGTATCCAAAAAGGTGCTGAGAAAAACCAACTTCGAAAGGTGCACCTGAAAAACTTGTTTCATTTGCATTGAGGTTTCTGATTCCGTATGCTGAGGTACTTGCATAAATATATGTTCCCAAAATTGGAATAGATTGATTCAACGATAAATTTGCCGAAGCTGCAAGGTTAGAAACCTGCTTAAACTCAATACTACCATCAGGTTGGGTAATGGGTTCAGTAGTATGACGGTAATTGGGTAAATCGCTTCGGAATAATAGCTGTGGTCTGAATTGTGTTTTATAATTTCTATACCGCCAGTAATAATTTACGTTGGTATTTTGTACATATTTTATTGCTGAAGATTGTGTTATTGCCATATCAATTACATCTTCCAGACTTAATACGTATTTTATTGTATCAGACGGATTATTAGGTTTTTCAATTTGCAAAATTATTGAATCTGTTTGGCTAACCGGCGTGTTGGTTTGTGCTGAAAGCGTATTTGCTATCATTAACATGCTTAACACCAAAAAAGCAAATCGTTTCATCTCATTAAAATCGTTTATTTCGTTTGTATTTATTTCATTCTATTGTTTACTTAAAAGGTATTCAATAGAATTCGCAAGCTCATTTCGATGGCATTCTCGATGAATTTTTAATTCTTTTTGTGTGTGATTTTGAAGAATAAAAATTCATGTTCATTTCATAATCTTTGTATTATAATATCTTTCCAATTTTTTAAATGCAGATTACGGCATCACTTCATCACCTTCTTCCAGTCCTGAAAGAATTTCACAATAATCATCTCCTATTATCCCCAATACCACATCTTTTTTGACAATGTTATCTCCATCGAGAACATTAACCCGGTGCCTTTTACCGTTTTCAAATTGAGGAAGTTTTTTTATTCTGAGGGCATTTTCTTTTTTATTATTGATTATCTGTATTTGAACATTCTGGTTTGCAATTAATTTTGGATGACTGCTTTGTTCAAGGTGTACATGAAACTGAACTTTGTTATTCTCTACAATGGGGGTTATGTTTCCTACCAATCCTTCCAGTATTTCATCCTCAACATTAACATAAACCTGCGAGCCTGTTTTTATTTGACTGGCAAGTTGTTCATCAACAGAGCCGGTCAGTTTAAAAGAACTTAAATCCGACATTCGAACCAGCATTTTATCGGCCCCAACTTTTTCACCTACACTCCCCGATATATTCAAAATAATTCCTGATGATGGCGCACGTACACTCATTTTACTCAACAATTCCTGCTTCTCTTTTAATTTTTTCTCATCCATGTTGATTTGCAACAGTAATCCTTTATCGTCGGCTTCCAACTGTTTTAGCCTGATAGAATTTTTATTTATCAGCATCGATAAATCCTTCTCGGCAAGTGTGATTTGTTGTTTTGTCTCTTCAACACGAGCCGGAGAAATTCCTCCTACTTCAAGTAATTGTTCCTGGTCTGAAAGTTGTGCTTCAAGCGAAATAACCTTTAAACGTTTTACCTCTTCATTATAATCTAAATCGAGTTTTGTACTTTGAGCATTTAACCTGTTTTTCTCCAGGCTGTTTCGTCTTACTTCAAGCTGGTCTTTAAGCCTTTCAATTTCATCAAGCACAGTTTGTGTCTGAAGTTGCAGAATTATATCACCGGTTTGAACCCTGCTTCCGGGTTCTATTAAAATACTTTCAATGATACTGGCTGCCGGACTTAGCAAGATCACTTCATTTTCAGATTCGATAATACCTGTTGCATGAGTGGTTGAGATAACCTCGCCTCTATCCACTGTAACCGAGACAGTGTCGCCAGGATTAAAATTTTTAGTACTGATAAATCCGGAAAAGTAAAGTATTGCAAATACCACAACAAGTGATATTACAACAATAAGTACTAAAGATAAATTTCTTTTGGTTCCCATTAAGAAGTAGTTGGTTTATAATAAATTTAAAATCAGGATATTATAAAATAACATCCATTCTTCAGGGGCAAAGTTAATAAATCTAAGATATTAAAGTATTACTTTTTGTAAGAAGCTGTCTAAAAATTATTCAATTGTTTTAATATTTGCTTTCCTGCCTATGTAAATGAAGGAGTATTACTTCTGAATTGAAATTTCCTTGATCCAGATAATGAGAATTTAAATTCCACCCGGAATCAGCATAGCTTCGTTATTTTGTTTTTCAATTAATAGATTTTATTTAGCTCATTCAAATCTATCTTATTTTAGCTGTATATAATTTTTTGATTTTGTCCAGGTAATCCATATTCATTTGATCGGAACGTATACGTACAACTTCATAAAGTTTTCCTTCATTATAAAATGAGGCAGATGCAGCATCATATTCATGTCCATCCCAGTTGTATTTTACATCCATTGATACTTTTGTAAATGCGGCCTGGTGCAGGTATTTTGGAATTTCAACATACCCAAATGTTGTATCTTCAGCATTAATATAAATTCCATCTCCAAGTTTTTCAAGATTCAGGAATTTTACGATTTTCACCTGAGCTTCAAGTTTTCCTTTCAATTTTTTATTCATTAAAAAGTTGATGCCTTGTTTAACATATGCTTCCTGTATTTTTATAACTAAATCCAGTTCAGGGAGATGTCTCACTCTGATTACATTTAAAAATTCTGAGCCAATGGTCATGTAACCTTTTCCTGCATCAAAATTCCAATCGTATTCTTTTTCTATATTTTGTGTAGCTCTGATGATTTCTTCCAATGGGTATTGATTGGCCAGTACCAGGTAAATATAAATAGGGCGCGGACTTGTTGGTGTTTCATGGTAATATCCGGGAAACGGATTTAATGAATCAAAAACAAGGCTTCCGGGAAGAACTTTTTCTTCTATTGCAACTACTGTATCGCGTTTGGTGAGATTAACAAAAACCTCCATTTTTTTGTTGTTTGCCATAATTAATATCTTTGATTTTTTATTTACATAACATATGACTGCAAAAGTAGTTCAATTCAAAAATATTGGCGCGGTTACTTTTTTCAAAAATCGACGTTCGAAAAATATAAAACTTAGTGTTAAACCCGATAATACAGTGCGGGTTTCTATGCCGTTCTATATTACTTATGCCGAAGCTGCCGGATTTGTTTCAAAAAATATTGATTGGATAAATTCTCAGAAACAAAAATTTTCTACTAAAAAAAACGAATTACAGAACGGCAAAATTATTCAAACCAAATTAAATAGAATTATAATCAGGAAAGGATTAAAAAACGATGCAAAAGCACAAGAAAATAAGGTTCTGATTGAAGTGCGTGATTTGGATTCGGAAGAATCTATGCGGTATATTGAGCACATTCTTACAGAGGTTTACCGTTTTGAAGCAAAAAAATTATTACCGGTGAGCTTGTATGAATTGGCGAATAAATTCGGATTTCAGTATAACAAGGTTACCATCAGAAATAACCGAAGAAACTGGGGAAGTTGCTCGGCAAAAAACAACATCAGTTTGAACTTGCAAATGATGAAACTACCTGATGAACTGATAGACTATATTTTGTTGCACGAACTGGTGCATACCGAAATAAAAAATCATGGACCTGAATTTTGGTTCAGACTAAATAGTATCACCGGGGGAAAGGCAAAAATTTTGGCTAAACAGGTAAAACAATATTCGACATATACTTTATGAAATTCCAATGTTCAAAATGCAAATCACAAATAAGTTTCAATAATGCAAATTCTAAATTCCAAATTATTCAGATTTGTGCACTGAAATGTGATTTTTAAGATTTTATTGAGATTTGAATATTGGATTTTGAAATTATTTTCTAGTTAATGGTTGAAATACTGAAATTCATTACAGCTACTTTTGTTTCTTAAAATATTCTTTTTTGCTAGAAGTTTGAAGCACGAAGCACGAAGTTTTTTTTTAAAATGGGAGTGTTTTTCTTCCGTCTTCCGACTTCGGTCTTCCAGCCAATACTAATTCTCTCAATCGAATGTTTTTTGAGATTAAACCTATGTATTTTCAATGCATAGTGGTTTAGTTAATCTGTTTCCACTATTTTCGCATCAGAAACAAAAACTATGAATTGGAATACATTACTTTCGGCAAAACGACTGGGGATGGAAGACTGGACAAGTTCTTCAAATGCAGAGGACAGGTCGCAGTTTCAGCGGGATTATGATCGAATAATATTTTCATCACCTTTTAGAAGAATGCAGAATAAAACCCAAGTATTTCCTTTACCCGAACATATTTTTGTGCATAACCGCTTAACCCATAGTCTGGAAGTAGCAAGTGTGGGCCGTTCATTGGGAAATATGCTGGCCGAAAAACTGGTAAAAGAAAATCCTGAAAATAAACTTTTAACCGAAATTGGAACTATTGTTTCTACTGCCTGTTTGGCGCATGATTTGGGGAATCCGCCTTTTGGACATTCCGGCGAAGCAGCGATTTCGAATTTTTTTACCAAAGGTGCCGGCAAAGAGTTTGAAAATAAACTAACAACAGGGGAGTGGAAAGATTTTACACATTTCGATGGCAATGCAAATGCCCTGAGAATTTTAAGTCATCAGTTTACGGGGAAACGACCCGGTGGTTTTGCACTTACCTATTCAACATTGTCAAGTATCGTAAAATATCCCTTTGAATCCGTATTGGCTAAAAAACAAAAATTTGGATTTTTTCAATCTGAAAAAGAGGATTACTCCCGAATAGCCAGTGAGCTTCAGATAGACAAAAAGGATGGAGAATACATCTCATTTGTTCGTCATCCTCTTGTGTATCTGGTTGAAGCAGCCGATGACATTTGTTACCAGATAATGGATTTGGAAGATGCTTTTAAACTGGGGATCTTAAGCTACGAAACAACCAAAGAATTGTACCTCGGATTTTACAACACAAAAACCGATAAAAAACAAATAGCCAATATTGAAAGCACTTTAAAACGGGTGACTGACCAAAACGAGCAGGTAAGTTATTTGCGGGCCGGAGTAATCGGGAAATTAATTTATGAATGTATCAGGATTTTTACAGAGAACCAGAATCGCATTTTGGAAGGCAGCTTTGAGGGAAGTTTAACCGATGGATTTCAAACTACGCAGGCAGAAGCTATGGAACGGGTGAAAAGTATTTCATTCAAAAAAGTATACGGACATAGGTCGGTAGTGGAGATTGAAATTGCGGGATACAAAATTATTGGTACACTCTTAAAAGAATTTGTGGATGCAGTAATGAATCCGCAAGATATGTACAGCAAGAAAATTTTGTCTATTTTACCTGAACAGTATAAATCTGAAAGTGAAGATTATTACCCGAAAATTCAGTCGGTTGTGGATTTTGTGTCGGGGATGACAGATGTTTTTGCCCTGGATTTATACCGAAAAATTAAAGGAATCAGTTTACCGGGGGTGGTTTAGGAAAGTTGGAAGTTGGAAGTCAGAAGGTCGAAGTCGAGAGTCTAGAAGAATTTAATTTTCTTTTAATTCCAATCCACCAAAAATCCCTTTTCAGCATTGAGGATGAAACGAGTCCTCCTTTTTTAAAGGAGGTGGCCGAGGTACGAGGTCGGAGGATTATTTTAAGATGTGGGAATTATTATATTAAAAAACAGGCCATCCTTTAAGACAGCCTGTTTTTTTGATGTTATTCCTTTTTAAATATTGCTTTATCATTATAAATATTGCCACCCATATTTACACGGTAAAAATAGAATCCGCTGACTTCATCCACAGGATTGAATTCAGCATTGTACAATACACCTCCTTCAATTTCCTGTTCAAAAATAGTTTTAATCATTCGTCCGGTTGCATCATACATATCAATTCTTGCATAGGTACTGTTAGGAGATTCAAACTCAAATTTCAGAACACTGCTAAAAGGATTTGGATATACCTTTAATTCACTTAGCTCAATTGTGTTTATAATTTCAGCCGACTTATTATCATTAGCATGTATTGTAATTGAGCCACCTCCAATTGTTGTAGCCGGATCTGCATTATCGTCTCCGGAAATATTATTGTCATAAACAATTTCATCACCGGCATCCTTGTCCCAGATTTTTATTCTGAATTTATCCTTTTCAGCACTGGGTGTCAAATCGGCATCCAGCGCACTCAAAATAAAGCCGTAATTTCCATCTCCGTTTATTGTTCCGGTACCTTTGATTAATGATTTTGCACCGGCAACCATAATTACAAGGTATTCATAATCGGCACTGTTAAAATTAAGGTTACCGGCTTTAAACTGGAATTCGGTTTTACCATCCGGTGTAGTTTGTCCTTTTTTATATTTGGCTACAAATCCAAAATTAGCTTTACCTGTTAAAGATAGATCAGGTTTATAAGCTCCTTCAGGCGAATCTATCCATCCACCACCGGTAACGAAACCTGCACTTGGATCATATATCACCACATAATTAAATTCACTAATTTGAGATAAATTACAAGGATCAAGTATTACAACTTCAACTGAATAAACGCCTGCAGTTTGATACATATGATCAGCGTAAACAATACCAGTTGTCCCGTTATAGTAATTTTCGGTTCCATCATCCCATATAACTTTAACATCGTTATTTAAAGGAACATCTAATTCAATTTCCAATAAAATTAAAGTACCCAATGGATATGGATGTTCTGGGCCGTTAATAACTACTATTTCAGGAATATTGTAAGATACATTTACAATTGCAACTTTATTTGATTGGTTTCCATTTATATCAGTTACAGTCAAAATAATTTGATTGTCGCCGATATCATCACATGTAAAATGCTCCTGAGATAATTCCATTGTATAAATTTCACAATTATCATATGAGCCATTATCGATATCCAAAACAGTAATTGAAGCATTACCGTTATCATCCAATTGGACTGCATAATTCTGGGTAATCACTACCGGAGCGGTTACATCGTTAACAATAACAGTTTGTTCTTGAGAAGAAATGTTCCCATTTCCATCATCGTAAGTCCAGGTAACCGTATAAGTTCCCTGTTCAGAATATGAAGTTGGGTCTGTGGTTGCTCCTGTGATTGTACCTTCACAATTATCGGTAGCAGTAGGCGCAACAACTTCAGCACTGCATTCGCCTGTTACTGTTGGCAGAATATCCACATCTGCAACCGGAGCAGTGACATCATCGACAATTACCGTTTGCTGCTGCGATGAGGTGTTCCCGTTCCCATCATCATAAGTCCATGTAACCGTATAAGTTCCCTGTTCAGAATATGAAGTTGGGTCGGTGGTTGCTCCTGTGATAGTCCCTGTACAATTATCGGTAGCAGTAGGTGCAATAACTTCAGCACTGCATTCGCCTGTTACTGTTGGCAGAATATCCACATCTGCAATCGGAGCAGTCACATCATTGACAATTACCGTTTGCTGTTGCGATGAAATGTTTCCGTTTCCATCATCATAAGTCCAGGTAACTGTGTAAGTTCCCTGTTCAGAATATGAAGTTGGGTCTGTGGTAACACCTGTGATAGTACCTTTACAGTTATCAGTTGCAGAAGGCGCAATGACTTCAGCACTGCATTCGCCTGTTACTGTTGGCAGAATATCCACATCTGCAACCGGAGCAGTGACATCATCGACCGTAACAATTGAAGTACAGGTTGAACTTGCCTGCCTTACATCAGTAATCATTAAAGTAACAATATTCTGACCCATATTTGAACAATCAAAGGAGTTTTGGTCAATAGAAATATTATCCAGACCACAGGAAGCTTCAGATCCGTTATCAATATCTATTACTGATATATCTGCCTGACCATTGACGTCCAACTGAATAGTAATATCCTGACATACCGCAACCGGTGACTCACAGGCAATATATTCCAATGCTGTGGAAAACTCAGAAGTATTTCCATTCGGATCGGTTGCTGTTGCTGTTACAAATTCTCCTTCTGAAATTACCATTGGCAATACTTCAGTAAAATTTGCATCACCATTTCCATCTGTGGTTATGGTTGAAGAACCCATAAAATGTTCACCTTCCCCATAACCAGACGGATCTGCAGCTGAGTTAGAAAAGAATTCAATTGTAAATGTTGTATTTGGATTACTATTTAGAATCCCTTCAATAGTTGTATTAGCTACATCCGCAGAAATTGCATTTAATTCAGGATAATTTTGTAAATTATTTGGGCCTGAATCACCATCACCAAGATCATTAGCATTTATGCCAATTGGATAAAGATCAATTCCAACTTCGTTATTCGAAAAAATCGAATTTTGATGAAGTGCACAGGAAATGGTTGAATAAACCAGAATTCCATTTTTACCATTTAAGGAAATAATATTACCAGAATCTGATGCAGTTCCACCTATTGTATGATTTGATCCGCCACTGGAAAAGATACCATTTTCAACATTCGATAAAATTGAATTCATATTAAATGTGCAGGAGTTTGTAGAAAGATTGTAAATTCCATTTTTTCCGTTATAGGCAATCATATTACCTAATTCAGGAGTATTTCCTCCGATTATATGATTTGAACCAGAATTAAAATATATACCGTGATTTTTATTAGATAAAACGGAGTTTCCTAAAATTGAAACTGAACTGGCTGAATATGCATAGAGCCCATTATTCTTATTAAAAGCAATGACATTACCGGTTTCAACAGTTTCTCCACCAACAATGTGTTCTGCACCTTGATAGAAATATATACCGTTTTGTAAATTACCCAAATCTGCATCACCTGTAGAGGATGTTCCTATGTAATTCCCTTGTATTGTAGCCTTTGTGTTTAAAAATTGAATTTTTATTCCATTCTGATTATTCCCAGATATAACATTACCTGCGCCAGTTTCCGAACCTCCGATAAAAATTTCTCCAGCAACTCCTGAACTGGCATAAATTCCGTTAGATGAATTACCCATCGCAATTGTTCCCGTAATATCTGTTCCAATATAATTTCCTTGTACTATATTTCCGACAGCATTTATTTCAATGCCTTCACCTCCATTTCCTGAAATGATATTTCGTTCTTCCACTGTTTTTCCTCCAACAACACAATTTATACCATCAGAAGTAATTTTTATTCCACTTTGAGTATTGGATAATTTCTCTGTGCCATTTGAATTAACTCCTATCAAATTTCCCTTTATTGTAGAACCATTTCTAGTAACAAGGATGCCAATATTATTTCCTGAAATAACATTGCCAGCTCCTGAAACAGTACCTCCAATTAGGCTTGAGGTGCCACCATCTTGAATACCTGAATATGTGTTACCCAAGGCCAAACTACCTGTAGAATTGGTGCCTATATAATTTCCCTGCACTTTATTGCTATTTGCAAAAGTTCCTGAATAAGTTTTATCGATCAAAATACCTACTGAATTATTTCCTGAAATAATGTTTCTTGCTCCTTCTAATGTTCCTCCTATTACATTATTTGAGCCCCCTCTTATATAAACACCATATTCTGTGTTTCCCAATTCTGAATTTCCTGATATGTCAGTTCCAATATAATTACCTTGAATTATATTTCCCTCCGCACCAGTATTATAGGAATTACTGTAATCAATAAAAATTCCATGTAAGTTTCCGGAAATGATATTACGTGCTTCTGGTACAGTTCCTCCGATTGTATTATTGGAAGCGCTTTCGATCCAAATACCAGCATTATTTCCTATAGCTATACTTCCTGTTAAATCTGTACCTATTAGATTGCCTTGTACTATATTGTTGGCACAAAGTCGAATATTAATTCCGGTAGAATTCCCTGAAATGAGATTTCCAGCACCGGGTTGAGTGCCTCCTATTATATTTCGTTCATTTCCTTCGCCACCAATACCTATTCCAGAATTATTTCCAAAATCTAAAGTTCCTGTTACATCAGTACCAATATAATTGCCCTGCACCTTATTATCAGTTGAAGTATTGCCTCCGAAAAACACTCCGGTACCACTACTATTTGAAATAATATTTCTGGCTTCAATCGTAATTCCTCCTACTAAATTATTTTTTCCATTTATAATAGTAATATTGCTTCCTCCATTTCCAAGTTTCTTTGACCCTGTAATATCGGTCCCGAAATAATTACCCTGTATTAAGTTATTATCTCCTTTTATCTCAATACCTCGAAAATTCCCAGATATTATATTTCTAGCACCTGCTATTGTTCCCCCAATTATGCTGTTTTCTATCGCCTGATAAGAAAATATTGCATTTGAATTACCTATTGCTGAAGTTCCAGAGATATCTGTGCCAATTAAGTTCCCTTGGATAATTGTACCACTTGCGCTGCTTAAAATCATGTAAATTCCACTGCCATTTCCTGATATCACGTTTCCTTCTCCCGGATTTAAACCCCCAATAATGTTGTCTGGTGAATTGTATATTGTAATACCACCTTGATTTGAAGCTCCCAAGGCTAAGCTTCCTGAAGCATCAATACCGATTAAATTCCCTAAAATTTTGTTTCCAGTTGCTTCTAATCCTTTTATATATATATCACCTGGATTCCCTGATATTACATTTTTATCACCAATTGTTGAACCACCTATGATATTATTTGGTGCATTTTCAATTAAAACTCCTCTTCCATTTGATTTTGTCGTATTTCCATCATTACCTATATAATTATTGGAAATAATATTGTTAGTCGCTAAATTTCCGTTTATATTTATTCCATAGCGGAATTCATGAATTTGAAGTCCCTTTACATTATTATTTGGTGTTGTAATAACAATTCCATCAATGCTGCTAGTGCCTAATCCTTTTAAAACAACAATCGGCTCTCCGGAATAACCAGGAGCTGAACTACCATCAATAGTAGTTCCTCCAGTGGGGTCGTTTAATTCAGGTAATTGAGTCAAAACATTGATTGTTCCGGCAACATTAAATGTAATAACGTCTGACCCAGGATTTGAATTTGCACAATTAATGGCTTCTCTTAAAGAACCTGCCCCGCTATCATTTAGATTGGTAACTGAAGTGCATGAAGCTTGATTCAAGCATGGTCCAGCATCAATAATATCTTGTTGTGTAGGATTTGCTGCATTACCACTGATTGTATAGCTACCTGCTAAACCACTGCCATTAATTAGTGTATACAGTGCGCAAAATTCTGAAAGTGCGGAATTGAGAGTAATTGACAAATTATTCCCTACTATTTCTAAAGCTGAAAGTCCATTTAAATTTGTTATTAAAGGACAATTACGAATGTAAAGCATTCCCGTTATCGAAGTCAGATTATTAAAACTATCTAATTGCTGTAAGGCCAAACCATTATTAATGTACAAATCTCCTCCTATTACATTAAGCGCGGCAAGGCCGTCTAAATTTAAAAGTGAACTATTGTTATTAATCATTAAATGTGAGTCGATAGAAGTTAAACCCGAAAGTCCGTAAATATTTTCTAAAATATTATTAGAACTTATTTTCAAAATGCCTCCAACTGAAGTTATTCCAGATAGACCATCTACATTCTGAAGAGCAGGACAAGAAACAACATATAGATTTCCACCTATTAAAGTTAATTTTGAGAAACCGTCTAAATGCGCCAACGTGTTACAATACTGTACATAAACATTATCAAGTGCAGTTAGTGAATTTAAACCGTTGATATTTTCTAAAGCTTCATTTTGGTCAATGGTCAGGTCTCCTCCAATAGATGTTAGAGAAGAAAGGCCGTCTAAATTTGTTAATAACGGATTGTTGTGAATATAAAGATATCCTCCAATGGATGTTAATATTGAGAGAGGACTTAAGTCTGTAATATCCTCCCCTGAAATAGTCAGGTTGCCCGTGATTGACGAACAATTAAATGAATTTACCTCTTCCTGACTATTAAGCGTCTTATTACTACAAACTTGAGGATCAGCTTTTATAATTGTTACCGAGGCCACATTGCTGTCATCGGTTCCATCGTTAGCTTTGTAAGTAAAACTGTCATTACCATCGAAATTTGCACCTATTGTATAAGTAAAAGAACCATCTGAATTCAAAACTACGGTTCCTTTTGTTGGTTGTGTTTCAATTACTGCTGTAAGAGGATTACTTTCTGCATCTGTATCATTTGTAAGAACTCCTGTTGCAGATACAGTTAGCGTGTTCCCATACATTTCAAAGCTGTCGTTGTTGGCAACTGGTGGTTGGTTAGGTGAGCCCAATTTTACAATCCAATAATCGTTTCCCCCGCGCGAATTTTCCGATTTGTCTGCTGATATATTTGAACTTGAAATTCCGCCTAAAAAATAGCTGAAATCTCCTGTTTGAATTATGGAGAAACAATCATCTTCTGAACCACCACCTATTTCTTTGTCCCATTTTTTATTCCCATTTTGATCTAGGCTCACGATCCAGAAATCATTTCCTCCGTGTGGTGTTTCTGATTTATCTCCTGAAATATTTGAGTATGAAACTCCTCCCAAAAGGTAGTCGCCGTTCGCAGTCTGTATCATGGTTCGGAAGAAATCCCAACCATCACCACCAATCGTTTTATTCCAGGATATATTCTTATTTGCATCTAATTTTACAACCCAATAGTCATTTGAACCCTTTGAACTCTCTGATTTCTCGCCAGATGCATTAGAATCTGAATAACCTCCAACAATATAGCCACCATCACTAGTTTGGATTGCTGACAAACAACGGTCTGTAGAACTTCCTCCCAATGTTTTGTCCCATATTTTATTACCATTACTATCTACTTTTACAATCCAATAATCGTAGGTGCCGCGACAATTCTCAGATTTATCGCCTGATACATTAGAATAAGACTCTCCTCCTAAAAGATATCCTCCATCTTCAGTTTGACATACTGAGGTGCAAATATCAACTTCATTACCACCAATTGTTTTATCCCACAATTTATTACCATTGATATCTAATTTGACAATCCAGAAATCGCTTAATCCCTTTGAATTTTCTGATTTATCAACTGAAATATTTGATTCAGACCTACCTGCCAACAGATAACCATTGTCTGATGTTAATATAATTGAGTTGCATACATCGTTCATTATACCACCTAATGTTTTATCCCACAATTTGTCACCATTTGAATTAAGTTTTACTATCCAATAATCGTAACTGCCGCGTGAATCCTCTGATTTATCAAAAGAACTATTTGATATCGAATATCCTCCAAGAAGAAATCCTCCGTCTGAAGTTTGAATCATAGAAGTTAAATACTCATAAGAGCTACCACCGATAGTTTTATCCCAAGATATGTTTTTATTTGCATCCAATTTTATAACCCAGTAATCATATCCTCCTTTGCAATCTTCGGATTTCTCACTAGAAACATTCGAAGTTGAATACCCACCTAAAAGAAATCCTCCATCTGAAGTTTGGATCAAAGAACGTAATTGATCAGTGGATGATCCACCTATGGTTTTATCCCATAATTTTTCAGGTGCTTGAGCAAATGAAATGTTTGTAATAAAAGTTAATGCAATAAATGCGCATAACGTAAAAATCAATTTTTTCATAATATTTAGTTTTTGGTTTAAATTTTCTTTTTCCGTAAAATCCTGTTAAAATTTTGTTATAAAACTCTACATTTTACCTGGACAATTTTGCCTAATAAATAAAGAGGATATAGCATCCACAAAATGAGCACACAAGGGCTAACAGCTTTGTAGGTATAAAAGCGTTTTAAATAAAATAATGGGTTTGAAAGTAATTGGGTAAAAGAGAATAGTAAAATAGAAATGTCAGAAATAATAAAAATTGCAAATAAACCCAAATACCTGTTGTTGAAAGTGCACCGTCAAATTTCAGAATATCGTCTTCAATCGAATCTAGAAATTTGACTTTAATAGGTCAAATCGTAATGGATATCTAATTTTGTTTGGTTGCATTGATCCATTTTAAGTTTTATGATAAAGTTGATTAAAAAAAGATAGTATTTATTTGTTTGTTATTCAAATAGTTATGTAAAATAAATATAATTTGAATTTAGTTTAAATAACAGAATTGAGCATTCGTTTATTATAATGATATCTGTATCGTTTATTTAATCTTTCTTTTTGATATTTTATAATTGAGCGGAGAGTTAAAAATACGTTTGAGTACAAAGGATTTATTATTTTTGCTGCTAAATAATTTACAACTGAATGGAAACTTATGTATTGCAAATTATTCAAACGATTGTTGTAGTGGTGGTTATAAGCCTGGCGCACATTTTTACACGCCGGGGTGTAAACAATGTGCTGAAAAGAATCAATTTTACGCTGCAGAGACGTAAAATTACGCTTCGAATGATTAACATTTTGCTGACTTTAACAGCAGTGGTTTTTATCTCGGCAATCTGGGGAGTAAAACAATCTGATTTGGTAGTTTTTGTTTCTTCAATTTTAGCCGTATTGGGTGTTGCCTTTGTTGCACAGTGGTCGCTGCTTTCGAATATGACAGCCGGACTAATTCTCTTTTTTAACCATCCCCTAAAAATAGGCGATCACATAAAACTGATTGAAAAAGACTTTGTTATTGAAGGAACAGTAAATGATATCACCTTCTTTTTTGTACATATCAAAACCGATAACAAAGAAAAAATTACCATTGCAAACACGGTTATACTGCAAAAGAATATTTCTATTGTTAGCTCTCAGGAAGATAAACCTGCAGAAAATTAGGCCTTTCACTTTTCAATCAACTCCAAATAAATCATTTAACAATCCCCTCCGTGCTTCTTTGGGTTTCCAACAAATAAAGTTATGACTAATAAGAGATACTTTATTTTGGCGATTCTTATAAAGAAAATTCAATTTGGATTAATTTCTCGCTTCGCTGCGACTTCCTTTTTTTCTGCAGCAAAAAAAAGGAAGCAAACCTGCCTGCGTGCCGCACTTCGGCAGGCAGGAAATGCCGCCGCTGACATAAAAATTGCTAAAATTTAGTGAATTCCGCTAAAAGAAAATAAACTCCCCTGACGCTCGCTCCACTCGGTCTGGGTCAAACAAATTTTCTTTTTTGACGCTCCATTCCCTAAATTTCTTAACGCATTTTCCTGTAGGCGGACTGCGGGCGAGCTAATATGTTAGTTTTACGATTGAACCTT